>JAUYEI010000070.1 GCA_030691385.1 Azonexus sp.
TCAGTTGACCGCTTATCCAGCCTTGGCCAGCCGCCTGAATACAGGCCTTTGCGCCTTCGAGGCGATTCACCCCTTGGGTGACAGCGCGACGTGGCCGCTGGCACGCCTGGTCGGGCGCCCGGCTTTGTCGCTCCTTCTTGCAGGCATGAGCCTGCTGCGGCGTCGCTTGGCGCCGGCCATCCCGCCCAGGCGCACCATCTGCCACGGCCAACCGAGGTTTCAAGGTTCAATGAACCGCCGGATGCGGAACCGCACGTCCGGTGGTGTGAGAGGGCGACGGGGGTGACCCCGTCCCTTACTCGATAGGCCCGGCTTGGCTGGCGGCCGGAAATTGATTTGATCTTTGTTATGATTTTTGTAACTGTCTGTAAGTTAGCTGTAAGACGCTGCGCCTAAATTACGCTTCGCAGCAATGCCTCTACAAACAAAATCTGAGGAGCAAATCAATGCAAGACACACTAGATCGGATTACAGCTAATCCGAAATTCCTGGAGTTTGTTGCCATGCGCAGCACTTACTCCATCATCATGGTCATCGTCAGTGCCGCCGCTTACTACGGCTTCATCCTGCTCGTCGCCTTCAACAAGGAGTTCCTCTCCCAGAAGATCGGTGAGGGTTACACCATGAGCATCGGTGTTCCGATCGGCGTCAGCGTCATCGTTTTCACCATCATCCTGACCTGGATCTACGTTCGCCGCGCCAACACCGAGTTCGACGCGATCAACGAAGCCCTCATCAAGGAGGCACAGAAGTAAGATGACTAAATTCACCAAGATCCTCGCCGGCTTCCTGGCGCTGGCCGTTGCCGGTGGCGCCATTGCCGCCGGTGCCGACCTCGGCAATACCGCAAAACAGGCCACCAACTGGACGGCCATCGTCATGTTCGCCATCTTCGTCGGCGGCACGCTCTACATCACCAAGTGGGCAGCGTCCAAGACCAAGACGGCAGCTGACTTCTACACCGGCGGTGGCGGCATCACCGGTTTCCAGAACGGCCTGGCGATCGCCGGCGACTACATGTCCGCCGCGTCCTTCCTGGGTATTTCCGGTCTCGTCTTCGCCAACGGCTTCGATGGCCTGATCTTCTCGATCGGCTGGCTGGTCGGCTGGCCGGTCATCACCTTCCTGATGGCTGAGCGTCTGCGCAACCTCGGCAAGTTCACGTTCGCTGACGTGGCGTCCTACCGTTTCGCCCAGACCCCGGTCCGCATCTTCGCCGCTTCCGCTTCCCTGGTCATCGTCGCCTTCTACATGATTGCGCAGATGGTCGGTGCCGGTCAGCTGATCAAGGTGCTCTTCGGCATGGAATACCTCTACGCCGAAATCCTGGTCGGTTCCGTCATGATGGCCTACGTGCTGTTCGGCGGCATGACTGCAACCACCTGGGTGCAGATCATCAAGGCTGTCATGCTGCTGGGCGGTGCCACCTTCATGGCGCTGGCTGTGCTGCTCCAGTTCGGTTTCTCGCCGGAGGCGCTGTTCACCAAGGCTGTTGAAATGCACACCAAGAAGGATGCCATCATGGGTCCGGGTGCGCTGATCAAGGATCCGATCTCCGCCATCTCCGTCGGTATGGCCCTGATGTTCGGTACCGCTGGTCTGCCGCACATCCTGATGCGCTTCTTCACCGTGCCGAACGCCAAGGAAGCCCGCAAGTCGGTTGCCTGGGCAACCACCTGGATCGGTTACTTCTACATTCTGACCTTCATCATCGGTTTCGGCGCCATCACCAACCTGATCGCCAACCCGGGTGAGTTCTACGTCGGTGGCGAAATCGCCAAGGGCCTGAAGGGCGGCGGCAATATGGCTGCTGTGCATCTGTCCAAGGCAGTCGGTGGTGACCTGTTCCTCGGCTTCATCTCGGCCGTGGCCTTCGCAACCATCCTGGCTGTTGTGGCTGGTCTGACCCTGTCCGGTGCCTCCGCTGTGTCGCACGATCTGTATGCTTCCGTGTTCAACAAGAACTGCACTTCCGATCAGGAACTGCGCGTCTCCAAGATCGCTACCCTGGCTCTGGGCGTGCTGGCCATCATTCTCGGCATCGCGTTCGAGAAGGAAAACGTTGCCTACATGGTCATGCTGGCCTTCACCATCGCCTGCTCCTCCAACTTCCCGGTGCTGTTCATGTCCGTGCTGTGGAAGAACTGCACCACCCGTGGTGCCGTGGTCGGTGGCTTCGTTGGTCTGATTACCGCTGTCGTGCTGACCATCGGCTCCGCCGCCGTCTGGGAAGCTGTCATGCTGAATCCGAAGGGATCGGCCTGGTACCCGTACAACTCTGCCGCCATCTTCTCGATGTCTGCTGCGTTCTTTACGATCTGGCTGGTGTCCATTCTGGACAACTCCGCACAGGCCCAAAAGGAACGTGCCCTGTTTCCGTCGCAGCAACTGCGTTCGGAGACCGGTCTGGGTGCTTCCGGCGCCAGCGGTCACTGATCAGACGAGCAATCGTCAGCAAAAAGCCCGGGGTTTCCCGGGCTTTTTTTCGTTTGTGCGCCCGGCACGGGCGCACTCCTGCGGGTGCAAGTCCCGCCGCAAGTTGATCACGACGAACGAAGTGAAGCGCAACTGCGTGAGGGCGACCGAGCGTGGGGAGGAAGCGTGGAGCATGAACTGCGAGCCGATGGACAAGAAGCGGATAGAAGGCGCTGCCGAGCAGGGCGAGCGGGCATGAAACCGCGAAGCTCTCGTGATCAAGGCGAAGTGGCGTAAATCCGGCGGTTGTGCAGAGAAGGAGTGCGTTCTTACCCGGGGAGATCTCGCCTTGTGGCTGAAAGGGCGACGGTTGAAACCGGAGCGAGAAGTCAGCAGCGGCC
>JAUYEI010000071.1 GCA_030691385.1 Azonexus sp.
CCGCGGCAAGCTCGACGCCATGGCTACGGCGCTGAACAACTAGGAGAATTTCATGCAGTTGAATCCTTCCGAAATTTCTGAACTGATCAAGAGCAAGATCCAGAACCTGCAAGGCGCATCGGAAGTGCGCACGCAGGGCACCGTGGTATCCGTCACCGACGGTATTTGCCGCGTGCACGGCCTGCAAGACGTTATGCAGGGCGAAATGCTGGAATTCCCCGGCAACACCTTTGGTATGGCGCTCAACCTTGAGCGTGATTCCGTCGGCGCCGTCGTTCTTGGTGCATACGAACATATTTCCGAAGGCGACGTGGTCAAGACCACCGGTCGCATTCTGGAAGTTCCTGTCGGCCGTGAATTGCTCGGCCGCGTGGTCAATTCTCTCGGTCAGCCGATCGACGGCAAGGGCCCGATCAATGCCAAGCTGACCGACAAGCTGGAAAAGGTTGCGCCAGGCGTTATTTGGCGTAAGTCAGTTTCCCAGCCGGTGCAGACTGGCCTGAAGTGTGTGGACTCCATGGTGCCGGTTGGCCGTGGTCAGCGCGAGCTGATCATTGGTGACCGTCAAACTGGCAAGACCGCCGTCGCTGTCGACGCCATCATCAACCAGAAGGGCAAGAACCTCTTCTGCGTTTATGTCGCTATCGGCCAGAAGGCTTCCACCATCGCCAACGTCGTGCGCAAGCTCGAAGAGCATGGCGCCATGGAATACACCATCGTCGTCGCTGCTCCGGCTTCCGAATCCGCTGCGCTGCAATATCTTGCACCGTACGCCGGCTGCACGATGGGCGAGTACTTCCGCGATACCGGTGAAGACGCACTGATCGTTTATGACGACTTGACCAAGCAGGCCTGGGGCTACCGTCAGGTTTCCCTGCTGCTGCGCCGTCCGCCGGGCCGTGAAGCCTATCCGGGCGACGTCTTCTATCTCCACTCCCGTCTGCTCGAACGCGCTGCTCGCGTTTCCGAAGCCTGGGTCGAGAAGGTCACCAATGGTGAAATCAAGGGCAAGACCGGTTCCCTGACCGCTCTGCCGGTCATCGAAACGCAAGCTGGCGACGTGTCTGCCTTCGTTCCGACCAACGTAATCTCCATTACTGACGGTCAGATCTTCCTGGAAACCGACCTCTTCAACGCTGGTATTCGTCCTGCTATTAACGCCGGCATTTCCGTGTCCCGCGTCGGGGGTGCTGCCCAGACCAAGCTGATCAAGAAGCTTGGTGGCGGTGTCCGTCTGGCCCTGGCCCAGTACCGCGAACTGGCCGCTTTCGCCCAGTTTGCTTCCGACCTCGACGAAGCGACCCGCAAGCAGCTTGAACGTGGCCGTCTGGTAACCGAGCTGATGAAGCAGGCCCAGTACTCGCCGATGAGCATCTCCGAAATGGCCGTCACGCTGTACGCAGCTGACAAGGGCTACTTCGACGATGTTGAAGTCAAGCGCGCTCTGGAATGCGAAAAGGCCATGATCGGCTACCTCAAGGCGAATTGCGCCGACCTCATGAGCACCATGGAGTCGACGGCTGACCTGAGTGCCGATTCCGAGAAGCAACTTGCCGCCGGCATCGTCGCTTTCAAGAGTAGCTGGGCCTGATCTAGGAGAACGCCATGCCTAGCGGCAAGGAAATTCGCAACAAGATCAAGAGCGTCGAAAACACGCGCAAGATCACCAAGGCCATGGAAATGGTGGCCGCATCCAAAATGCGCAAGGCGCAGGACCGGATGCGGGCCGCCCGTCCCTATGGCGAGAAGATCCGGCGCGTTGCAGGCAACCTGTCCCATGCTCTGACCGAGTACCGCCATCCGTTCCTGGTGAATCGTGAACAAGCCGCCATCGGCATGATTCTGATCACCTCGGACAAAGGCCTGTGCGGCGGTCTGAACTCGAACCTTCTTCGTCTGTCAGTCATGAAGATGAAGGAGTTCGAGTCCGCGGGCAAGAAGCTGCAGGCCACCTGCATCGGCAACAAAGGTCTCGGCTTCATGCAACGAGCCGGCGCCAAAGTCGTCTCGCACGTCACCGGGTTGGGCGATACGCCCCATCTGGAAAAGCTGATCGGGCCGGTCAAGGTTCAACTTGACGCCTACATGAATGGCGAGATCGATGCGCTGTATATCGGCTACACACGCTTCATCAACACGATGAAGCAGGAACCGGTGTTCGAACAACTGCTCCCCCTGTCTGGCGACAGCGTTGGCTCCGCCAAGACCAAGTGGGATTACGTCTACGAACCCGATGCCAAGGCAGTCATCGACAATCTGCTGATCCGTTATGTCGAAGCATTGATTTATCAGGCTGTCGCAGAAAACATGGCCTCCGAGCAATCTGCCCGGATGGTCGCCATGAAGTCTGCCTCGGACAACGCCAAGACCGTTATCGGCGACTTGAAGCTGGTTTACAACAAGGCCCGTCAGGCTGCGATTACCAAGGAACTTTCGGAAATCGTCAGCGGCGCCGCCGCGGTGTGACGCGTAGATTTTTATTTTTGGGGATTTGAATATGAGTCAAGGTTCAATCGTTCAGTGTATCGGCGCCGTTGTGGACATCCACTTCCCGCGCGACGCGATGCCGAAGGTCTACGACGCGCTCAAGCTGGATGCTTCCGAAGCAAACGGCATGGCAGAAGATGGCCTGACCTTCGAAGTTCAACAACAGTTGGGTGACGGTGTTGTCCGTACCATCGCCATGGGTTCGTCCGACGGTCTGCGTCGCGGCATGAAAGTGAACAATACCGGTGCCGGCATCTCCGTGCCCGTCGGTATGGGCACACTCGGCCGTATCATGGACGTTCTCGGTCGCCCGATCGACGAAGCTGGTCCGATCGAGTGCAGCGAACTGCGTGAAATTCACCAGATGGCACCGAAGTTCGACGAACTGTCTTCCTCCGTCGATCTGCTCGAAACCGGCATCAAGGTTATCGACTTGATCTGCCCCTTCGCCAAGGGCGGCAAGGTCGGCCTGTTCGGTGGCGCCGGCGTCGGCAAGACCGTCAACATGATGGAGCTGATCAACAACATCGCCAAACAGCACGCCGGCTTGTCCGTGTTTGCTGGCGTCGGTGAGCGTACCCGTGAAGGTAACGACTTCTACCACGAAATGAAGGACTCCAACGTTCTCGACAAGGTCGCGATGGTGTTCGGTCAGATGAACGAGCCGCCGGGCAACCGTCTGCGCGTCGCGCTGACCGGTCTGACCATGGCCGAGCGTTTCCGTGACGATGGCCGCGACATTCTGTTCTTCGTCGACAACATCTACCGCTACACGCTGGCCGGTACGGAAGTTTCCGCACTGCTCGGCCGTATGCCTTCCGCCGTGGGCTATCAGCCGACGCTGGCTGAAGAAATGGGCCGTCTGCAAGAGCGTATCACCTCCACCAAGGTTGGCTCGATCACCTCCATCCAGGCTGTCTACGTGCCTGCCGATGACTTGACCGACCCGTCCCCGGCTACCACCTTCCTGCACCTCGACTCGACGGTCGTGTTGTCGCGTGACATCGCCTCGCTGGGTATCTACCCGGCCGTCGATCCGCTCGACTCCACCTCTCGCCAGCTCGACCCGCAAGTCGTTGGTGAAGAGCACTACGCCGTTGCCCGTGCCGTGCAGATGAACCTGCAGCGCTACAAGGAACTGCGTGACATCATCGCAATTCTGGGTATGGACGAACTGTCTCCCGAAGACAAGCTCGCCGTTTCCCGTGCGCGCAAGATTCAGCGCTTCCTGTCCCAGCCGTTCCACGTGGCTGAAGTCTTTACCGGCTCGCCGGGCAAGTTCGTTTCCCTCAAGGACACGATCAAGGGCTTCAAGGGCATCTGTGCTGGCGAGTACGATCACCTGCCGGAACAGGCGTTTTACATGGTTGGCGGTATCGAGGAAGTCCTCGAAAAGGCCAAGACGCTGTAATGACGCAACGCCGTATAGGAGCTAGTAATGGCTATGACTGTTCATTGTGATGTCGTCAGTGCTGAGGAGTCGATTTTCTCCGGTTTGGTGGAAATCGCAGTGTTTCCCGGTGAAGCCGGGGAACTCGGCATTCTGCCGCGTCACACACCGCTGCTGACTCGCATCAAGCCAGGCACCATTCGTTTGAAAGTGCCGAACCAGAGCGAGTTTGAGTTGGTGTATGTTTCCGGTGGGATGCTGGAAGTTCAGCCCGACATGATTACCGTGTTGGCTGATACTGCAATTCGTGCACATGACTTGGACGAAGCCAAGGCACTGGACGCCAAAAAGCGTGCCGAAGAAGCTCTTGCCAATCGGAACGCAGAAATGGATTACGCCGTTGCTGAAGCGGAGCTGGCACAAGCTGTTGCCCAGTTGCAAGCGATCCAGCGTCTGCGCAAGCACACGCACTAATTCCGGAATTCCGGATCAAAAAAGGCAGCCGAGGCTGCCTTTTTTATTTGTGCGCCCAGCATGGGCGACCGAGCGTGGGGAGGAAGCGTGGAGCATGAACTGCGAGCCGATGGACAAGAAGCGGATAAAAGGCGCTGCCGAGCAGGGCGAGCGGGCATGAGACCGCGAAGCTCTCGTGATCAAGGCGAAGTGGCGTAAATCCGGCGGTTGTGCAGAGAAGGAGTGCGTTCTTACCCGGGGAGATCTCGCCTTGTGGCTGAAAGGGCGACGGTTGAAACCGGAGCGAGAAGTCAGCAGCGGCC
>JAUYEI010000072.1 GCA_030691385.1 Azonexus sp.
GCCGGCAAGGAGAAGCGACAAAGGCGGACGCCCGACCAGGCGTGCCAGCGGCCGCGTAGCGCTGTCAGCCAAGGGGTGAATGGCATCGAAGACACAAAGGCCCGTATTCATGCGGCTGGCCAAGGCTGGATAAGCGGTCAACTGAGGTTTCAAGGATCATGCGCGCTCGAAGGATAAGCGCAGCATTATATGAGTCCCTTGTAAATCTTCAATGTTAATCACATGTTAATATGATGCAACACCAATCAAACAAGAGTAAATCATGGAGAACCGCACAGCACGTTTGACCATCCTGATCGATCCTCAGAAGAAAAAGCTCTTCGAGGAAATCTGCGCCGCCAAGGACCTCACTTCATCCCAGGTCGTCCGTCGCCTGGTGCGCCAGTACATCATCGACAATGCCGGCGACCGCGAGTTGCCGGCGTGGCTCAAGCCAAGCGGCAAGCTCGCCGACTAATCCTGTTCGTTTTCAGGCGCTTTCCGCACCTTGTCCGGGTGCTGCGCGCCGATATAGGCATCGAACTTGGCCTGCATTTGCGGCGACTGTTTCGCCAGTTCGCGCAGGATGCGCGCCACCGCCCACAGCATGATGGCAACGCCGCCGGCGGTGCAGGCCACGGCTTCCACGGTCGACGTCGGAAAATTGGCCAGAATCGCCCCCTTGCCGGCGGCAAACCAGCTAGCCCCGATGCCGACGCAGGCCAGGCCGAACATGTCGACCAGCGCATAGAGGAAGATCGGGCCGGTCAGGGTCGGGCGGGGTGGGCGATTGGTTCGATTGAGCATGGGCGTGGCTGGTAGTTGGTTGGAGTATTGATATTTATCAAATAGCCTTGACAAAGCGAAAGTCAAGGCTTGACTTATGCACAGAGTTGGGGCGTTTTGGTGCTTGACTTTTCTTTCTGGCTGATAGATTTGCCAGATTGGGGTCGTGAATTATATTTCGTTTAAAATCAGTTACTTAGGCTTAAGCTCAAGTTTCGGGCAGGGTAAGGAAAATCCTTGTGGAACGGTCACTTAGCGACTTACCCCTTGATTCATTCACAGACTTATCCACAGTTTTTGTGGATAGTTCCAAAAGCCTAAACGGTGTAGCTGGATTGGCTGGTTAAGTTAAAGTGATACCTTAAGTTGTGTCACAGTTTTGCTGCGGCGCAACACGGAATTACTTGTTGCGCCGGCCATTCCGGATGGCGTCAATTTATTTCACTCGCATCCCGGGTTGAGCGCCGGAATCAGGCGACAAAAGGAAAATCCCGGGGGTTTTGCCATCGGTATCCGAGGCGGCCAGAACCATGCCTTCCGACAACCCGAATTTCATCTTGCGAGGCGCCAGATTGGCCACCATGACGGTCAGCCGGCCGATCAGTTGCGCCGGGTCGTAAGCCGCCTTGATGCCGGCAAAGACATTGCGTGTTTCGTTGTTGCCGACATCGAGCGTCAGGCGCACGAGTTTATCGGCGCCCTCGACATGTTCGGCGTTGGCGATGCGGACGATGCGCAGGTCGACCTTCATGAAATCGTCGATGTTGCAGAACGGCTCCCACGGGCTTTCAGCCTTCACTTCGTTCTGCTGATGTTCGGCGTGGCGCTGCTGCGATTGCTGCTCCTGCGTCGGCGCCAGCGATTCCTTGTTGGCCTCGACCAGCTTTTCGATCAGCTTCGGATCAACGCGTGTCATGAGGTGCTCGTAGGTATTGATGCCATGGCCGGCGGCGAGCAGGCTTTGCGTGTCGCTCCAGTTGAGCGGCGCGATGTTGAGGAACTTCTCGACCTTGCCGGCGACCACCGGCAGGATGGGCTTGAGCAGCACGGTGAGCAGGCGGAACAGATTGAGCGCATTGGTGCAGGCGGCGTGCAACTCGACTTCCTTGCCTTCCTGCTTGGCCAGTTCCCACGGTTTGACGCTATCGACGTACTGGTTGGCGGCATCGGTCAGCGCCATGATTTCGCGCATCGCCTTGCCGAATTCGCGGGTTTCGTAGAGTTCGGCAACGCGGCCGGCGGCTTCCTGAATGGCCTTGATGGCCGGCAGATCGGCCGCCGCCGGGGCCAGTTGGCCATTGAAGCGCTTGGTGATGAAGCCGGCTGAGCGGCTGGCGATATTGACGTACTTGCCGACCAGGTCGGAATTGACGCGGGCGCTGAAATCCTCGAGGTTGAGGTCGATGTCCTCCATGCTGGCCGACAGCTTGGCGGCGTAGTAGTAGCGCAGCCATTCCGGGTTGAGGCCGGTGTCGAGGTAGCTCTGGGAGGTGATGAAGGTGCCGAGCGATTTAGACATCTTGGCGCCGTCGACGGTCAGGAAGCCGTGCGCGAAGATTTTGGTCGGCGTGCGGAAACCGGCGTGGGCCAGTTCGGCCGGCCAGAACAGCGCGTGGAAGTAGAGGATGTCCTTGCCGATGAAATGGTATAGCTCGGTCGTTGAATCCGGCTTGAAGTATTCGTTGAAATCGAGGCCGTTCTTGCTGCACAGGTTTTTGAAGGAGCCCATGTAGCCAATTGGTGCGTCGAGCCAGACGTAGAAATACTTGCCCGGCGCGTCGGGAATCTCGAAGCCGAAGTAGGGCGCGTCGCGCGAAATGTCCCAGTCGGTCAGCTTGTTCTCGCCCGGAGCGCCCAGCCATTCCTGCATCTTGTTGGCGGCTTCTGGCTGCAGTACGCCGTTGTCGCGGCTCGTGTATTGGCGCAGGAAGGATTCGCAGCGCGGGTCGGAGAGCTTGAAGAAGTAATGCTCCGAGCTGCGCAGTTCCGGCTTGGCGCCGGAGATGGCGGAATACGGCTCCTTGAGATCGGTCGGTGCATAGGCCGCGCCGCAGGACTCGCAGTTGTCGCCGTACTGGTCCTTGGCGCCACACTTCGGGCATTCGCCCTTGATGAAGCGGTCGGGCAGGAACAACTGCTTGACCGGGTCGTAGTATTGCTCGATGGTCCGCGTCTCGATCAGGCCGGCAGCGCGCAGCTTCAAATAGATGTCATTGGCGCAGTCGCGGGTTTCGTCGGAATGCGTGCTGTAATAATTGTCGAAGCCAACGCCAAAGCCGGCAAAGTCACGCGAATGTTCGCCGTGGACGCGGGCGATCAGGGCTTCCGGCGTGATGCCTTCCTTCTCGGCGCGCAGCATGATCGGCGTGCCGTGTGTGTCGTCGGCGCAAACGTACCAGCATTCGTTGCCGGCCATTTTCTGGAAACGTACCCAGATATCGGTCTGGATGTACTCGACCAGATGGCCAAGGTGAATGGCGCCGTTGGCGTAGGGCAGGGCGGAAGTGACGAGTATTTTGCGCGACATGGATGGGCAAGGCTGGAAAAATAATGGGCGATTTTACCGCGAGGAACCCGGGAGGCGATTCACAAATCCCGAAGGCCTCGTTCGCTGGCAATTGTTACGGAACGTAAACCAGTATGCCTGATTGGTAAAACATGATCGATGGATCATTGCCGAAGCCGCATGATGGGCGCAAAATCGCGGCGAAACGGGAGGGGTTATGAATTTTGCAGTGGTGGAGGACAGTAGAAGCCAGGCCGAAGTGCTCAAGGCGCTGTTGAAGAGCGAGGGGCATCAGGTTGAAGTGTTTCCGGATGGGGGCTCCTGCATTGAGGCGCTCAAGACGCGAAGTTTTGATTTCTTCGTTATCGACTGGACCCTGCCTGATATTGGCGGCGACGAAGTGCTCCGGCAGGTGCGCGAAAAGTGCGGCTGGGACGTTCCGGTTGTCTTCTGCACGGGCCGCACCGACGAAGAGGCTGCTTCCGACATCCTGCGCCTTGGTGCCGACGACTATATTCCGAAGCCGATTCGCTACATGGAATTCATGGCGCGGGTTCATGCGCTGCTGCGCCGCCGGCAGTCGCGTCCGGCTACCGTCCAGTTCGGCAGCATCGAGATTGACATGGAGGGTCGGCGCATCAAGCTGGCCGGGGTCGATGTCGATCTGACCCAGCGCGAATTCGAGCTGGCCGCCATCCTCTTGCACAACGTCGGTCGCGTGCTGTCGCGCGATGAACTGCTAACCAGCGTCTGGGCGCGCGATGCCGGGGTCGATACGCGTACCGTCGATACGCATGCCAGTCGCCTGCGCAAAAAACTCGGGCTGGCCGGCGAGAGCGGCCTCATGCTCTCATCCGTCTACGGTCAGGGTTATCGTCTGGATACTGTCCAGCAGGGCTGATTTCCGCCAACGGTTTCGGGTATACTGGACAAAATCACTCGGGTATTGCCCGTTGCTCACCCCAAAACCGGAGTTTTCATGAGTCTTACAGAACAGCAAGTCAAGGCTGCGCTATCTGCTGCGGTCGACCCCAATACCGGCAAGGATTTCGTCGCCGGCAAGGCAGTCAAGAATGTGAAAATCGATGGCAACGATGTGTCGTTCGACATCGAACTGGGCTATCCGGCGAAAAGCCAGATCGATCCGATCCGCCGGCAGGTGATCGCCGCCGCGCGCACGCTGCCGGGCGTCGGCAACGTATCGGCCAATGTATATAGCAAGATCGTCGCCCACTCCGTGCAACTTGGCGTCAAGCTCTTGCCGGGCGTCAAGAACATCATCGCCGTGGCTTCCGGCAAGGGTGGCGTTGGCAAGAGTACGACGGCGGTCAATCTGGCACTGGCACTGGCTCAGGAAGGCGCTCGGGTCGGTATTCTCGACGCCGATATCTATGGTCCGTCGCAGCCGCAAATGTTGGGTCTGGCCGGTCAGCAGCCGGAATCGAAGGACGGTCAGAGCATGGAGCCGCTCGAAGCCTACGGCGTACAGGCCATGTCGATCGGCTTCATGGTCGATGTCGAGACGCCGATGGTCTGGCGAGGCCCGATGGTGGCCCAGGCGCTTGACCAGATGCTGGGCCAGACCAACTGGAACGATATTGACTACCTGATCGTCGACATGCCGCCGGGTACCGGCGACATCCAGCTCTCGCTGGCCCAGAAGGTGCCGGTGACCGGTGCCGTGATCGTCACCACGCCGCAGGACATCGCGCTGATCGACGCGCGCAAGGGGCTGAAGATGTTCGAGAAAGTCAATATTCCGATTATCGGCATCGTCGAGAACATGAGCATCCACATCTGCTCGAAGTGCGGTCACGAAGAGCACATTTTCGGCGAGGGCGGCGGCGAGAAGATGTGCACCGATTACAAGGTCGAGTTCCTCGGCAGCCTGCCGCTGGAACTGGCCATTCGCGAAATGGCCGATGGCGGCAAGCCGACCGTGGTCGGTGCGCCCGATTCGCGTACGGCCGAGATCTATCGCGCCATTGCCCGCCGCGTCGCCGTCAAGATTGGTGAAAAGGCCAAGGACATGACCGCAAAATTCCCGAATATCGTTGTGCAGAACACCTGATTTTTATACATGGTGGCCAACAAAGGCGGGTAAAATCCCGCCTTTGTTTTTTGTCGAGCGGAACCGGGAAAATGACCATCAAATCAGACAAGTGGATACGCCGCATGGCGGCTGAGCACGGCATGATCGAGCCGTTTTCGCCGGAACTGGTGCGTGAAGCCAATGGTCAGAAAATTGTTTCCTACGGCACCTCCAGCTACGGTTACGACATCCGCTGCGCCCGCGAATTCAAGGTGTTCACGAATATCAATTCGACCGTTGTCGATCCGAAGAACTTCGATCCGAAGTCCTTCGTCGAGATCGAGTCGGATGTCTGCATCATTCCGCCGAACTCGTTTGCCCTGGCCCGCACGATGGAATACTTCCGCATTCCGCGCTCGGTTTTGACTGTCTGCCTCGGCAAGAGCACCTATGCCCGCTGCGGCATCATCGTGAACGTCACGCCCTTCGAGCCCGAGTGGGAAGGCTACGTCACGCTGGAATTTTCCAACACGACGCCGCTGCCGGCCAAGATCTACGCTGGCGAAGGTTGCGCCCAGGTGCTGTTCTTCGAGTCTGACGAAGTCTGCGAGACGTCGTACAAGGATCGTGGCGGCAAATACCAGGGGCAGGTCGGCGTCACCTTGCCGAAAATCTGACCTCAGACCGTAACGAAATCGTCTTATTCTGTGACCCGCTGCGGCGGGTCGCCGCATTTTAAGGATTCAACATGCGCTTCCACTTCCCCGTCATCATCATCGACGAAGACTTCCGTTCGGAGAACACTTCGGGTCTCGGTATCCGGGCGCTGGCTGAAGCCATCGAGAAGGAAGGCCTGGAAGTGCTCGGCGTCACCAGTTACGGCGACCTGACCTCGTTTGCCCAGCAGCAGTCGCGGGCCAGTGCTTTCATCCTGTCGATCGACGACGAGGAACTGGCGCTCGAGCCGGAAGAAACGCTGGCCGAACTGCGCGCCTTCGTCGGCGAAATTCGCAATCGCAATGCCGAGATTCCGATCTTCCTGCACGGCGAGACGCGCACTTCTCGCCACATTCCAAACGACGTTCTGCGCGAACTGCACGGCTTCATCCACATGTTCGAGGACACGCCGGAATTCATTGCCCGCAACGTCAAGCGCGAAGCCAAGGCCTATCTTGCCTCCCTGCCGCCGCCCTTCTTCCGCGCCCTGGTCCATTACGCGGCCGATGGCTCGTATTCCTGGCACTGTCCGGGACATTCGGGTGGCGTCGCTTTCCTGAAGTCGCCGGTTGGCCAGATGTTCCACCAGTTTTTTGGCGAGAACATGCTGCGCGCCGACGTTTGCAACGCCGTCGAGGAACTTGGCCAGTTGCTTGATCACACCGGCCCGGTCGCCGCCTCGGAGCGCAACGCGGCGCGCATTTTCAATTCGGATCACCTCTATTTCGTCACCAACGGCACCTCGACCTCGAACAAGATCGTCTGGCACTCGACCGTGGCGCCGGGCGACATCGTCGTCGTCGACCGCAACTGCCACAAGTCCATCCTGCACGCCATCATGATGACGGGCGCCATCCCGGTTTTCCT
>JAUYEI010000077.1 GCA_030691385.1 Azonexus sp.
GCCGGAGGCCCGAGCAGACGTGCCAGCCGCCGCGTCGCGCTGTCAGCCAACGGGTGAATCGCATCGAAGGCAGGGGAGCGCGGCAGACCAGACAGGGATGAGCGGTCAGCTGAGGTTTCAAGGTTGAAATGTGCCGATGAACACCGCGCTGCTCCTCCTCCCCGATTTTGCCCTGATCCTGCTCGGCACGACCATCCGGCGCTGCCCTTGCTCGCCACCTCGTCGGCCTGCATCCTGGCCATGCGCATGGGTGGTGACGGCAAGAGCGTCGCCTGGCTGATTTCGGCGACAACGCTGAGCGGACGCTGACTACCTTTTGACCGCCGGCTTCCGGGCCTTGGGCTTGGCGGCCTCCTCGGCGGCTGCGCTGGCGGCGACCTGGGCAGCGGCTTCGGCGCTGTGCTGCATCTGCTCGCGCATCTGCTGCATCATCTGCCACGGCCACATGGCGGCGTCGGAAATGGGGCTGTTTTCCGGGTGGATCGCGCCCTGGAAGAAGTTGGGCTGCGGGGCAACCGGGGCTTCCGGGGCGGCTTCCGGGCTCATAGACTTGGCCGCGTCCTTGGCCATCTTGCCCATGGCTTCAACGGCGCCGACCGTCGTGCGCTGCATTTCGAGGCCCTGAATGGTCATCTGCAGCATCGACAGGTTCATGCGCAGCCAGCCTTCGACGGCCTTCATGTCCTTGATGCGTTTGTCGAGCTCTTCAACGTCGAAAGTCGGGGCGACCATGCCGGGCAGCGAGAAGCCCATGTTGCCCCACATGCTGCGCATGAAATTGAGGGGGTCGTGTACTTGATTGTCGGACATTTTGGTCTCCTTCTCGTTGTGTTTTGTCATCTTAAACCACTTAACCTATGCAAAATGATAAATTAGCGCCCTGTTGAATAAGGGGGGGCTATGTTGAAACTGTTGGTGGTGGAAGATCACGCGCTCGTTCGCGAAGGCCTGGTCCGGCTGCTTGGCCAGGTCGAGCCGGGGGCCCAGGTGCAGGAGAGTGCGGATTTCGAAGCAGCGCTCAATGTGCTTGATAATGAAGGCGAATTCGATCTGGTCCTGCTCGATCTGGCCTTGCCCGGGATCGATGGTTTTGCCGGCCTCGACATCCTGCGTCGGCGTTACCCGGCGATGCCGGTCGCCGTCGTCTCGGCCTTCGACGATTTGCCGACCATCACCCGCGTGCTCAATCTCGGCGCCTCGGGCTTCATCCCCAAGGCGTTTTCCGGCGAGGCGCTGCTCTCGGCAGTGCGCGAAGTGCTGGCCGGCAACATCTTCCGGCCGACCGGTCAGTCCTCGTCGCAGCTCGATGACATGACACCCGTGCCGCCATCGAAATCAGGTGTGCGACCCGACGAAATCGGCCTGACCGATCGCCAGGGCCAGGTGCTCGCCCTCATGGTGCGGGGCATGTCGAATCGCGATATCGCTGACCAGCTAGGACTTTCCGAAGGCACCGTCAAGATCCACGCGACGGCGGTGTTCAAGGTGCTCGGCGTCAATAGCCGGACCCAGGCGCTGGTCGCCGTCGCCCGTTACGGCATCGACTTCGAGAGCGTTTTTTGAAGCTGGTTGAGTAGCGCCCGCAGCTTGGCCGGGCGCACCGGTGCCGGCAGGGCATGGGCGCCGGCCGGCAGGGCCTGCCCGGCGGCCTCGACCAGCACGATGAGCGGCGTGCCGGGCGCCAACTCGGCACTGACCCTGCCGGCCAGATCGGCGTCGGTGATCAGCACGGTATTCTCCGGCGAGCGTTCCCCGTCGCGGCCATCGGTGGCGCTGACGGCATAGCCCCAGCCTTTAAGAAAGCCGATACAGGCCAGCATTTCATCCGAACTGCCGATGCAATGCACCCTGTCCGCCTTTTGCCCGGGACTTTCCTGTTGCTGGCCGACCATGCCCGGCGGGCTGCCGGGAACGCGCAGCGAAAAGGTGGTGCCCTCGCCGAGCCTCGAGCGCAGCGCGACCTGGATGTCGAGCGCACGCGCCAGCCGGTCGACGATGGAAAGCCCGAGGCCCAGCCCCTTGTTGTGTTCGCGGGCCGTGTTGCCGACCTGATAGAACTCGGCAAAGATCGCTGCCTGATGTTCCCTGGCAATGCCGATGCCGCTGTCGCGTACTTCGATCAACAGTTGCTCGCCGCGCCGCCGGGCCACGACGAGCACCCGGCCGCCCACCGGCGTGTAGCGCAAGGCATTGGAAACGAGATTGGCAACCATGCGGTCGAGCAGCAGCGGGTCGCTGTCCGCCCACCAGGGCGTGGGCCGGAAACGCAGCGTGATGTTGCGGTCGGCCGCGGCGCGCCGGAAGGAATTGGCCACCCGTTCGAAAACCGGCTGCAGCGGGAAAGGGCGGCGGTCCGGCTTGATCCCCGCGACATCGAGACGGGAAATGTCGAGCAGCGAGTCGAGCAGGTCGCCGAGCATGGCGGTGGACGCGGAAATCTGCTCGGCCAGTCGCGGCAACTCGCTCGGCGTGCCGCTGCGCACCTGATGCTGGAGGTCGGCGGAGAAGAGCGAAAGGGCGTGCAGCGGCTGCCGCAAGTCGTGGCTGGCGGCAGCGAGAAAGCGGCTCTTGGCCGCGTTGGCGCGTTCGGCGGCATCCTTTCGCCCGGCCAGTTCGATGGTCGCGGCGTGGATGCGCTCTTCAAGATGATCGTGGCTGGCCGCCAGTTCGTCGGTCATGATGGACATTTCGCGCACCTGGCGGCGGACGAGCAGGGCGCCGACGAGCAGGACGATGGTGACCAGGGTGCCCAGCGTGGCGAGTTCGACAAGCCGGGTCTGCCAGGCGGCGAGCAGCGTTTTTTCCGGAATGGCGGTGAGGATGCGCAGGTCGGAAAAGCCCGGAACGTCGGCTACCGAGACAAGCAGGCCATTGGTCTTGGCCAAACCGCTGGCCGGCACCATGCCCCGCAACTTGCCATTGAACAGTGCCGTGCCGGCTTTGGCGCCGAGGACGGCTGATTGTCGGCTGATGTCGCTGGGCCGGCAGGAGGCAATGATTTCGCCACGGGCGTTGATCAGTACCGCTTCGAAATCGTCGGCCAGACGGTTCGGCCAGCAGAAGTCCTGCAGGTAAGCGGGCTCGATGGCGGCGAAGACAACACCGGAGAAAACGCCATTGTCAGCGTTCAGACGCCGGCTGAGGGCATAGGTGTAGCGCCCGGAATTGTGGCCGACGTAGGGACCGAAGGTCGTCGCTTCGACGCCGCCTTCGAGGCTGACGAAATAGGGGCGGTCCTTGACGTTGATCTGCGGCGTCGGGAAATACGTGGAGATGAAGCGCTGGTTGCCGTGGCGATCGAAAACGATGAGGTCACGCAGTTGCGGCATCGAGCGCGAGTGGCGCTGGGCGATGTATTCCCAGCCTCGTGACGACGCCCACTTTTCCCAGTCGCGATGGGGGCCGGAAAGATCGCTCGCGGTGTCGCGCAACAGCACGTCGATGGCTTCAAAGGTACGTGCCGTGTGTTCGGCCATCATGATGCCGAAGTTCTGCAGGCGGCGCTCGCCGACTTCGAGATCTTTGTGGCGGACCAGCGCCAGGTCGACGACAAAGACAAAGAGAATGATCAGCGTGCCGGCCATGGCTGCCGTCAGGGCTAGGGTCTCGGGCTTTCTGGTCCGCATTCTGGCTAGAGCTGGTAGCAGTAGAGCGGACGGGACGGCGTGCAATCGACGTCGATGATGCGATCCGGCGTCCGGCCGGGGACAGGAAAACTGTTGCTGATGAAGAGACTGCCCGGCGCCATTTCCGCTTTGACCTTTTCCCATAGTTTGGGCATGGGCGCCGGGGAGAGAAAGGCGTAAACCACATCGTAATCGCCCAGCTTCGCCTGCCAGAGATCGTCCCAGCGCCAGCGGATATTGGTGCGACCGATGCTGAAAAAGAGACCCAGCAGCCAGGTCAGCGGCGCGTTTTCATAACCGGTGAAATGGCTGTCGGGCAGCGCGTCGGCGAGTGGTACGGTGGTGCTGCCCAGCCCGGCGCCGAGGTCGAGAAAACGGCTCGGGCCGCGGTCGACGAGCAGGTCGGCCAGGGCGGCGACCGTCTGCTTGTTGGACAGGTAGAGCGGCACCTGTCCGGACAGCGCGCCGCGAAAGACGAGGAGCAGGCCGATGGCGGCGAGCAGGAACAAGAGCGGATCGATGGCCAGCCCGTAGGTGTACCAGACCAGCGGCATGAAGCCGCCGTGGATGACGCGCCACCACCAGGGCTGGCGCGAAACCGTGGCAAAAAACAGGGCGACGCCGCCGATGGCCAGGCTGGTTTCCAGCCACGGCATGGCTTCGGCTTTCCAGCCGAAATAAGGCCAGGCGATGGAGAGAACAAGGATGACAGCCGCCCCTTGCAGGGCGAACTGGCGTTTCGGCGTTGAATTCATCCGCCGATTTTATGCGATCAGCGCGGAACTCGCCCTTTCTCTTGCGGGACGAGTGTGTACAGCCAGAGGGCTCAGCGAGCGAGGGGGATGGAATACGCCGGGTTGGAATGGTTTGCCGGGAAAGCCGCCAACCGCAACGGTTTCAAATTTGGCCGAAATTTCCGGTTGACCGTGGGACTGCTAGAAACACTGATCCTCCCGGATTTTGGGGGCGGCAAATCTCATTGGCCCGCCGAAATCGTGGTCTGTCCCCTATTATTATTGTCCCCTATTATTATTGACGTATTGACGGGCTCAATCGCCGCATTTGACTTTAAAATTAGTGAATAATAGGGGACAGACCACGGTTTTTGGCGCGCTGAAACAGTAGTCTGCCCCCTATTATTCAGTCGATGGCGTTTTTGCCATAGATTCTCAGGGCATCAGCATACGGAGCGGGTGAGTTAATGTCGAGTGGGTGCAACGTGTTTCAAGCGAGTTGCCGCAACGCCTCCCGTCGGCCAGCCACCTTCGCCGCCGCCTCGCTGCGCACCGGCCCAAACCCGCGTACCTCGGCTGGCCAGTTGGCGAGTGCCACGAGTTCCGGGTTCGGGCTGTGCCCGACGATGAAGTCGAGGTCGCTTTCGTAGCCGGCGAGTAGCTGGCGGTCCAGCTTGTTTTCCTGGCTGTTTTTCCACGGATCGAGCCAGCTACCGCGCCAGTGGCGGGCTTTGGCCATGATCCCGAATGCCGGCAGCACCCAGGCGCCGAAGCGGATTTTCTTCGGGCGGCCGCCCGGGCCGGGGCGGCTCAGTCCGGGTGGGGCGAGGTGGAAGCTCACGCCGAAACCGTGGTCTGTCCCCTATTATTGCTCAGGCGCCGAAGCGGATTTTCTTCGGGCGGCCGTCCGGGCCGATGCGGCTCAGTCCGGGCGGGGCGAGGTGGAAGCTCACGCCGAAACCGTGGTCTGTCCCCTATTATTGCTTCCAAGATTGCAGCGCTACACTAGCGGCGGGCAGCCAGGGAACATTCTCCTGCGCGGTTCGTTTCAGGAAGAAGTAGGCAAAAGAGAATAGCGTAGCGGATGACAACGAGGACGGACGATGCAGAAGACGAACGACTGGCCGCCCAGGCACAAACGGGTGACCGGCAGGCCTTTACCCTGCTGGTACGGCGTTACCAGGAACGCGTGTTTCGCTTCATCCTGCGCATGAGCGGTGCCCGCGACGAAGCCATGGACCTGACGCAGGAGACTTTCATGAAGGCCTATCAGGCCTTGCCCGCCTGGCGGCCGGAGGCGCGCTTCGGCACCTGGCTGTTCCAGATCGCGCGCAACGTTACGCTCGATCTCCTGCGCCGCCGCCGCACCGTCGAGTTCATCCCGCTCGACACCGGCCTGCCGGATGGCGCAGCCCTCGACCCGCAGGACGCCGCACCGCTGCCGGAGGAGCAACTAGCGGATAAGCAGCGCATTCAGCTGCTGGAGCGCGCCTTATGCGAACTACCCGTCGAGCAGCGCGAAATCCTGCTGCTGCGCGAACTGGAGAACATGAGCTACGCCGATATTGCGGCGATGCTAAATATCGAGGCTGGCACGGTGAAATCGCGTCTCGCGCGCGCCCGTGTCGCCGTCCTTGCCCACTATCGACACCACGCCGGGGAGAAATGAAATGACCGCACACGCACCGGACATGGCGACCCTGTCCGCCTATCTCGACGGGGAACTCGGCATCAGCGAACGCCGGCAACTCGACGCCCATCTCGCTACGTGCAGGCCGTGTGCCTTGCAACTGGCCGCGCTGCAAGCGCTTGCGGCGGACTTCGCCAAGCTGCCGCAGGAAAACCTCGGCTTCGATCTTGCGGGGGTGATCGAGGGCCGGCTCGCCGTCGCCCCACGCCCGCGTGGCAAGCCACGTACCGCACGCTGGTGGGGGCTGCTGCCGGTTTCGCTCGGTGCGGCGGCCTCCATTGCACTCGGCGTCGGCATGGGCTCGGCGCTGTTCGGTGGCGCAGCAGTCACGCCGCGCGTCACGGCGATGAGCGTATTCGACACCCTGCCGCCGGGCGGTCTGTGTCTCGGTGCGGAGTCCTGCTACGGCAAGGGAGCAAGAAAATGAAACCTACCTTGATGCGCGCCCTGCTGGCCGTTTCGTTGCTCATCAATATTGGCGTGCTTGGCGCCGTTGCCTACCGCGCGCTGAACAGCGAAAGCTTTCCTGGCCTGCCGCGCTATCTGCAACTGAGCGACGAACAGGTGCGTCACTGGCACGCCTCGGAACAGGATTTCCTCGTGCAGCTCAGCGCCAGCGCAGAAGCCATCCGCGGGCATCGCGGCCGCATGATCCATGCGATTTTCGCCGACACGCCCGACCCAGCGTTGATCGACGCCGAACGCACCGCGATTGCGCACTTGCAGGACGAGCAGCAAAAACGGGTGATCCAGCAACTGCTGCGCGAACGCGAACTACTCTCCTCGGCGCAGCGCGCAAAACTGGCGCAACTGCTGCTCGACCAGCCCGCCGGGCAGTCGGCCATCGAGCTTTTGCACCGCGATTGACGTGCGATCAACACGCAGCGCGGAACATTTTTCGCCGCCATTCGTTGAAACGGGAAGGCAGGCAAGCGCCGGCCCCTTCAACCATCTGACTGGAGAATCGAGAACATGAAACGAAACATCCTGACCGTCTTGGCAGTGCTTTCCCTGAGTGCCGGCGGATCGGCCCTCGCCGCGAATAACGCGGCGCATGACCACAGCCACGATCACGGCGGGAAACCAGCGACCCTGCAACTCAATGCTGGCAAGAAATGGGAAACCGATGCGCCGCTGCGCAAGGCGATCGGCGAGATTCGCCAGTCGATGGCAGCATCGCTCGATGCCATCCACAACAACCGCCTGCCGGCAAAAGACTACGGCACCCTTGCGCACAAGGTAGAAAGCGCCGTCGGCGATATCGTGGCCAACTGCAAGCTGGGAACGCAGGCAGACGAACAACTGCACATCATCATCGCCGACCTGCTCGCCGGCGCGGAGCAGATGACCGGCAAGGTGAAAAAGGCCAAGCCCAGGGATGGCGCCGTCAAGGTCATCGTCGCGCTGGACAAGTACGGCAGGCATTTCGACGACCCCGGCTACCAGCCATTCAAGCACTGAAACCCGCCGAC
This sequence comes from Azonexus sp., assembly GCA_030691385.1. GTDB lineage: Bacteria > Pseudomonadota > Gammaproteobacteria > Burkholderiales > Rhodocyclaceae > Azonexus. Next base: position 7,523 of record JAUYEI010000077.1, read on the forward strand.
GGCGGTCCGCATCGCCGGCCGCCGCCGTCCCTCCACCGGCAAGACTATCGTTGCCTTGCACCGCGCGGTCGTTTGAGTTCTTGGACGAGGCTACAAGGTAGTTGGCTCGACAAATTTCCACGGCCTCAACTTGAAGGGTTTCACTATGCTCATCCTCCCGTCTTTCCGCTTCTTCGCGATGACATTTCTCCTTGCTGCTGCCGCTCATGCACAATCCTCTATCCTCGCGGAGGCCAACTCAGGTGAGCAGGTCTACAAAGCTATGTGCGCGGCCTGCCACGAGACTGGCGTTGCCCTTGCACCAAAGCTCGGTGATCGCGCAGCTTGGACGCCCCTGATCGCGGAGGGCCAGCATGTCCTAACGGGGCACGCCTGGGTTGGCGTTCGTGCAATGCCCCCTCGTGGTGGCAGCGCCAAACTCCCCCTGGCTGATTTCGCGCGCGCGGTTGCGTTCATGGCACGGACTTCCGGAGCAAACTGGAAGGATCCTGATTCCAGGCTCTTGCTCGAGATCGTCAAGGAGGCTGACAAGCGCCTCACAAAGTCAATCAAGGAACAGCAGGCAATGCAACGCGAGTTGCACAGTATTGCCAAGGCTGCCAAGTAGGCACGCCTAACCGCAGCGTGGCCTAAGGGGCCGAGAAACAATAACGTGAACATCCTGGCTGTGCTGGCGGGCGCGCTGCGGCGTCGCTTCGCGCCGGCCATCCCGCCCAGGCGCACCATCTGCCACGTCCAACCGAGGTTTCAAGGTTCAAGCGAGTTGCCGCAACGCCTCCCGTCGGCCAGCCACCTTCGCCGCCGCCTCGCTGCGCACCGGTCCGAATCCGCGTACCTCGGCTGGCCAGTTGGCGAGTGCCACGAGTTCCGGGTTCGGGCTGTGCCCGACGATGAAGTCGAGGTCGCTTTCGTAGTCGGCGAGTAGCTGGCGGTCCAGCTTGTTTTCCTGGCTGTTTTTCCACGGATCGAGCCAGCTACCGCGCCAGTGGCGGGCTTTGGCCATGATCCCGAATGCCGGCAGCACCCAGGCGCCGAAGCGGATTTTCTTCGGCCGGCCGCCCGGGCCGGGGCGGCTCAGTCCGGGTGGGGCGAGGTGGAAGCTCAGGCGCAGGTCGCCGGCGAAGCGTTCGTTCAGGCTCTTCACGAAATCGGTCTGGGCGTACAGGCGGGCGACTTCCCAGGCGTCTTTGGGGGCGAGCAGGCGGGCGTATTGGGTGGCGACGGTGCGGGTCAGGTCGTCGTTGCCGAGGCGGCGAATGGATTCGACGCGGCTGGTGTAGCGGGCGGCGAGGTCGGCGTCCTGGTAGGCGGTGAGGTGTTCGACGCGGCTGGCGATCAGTTCATCCAGCGTCTGTTCCGGCAAGGGCTGGCCGGTGAGCGGGCCGGCGATTTTGGCGACTTTTTCCGGGTCGACCGCAGCGCGCCGGCCCCATTCGAATGCCTGGCGGTTGGCGTCGACGGCGGCGCCGTTGAGAACGATGGCGCGGTCAAGGGCGGCAGCGGAAACGGGCACCAGGCCGAGTTGCCAGGCGTAGCCGAGGAGCAGCATGTTGCCGTAGAGGGCGTCGCCCATCAGGCGGCTGGCGAGATGCTGGGCGTCGATGAACTGGACGTGCTCGGCGCCGAGGGTTTCGCTCAGTTGGGACTTGAGGCCGGCCAGCGGGAAGTGCCAGTCGCGGTTGCGGGTGAACTCGGCGGTCGGCGTTTCGGTGCAACTGACGACGGCGCGCGTGCGGCCTTCGAGCATTTTCGCCAGGGCTTCGGTGCTGGCGCTGACGACGAGGTCGCCGCCGAGTACGGCATGGGCTTCGCCGGTGGCGATGCGGGCGGCGTGGATGTCTTCCGGCCGGTCGGCGATGCGCAGGTGGGAGAAGACGGCGCCGTATTTTTGCGCCAGGCCGGTCATGTCGAGGGTCGAAATGCCCTTGCCGTCGAGGTGGGCGGCCATGCCGACGAGGGCGCCGAGGGTGATGACGCCCATGCCGCCGACGCCGGTGATGAGCAGGTTGTAGGGCTGGGTCGTGGCGGGCAGTTTGGGCGATTTCAAAATTGGCCAGTTTTTCGGGTTGACCGTGGGACTCACTGTTTTGCGCGGTTTGCCGCCTTCGATGGTGACGAAGCTCGGGCAGAAGCCGTTGACGCAGGAGAAGTCCTGGTTGCACGACGACTGGTCGATCTGGCGCTTGGTGCCGAAGTCGGTTTCGACCGGCACGATGGACAGGCAGTTCGATTGCACCGAGCAGTCGCCGCAGCCTTCACAGACGGCTTCGTTGATGACGACACGCTGGGCGATGGCCGGTAGCTTGCCGCGTTTGCGCCGGCGGCGGGCTTCGGTGGCGCAGACCTGGTCGTAGATGAGGACGGTGACGCCGGGTTCTTCGCGCAATTCGCGCTGGACGGTGTCGAGTTCGTCGCGGTGGCGGATCGGGACGTTGGGGGCGAGGTCGGTGATGTCGGCGTATTTGGCCGGGTCGTTGGTGACAATCACCGTGCGGCTCACCCCTTCCGCTTCGAGCTGGCGGGTCAGTCGGGCGACGCTCAGGTTGCCGTCCACCGGCTGGCCGCCGGTCATCGCCACGGCGTCGTTGTAGAGGATCTTGTAGGTGATCGGCACCTTGGCGGCGATGGACTGCCGGATGGCGAGGATGCCGGAGTGGAAGTAGGTGCCGTCGCCGAGATTGGCGAAGATGTGTTTTTCGCTCGTGAAGGGCGCCTGACCGACCCAGGGCACACCTTCGCCGCCCATGTGGGTGAAGGTCGACGTGCTGCGATCCATCCACGTCACCATGTAGTGGCAGCCGATGCCGGCGACGGCGCGCGAGCCTTCCGGCACGCGGGTCGAGCTGTTGTGCGGGCAGCCGGAGCAGAAATGCGGTTTGCGCTCGGCGAGGACGATGGGGGTCAGTGCGGCTTTCTGCTTGCTTTCGATCAGGGCGAGGCGGGCGGCGATGGTCGGCGAGGTGAAGAAACGGCCGATGCGTTCGGCGATGACGCGGGCGATGGTGGCGACCGGCAGTTCGCCGGTGGCCGGCAGCAGCCAGTTGCCTTCGCTCCACTCGCCGATTTCGTCAAACTTGCCGATGACGCGCGGGCGGACATCGTCCTTCCAGTTGTACAGCTCTTCTTTCAACTGGTATTCGAGCAGTTGGCGTTTTTCCTCGACGACGAGGATTTCCTCCAGTCCTTCGGCAAAGTGGCGCACACCTTCCGGCTCCAGCGGCCAGACCATGCCGACCTTGAACAGCCGGATGCCGATTTCGGCGGCCAGCGCATCGTCGATGCCGAGTTCGTCGAGGGCCTGGCGGACGTCGAGATAGCTTTTGCCGGCGGTCAGGATGCCGAGGCGCGGGGCGGGCGAGTCGATGATCAGCTTGTTGAGCCCGTTGGCCCGGCAGTAGGCCAGCGCGGCGTAGAGCTTGTGGTTGAGCAGGCGGGCTTCCTGGACCAGCGGCGGGTCGGGCCAGCGGATGTTGAGGCCGTCCGCCGGCAATTTGAAATTTGGCGGAAAAATCGGGTTGACCGTAGCAATGTCGATGCTCACCGAAGCCGAGGTCTCGACCGTGTCGGCCAGCGCCTTGAAGGCCACCCAGCAGCCGGAATAGCGGCTCATCGCCCAGCCGTGCAGGCCGAAATCGAGGTATTCCTGGACATTGGCCGGGTAGAGCACCGGCATCATGACCGCCTTGAAAAAGTGTTCGGTCTGGTGCGGCAGGGTCGAGGATTTTGCCGCGTGGTCGTCGCCGGCAATGACCAGCACGCCGCCGAATTTCGATGTGCCAGCGGCGTTGGCGTGGCGGAAAACGTCGCCGCAGCGGTCGACGCCCGGACCCTTGCCGTACCACAGGCCGAAAACGCCGTCGTAGAGCGCGCCGGGAAAGAGATTGACCTGCTGGCTGCCCCACACGGCGGTCGCCGCCATGTCTTCGTTGAGGCCGGGCTGGAAGGTGATGTGGTGTTCGGCGAGGTGTTCCTTGGCCTTCCACAGGCCGAGATCGAGGTTGCCGAGCGGGCTGCCGCGGTAGCCGGAAATGAAGCCGGCGGTGTCGAGCCCGGCGGCAAGGTCGCGCTCGCGCTGCAGCATGGGCAGGCGGATCAGCGCCTGAGTGCCGGTCAGGAAGACGCGGCCGGAATGGCGGGTGTATTTGTCGTCGAGCGACGCGGACAGGTCGGTCGGCAAGGGCGGTTGCGCCAGATTGCTCATCTTTGTCTCCGGTTATGACGCCTTGTGGGCGCTGTTGGATACCGCCACGCCGGGGGTGTTGGTTTGACGGTCTGGAGGTTGGATTGTCATCGCCGGACAATGTTCCGGCCATGCGGGATTACCCGGGCAAACCGAGGCGCAGCGTGAAGCTGAAAGTGCTGCCGAGGCCTTCCTGGCTGCGCACGGTCAGATGGCCGCCCATCATGTCGACGAGCTGGCTCGAAATGGTCAGGCCGAGGCCGGTGCCGCCGAAATTGCGGGTGGTCGAACTGTCGGCCTGGGCGAAGGCATGGAAGATCGCTTCCAGACGGTCGGCCGGGATGCCGATGCCGGTGTCGGCGATGTCGACGGCCAGCATGATGTCGCTGTTTCCTGTTTCGACGATGCGCACGCTGACCGCAATGCTGCCGGCGAGCGTGAACTTGACGGCATTGCCGATCAGGTTGAGCAAGACCTGGCGGATGCGCAGCGGGTCGCCGATCAGCGTCTCGGGCAACTCCGCCGGCAGGCTGCATTCGCTGGTCAGGCCTTTGTCCCTGATCTGCGGCGCCATGAGGCGGAGGACGTCGCTGAGCAGGGGAGCGAATTCGAACGGCGTATGTTCGATATGCAGCTTGCCGGCCTCGATCTTCGAGACATCGAGAATGTCGTTGAGGATGGCCAGCAGGCTGTTGGCCGATGCCTTGGCGATACCCAGGTATTCCCGGGTCTCGTCGTCGAGCGTGTTCATCCGGGCCAGCTCGATCATGCCGATGACCCCGTTCATCGGCGTCCGCAGTTCATGGCTCATGTTGGCCAGAAACTCGGTCTTCGCCTGGTTCGCCGCTTCTGCCGACTCCTTGGCGGTTGCCAGGTTTTCCATCATTTTCGAGCGTTGTTCCTCGCTGGCGGCCAGGGCCAGTTCAGCCGTGTTGCGGGCGCCGAGAAACTCGTTGAAGGCGGCGGCGACAGTGCAGATTTCGCTGCTGCCGATTTCGGCCACCGGCTCGGCGGCCCGCCCCGGACGCATGGCACTGGCCCGTTGGCGCATGGCGGCGGCGAGCTGGCCGAGTGGCCGCGAGATGCGCACCGAAAAAAGCCAGAGCAGCGGGGTGGCGAGCAACATGAGCAGGACGGTAATTGTCGCCATGCGCTGTTCGATGTTGCGGATGGGCTGGAAAGCCTCGCTGCTGGGAATGACCGAGGCAATGATCCAGTCCGTCGAGGCCAGGCGTTTGAAGGTGAACAGGCCGTCCAGCCCCCGGCTGTTGGTGCCTTCGAGGGTTCCTTCGAAACCGGTGAGAGCCCGCTCAAAGGCCGGGTTCGAACCGGCCGGCCCGGCTTCCTTCATGATGCGATCCTTGTCTGGATGGGCAATGACCAGCCGGTCCCTGCTGACCAGGTACAAATAGCCGCTCTCGCCTATCTTGCGCGAGCCCAGCGTGCCGATCAGGTTGGGTTTGTAGAGGTTGAGCACGCCACCGACGATGGCGACCAGTTCGCCCTGGGCGTTGAGAACCGGGGCGGTCATGACGATGATCGGCTGTTGCGTCGCCTTGCCGAGGATGGGTTGGGAAATGCCGGGTTTGAGTGTCGTCTGGACCCGGCGGATGTAGTCCCGGCTGCTCATGTCGAGATTGCGTCGCCCCGGCTTGATCGGCCAGTCGACGAGCAGCAGGCCCTTGGCATCGAAGATGTAGAGATCATCGAACAGCATCAGCAAGGTGGTTCGCTCGCTCAGATGGCGTTCGAGCACCGTGAGGTCGGTCAGCCGGTCATGCGGGATTGTTCGGGTCGAATTGGCCAGCGCGTTCAGGCGCTCCAGCAGTTTGTCGTCGATATTGCCGGCCAGTTCGCTGAGAAACGCGAACTGCTCGGCTTCGATACGCTTGCCCAGATCTTCGCGCAGGATGGAGTATTGCCCGACGAACTGCGCGAGTAGCAGAATCAGCGCCGTGCCGATGGCGCCAATGGTGAGCTTGAGCTTGAGACTGAATGGCGACATGGTCAGGCGGCAGGCGGCAGGACTATTTGCAGGCACGTCGAGTCGCCTTGGGAGAATCGGTGCCGGAAGTGTTGTTGCTGCGCTTGCCGGAGAGCGTCCGGTAGGGAGGAGGTGGTCACGGGAGGAATCGGGTGGCCTGGTCGAGGTCCGTGTGGGTATGGCCTTCGTAAAGCGCCGTGACGAATTTTCGCCAGACCAGATCCGGCTCGCCGATGCGGAAGCCGCAGTAATGCTGGTCATCGACATCGGTTTCCTGAACGACCTGGACGGTCAGTCGGGAGATTTCATTGAGGCCAAGCTGGACGGTGGCGTTGAGCCAGATATCGGCCGGAATCGGCTCGACGATGCGGGCCCGGAAACCGTAGCGCGACACTTCATTGACTTCGATATTGATCGGTTTTTCAAAAAGCGGCGTCGCGTTGTTGAGGCGGGCCGGGCACTTGACGGAAAAGCGGCGGTGCTGGCGAATCTGCTGGGCGGCCCCTTTTTCGGGAAGTCCCGGCAGGACGCTGCGATATTCCGGCAGGTCGTAGATGAGGTGGAGCAGGGCTTTCTTGCGGTCGCTCAGTTCGGTGAAGACATTTGTTTTCTTGTTGAAGAAGTAGTCGATGAGGTCGGGCGTCAGCACCGGGTCATTGGTCGTGAAGAAGCGCCGGTGCGGAATCTGGATGTTGGCCAGCTTGGTTTCGCAGAAATAGTGATAGAGATTCCGGTTGTTGGCCTTGCCGGCGTAGGCCTTGCGCATGACTTCCGGCGCGTGCTTGAGGTCGAGCGAGGCGCCGACGGCCGGCGCGCCATTGACGAAGTCGTAGTTCTCGACGACGTTGGCGGTCAGTCGCTTGAAAAAGAGCAGCGACTCGTACATCTCGATATGGCGCGGATTGACGGCGATGACCAGATGGCGCGTGTCGAAGAAGGTCGTGCAGTATTCGTACATGAACTTCATGAGCGGGAAGAGGATGGTTCCGCCTGTTCGCCGGTAGCGCGGATGCACGGCGAGGGCCGAAACCTCGGCGATATTGCCTTCTTTTTCGCGGACGCCGGTCAGGTCGAAAATGCGCTGCAGTGGGAAGCCGATGGCGCTTTCGCGGATCAGCGACAGCGTGCCGACGACCTGGTCGTCGAATTTGGCACACAGCGTCGTCGTCGTCGGCAAGGCGTGATAGACCGTGACGCGCATGCCGGATGGATCGGGGGTCATGAAGCCGCTGCTGACATAGGCGTCGTGCAGCAATTTGAAGCAGGCTTCGAGCTCTTCCCGGGTCTCGGCGATTTTCAGGACCAGGCGCTTGTTCGGCTCGGGATCGCAGTCAACAAAGGAGCGATAGACGTTGTGGCGGCTCTTCTGCGGCAACATCGCAAAAAGCTTGCGTGCTGTCTGGCTGAAGTAGAACCGCAAACGGGCTAAGGCCGGCATCAAGCGCACTCAAAGGAAAAACTACGTTTTTATCATAGCACCTTATGATTGACATGAATCAGGTGCCTCCGGACAATCGGAGGATACCGTTTTATCCACCCCAGAGATCAGGAGAAACACCGATGCAAGCCAAGCTTTCCGTAGTTGCCCTCTCCGTTGCCGCTGCCTTTGCCCTGTCCGCCTGCGGCCAGAAGGAAGAGCCGAAACCCGTTGCTGCTCCGGCGCCGGCTGCCAAGCCGGAAGTGGTCGTCAAGCTCGGTCATGTTGCGCCGATGACCGGCCCGCAGGCTCACCTCGGCAAGGACAACGAGAACGGCGCCGTGCTGGCCATCGAGGAACTGAACGCCAAGGGCATGGAAATTGGCGGCGCCAAGGTCAAGTTCCAGCTACTGGCCGAAGATGATGCGGCCGACCCGAAACAGGGCGCCATCGTTGCCCAGAAACTCGTCGATGCCAAGGTCAATGGCGTCATCGGCCACCTCAATTCGGGCACCACCATCCCGGCTTCCAAACTCTACGCCGACGCTGGCATTCCGCAGATTTCCGGTTCGGCGACCAATCCGAAATACACGCAGCAGGGCTTCGCCACGGCTTTCCGTGTCATGGCCAACGACGTCCAGCAGGGCAAGAGCCTCGGCGAGTTCGCTGTCAAGCAGGGCGTCAAGACGGTGGCCATCGTCGATGACCGCACCGCCTACGGCCAGGGCCTGGCCGACGAGTTCAAGAAAGCGGCCGAAGCTTCCGGCATCAAGGTGGTGGCCAACGAATACACGACCGACAAGGCGACCGACTTCAAGGCCATCCTGACCAAGATCAAGTCGACCAAGGCTGAAATGGTCTTCTTCGGCGGCATGGATGCGCAGGGCGGCCCGATGGCCAAGCAGATGAAGGAACTCGGCATCAAGGCCAAGTTCCTCGGCGGTGACGGCGTGTGTACGCCGGAGTTCATGAAACTGGGTGGCCCGGCCACTGAAGGCCAGTTCTGCTCGCTGCCCGGCATGCCGCTGGAAAAACTGGCCAAGGGCCCGGAATTCCGCGAGAAGTTCAGCAAGAAGTTCGGTGCCGAGATCCAGCTTTACGCCCCGTATGTTTACGATGCCGTGATGGTCATGGCCGATTCGATGAAGCGGGCCGATTCGGTCGAGCCGGCCAAGTTCCTGCCGGCCGTCGGTCAGACCAAGTACGACGGGGTGACGGCGATGGTCGAGTTCGATGCGCTGGGCGACCTCAAGGGCGGTGCCATTTCCATCTACAAATACACGGGTGGCAAGCTCGAGTATGTCGAGACGCTGGGTGGCAGCACGATGGAAATGGCCAAGGCTGAAGTCAAGGAAGCCGTTGCCGAAGTGAAGGATGCGGCCAAGGCCGTGGCCGGCGCCGCGACGGCGGTGGGCAAGGAAGCGGTCAGCGATGTCAAGGATGCGGCCAAGGCGGCGACCGAGGCTGGCAAGGATGCCGTCAAGGCCGGCGCCGAGGCAGTCAAGAATGCGGCCGATGCGACCAAGGCGGCGGTCGAGAAGAAGTAATCGTGTAATCCGCTGCATGGAAACGGCACCGCAAGGTGCCGTTTCCTTATGTTCCAGAAGAAAAAGACTAAATGGATATTTTCCTCCAGCAGATCATCAACGGTCTCGTCCAGGGCAGCATCTACGCGCTTGTCGCGCTGGGCTACACGATGGTCTACGGGATCATGGGGCTGATCAACTTCGCGCACGGCGAGGTGGTGATGATCGGTACGCTGGTGACGATCACGGTGGCCGGTTCGCTGATCAAGGCCGGCATGCCGGTGGCGGTGGCGGGTCTGGCAGGGCTCATGGCGGCGGTGCTGGTTTGCATGGCGCTCGGCTGGGCGTTGGAGCGTGTCGCTTACCGGCCCCTGCGCAACGCGCCGCGGCTCACGCCGCTGATCACCGCAATCGGCATGTCCATCGTCCTGCAAAATCTGGCCATGATGATCTGGGGACGGAACTACATGACCTTCCCTTCGCTGTTGCCGAAAGTGGATTTCGAGTTCGCCGGGGCCAATTTCACGATGATCCAGGTCATCATCGTCCTCGTTTCGGCGGCGACCATGGGCGGCCTGCTGCTCCTCGTCTATCGCACCAAGCTCGGCATGGCCATGCGTGCCACGGCGCAGAACCCGGCGGTGGCCAGCCTGATGGGCGTCAATATCAATCGCGTCATCGCTGCTGCCTTCGTCATCGGCTCGGCGCTCGGTGCGCTGGCCGGCGTCATGGTCGGCACCTATTACGAAATCGCCCACTACCAGATGGGTTTCATGCTCGGCCTCAAGGCCTTCACGGCGGCCGTGCTCGGCGGCATCGGCAATCTGGCCGGGGCCATGTTGGGCGGTATTCTGCTCGGTATCATCGAGGCGCTCGGGGCGGGCTACATCGGCGACCTGACGGGGGGATTCCTGGGTAGCCACTATCAGGACATCTTCGCTTTCGTCGTGCTCATCGTCGTCCTCATGTTCAAGCCGTCCGGATTGTTCGGTGAAAAGACGGGGGATCGGGCATGAATTTTGGCCGTTTTTTCCGGTCGACCGTGGGAATCGGGCTCACCGCCGCGTTTCTGGTCGCCTTGCCCTTCATCGCCGCGACGGGTGGTCAGGCCTGGGTGCGCATCCTCGATTTCGCCATCCTCTACGTTTTCCTGGCGCTCGGCCTCAACATCGTCGTCGGCCTGGCCGGTCTGCTCGACCTCGGTTACATCGCCTTCTATGCCGTCGGCGCCTACACCTGGGCCTTGCTGGCGAGTCCTCACTTCGGGCTGCACTGGCCGATCTGGGCGATCCTGCCGATCGCTGCCGGGCTGGCCTGTTTTGCCGGCGTGCTGCTCGGCTCGCCGACGCTCAAGCTGCGCGGCGACTATCTGGCCATCGTGACCCTCGGTTTCGGCGAGATCGTCCGCATTTTTCTCAATAACCTCAATGCGCCGATCAATGTCACCAACGGGCCGCAGGGCATTACGCTGATCGATCCGGTCAGCTTCGGCGCCTTCAAGTTCTCGGGGACGACGCAGATTTTCGGTGTCGCGCTGAGCGGGCCGCAGAAGTATTACTTCCTGCTCGTCGCGCTGGCCATTCTCGTCATCATCATCAACATCCGCCTGCAGAATTCGCGCATCGGCCGCGCCTGGCAGGCCATCCGCGAGGATGAAATCGCCGCCAAGGCAATCGGCATCAACACGCGCAATCTCAAGCTGCTGGCCTTCGCCATGGGCGCCAGCTTCGGTGGCGTGGCCGGCGGGATTTTCTCGGCCATGCAGGGTTTCGTCTCGCCGGAAAGTTTCTCGCTGCTCGAATCGATCATGATTCTCGCCATGGTCGTGCTCGGCGGCATGGGCCACATTCCCGGCGTCATCCTCGGCGCCGTGCTGCTCACGGTGCTGCCGGAAGTCCTGCGCTACGGCGTCGGGCCGCTGCAGATGGCCGTCTTCGGCAAGATGCTGGTCGATCCGGAAAGCCTGCGCATGCTGGTTTTCGGACTGGCCCTGGTCCTCGTCATGCGCTTCAAGCCGGCCGGCCTGTGGCCCTCGCCGGAACGCCAGCGCGAATTGCAGGAGACCGGCAAATGAGCGCGAATTTGCCAGAACCGCTGCTCGAAGCGAAAGCCGTCGCCAAGCACTTCGGCGGCGTCAAGGCGCTGCGCGATGTCTCGCTGAGTATCAATCACGGCGAAATCTACGGCCTGATCGGCCCCAACGGTGCCGGCAAGACGACTTTCTTCAATTGCATGACCGGGCTCTATGTGCCGGATGGCGGCGGTTTCACCTTCGCCGGCGCGCCGCTCATTGCCGATGCGCCGGACAAGGCAGCGGCGCGCGGCATCGCCCGCACTTTCCAGAATATCCGGCTGTTCGGCAACATGACGGCGCTCGAAAACGTCATGGTCGGCCGCCACGTGCGGACGAAAGCCGGCGTCCTCGGCGCGATGTTCCAGAATCCAGCGACGAAAGCCGAAGAGGCGGCCATTCGGCAAAAAGCCATCGACCTGCTGCACTACGTCCGCATCGAGGAACGGGCCGACGACCTGGCCCGCAACCTGTCCTACGGCGACCAGCGCCGGCTCGAAATCGCCCGCGCCCTGGCCACCGAGCCCAAGCTGCTTTGCCTCGACGAGCCGGCCGCCGGCATGAATGCCACCGAAACCGAACAACTGCGCGAGCTGATCGACGGCATTCGCTGTGACGGCACGACCATCCTGCTCATCGAACACGACGTCAAGCTGGTCATGGGACTGTGCGACCGCGTCGCCGTGCTCGACTACGGCGCGCTGGTCATCGAGGATGTGCCGGCTGTCGTGCAGAAAGATCAACGTGTCATAGAGGCTTACCTGGGTGCTTGAAGTAACCGGACTCCACGTCGCCTACGGCGGCATCCAGGCGGTGCGCAGCATCACCTTTCACGTCAAGGAAGGCGAAACCGTGGCGCTGATCGGGGCCAACGGCGCCGGCAAGACGAGCACGCTCAAGGCGATTTCGCGGGTGCTCGACGCCGTCGGCGGCGACGTTCATTTCTGCGGCGAAGACATCACCCGCCTCGCCCCGCATCACGTCATCCGCAAGGGCATCGCGCTGGTGCCCGAAGGGCGCGGCGTCTTTCCCCGGCTGACCGTGCTCGAAAACCTGCACATGGGCGCCTTCATCAGGAATGCTGCGGTCGACGTCGAAAAAGACCTGAAAATGGTCTACAACTACTTTCCCCGCCTCAAGGAGCGGGAAAGCCAGCTCGCCGGCACGCTCTCCGGCGGCGAACAGCAGATGCTGGCCATCGGCCGTGCCCTGATGAGCCGGCCCAAGATGCTGCTGCTTGACGAACCGTCGATGGGCCTGGCGCCGATCATGGTCCAGAAAATATTCGAAGTCGTCCGCGCCGTGGCGGCCGATGGCATGACCATCCTGCTCATCGAGCAGAACGCCCGGCTGGCCCTGCAATCCAGCCAGCGCGGCTATGTCATGGAAAGCGGCGAAATCACGCTGAACGGTGAGTCGGCGATGCTGCTCGACGACCCCAAAGTCCGTGCCGCCTACCTCGGCGAGTAAGTCGTGAGCATCGTCCCCTTTCAGGCGCTGGCCTGCCCGTTCGACGGCGCGCCCTTGCATTGCCACGGTTCGAGCTGGCGCTGCGTCGCCGGCCACAGTTTCGACATTGCTGCCCACGGGTACGCCAACCTCCTGCCTGTCCAGCAAAAGCGCTCGCGTGACCCGGGCGACAGCAAGGAAATGGTTGCCGCCCGCCGGCGTTTCCTCAATGCCGGGTATTACGAGCCGATTGCTGCGGCGGTCAGCCGGGCGGTGCTGACCGAACTGCCCGCCGGGGCGACGATCAGTTGCCTCGATGCCGGTTGTGGCGAAGGCTACTACCTGCGTCAGTTTGCTGCGGCTGCGCGCGATGGACAAACGCTGGCCTTGCTCGGGCTGGACATCTCGAAGTGGGCGGTGCTTGCCGCCGCCAAGCAGGACAAACGGCCCAACTGGCTGGTCGGCAGCAACGCCAATCTGCCGGTGCTGCCGGCAAGGCTCGATCTTGTGCTGTGCCTGTTCGGCTTCCCTGTCTATGCCGAGTTTGCCCGTGTGCTCAAGTCGGACGGTGTGCTGCTGCAGGTCGATGCCGGGCCGGATCATTTGCGCGAGTTGCGCGAAATCATCTATCCCGCGCTCAAGCCCGAACGTCCCGCCGAGACGCAGGTGCCGGCCGGTTTTTGCCGCCTGTCGACGGAAACGGTCCGCTTTCTCCTGACCATCGACGGCGCCGAGCAGATCGCCGACCTGCTCGCCATGACGCCGCATCTCTACCGGGCCAGCGCCGAGGGGCGGGCGCGGGCGGCGGCGCTGACGGCGCTGGTGGTGACGGTGGATGTCCGCCTGACGCGTTTCGGGCGCGAGGTTTGATCGTTTCCTGCGCCTGAAGCAGCAGCGCTTTTTCGGTTGCATCAAACGATTTGCCGGGCGGACGGGTGACAATGCCCGACATTGCCTTTTACCGGATTGCCCGCCATGACCTTTCGCCACTCTCTCACAGCGCTGGCCGCCCTGTTGCTCTCCGCCGCCCTTCAGGCCGACGAGGCCAAGCCGGTCGATAACACGCCAAAAATGGCCTACGGACTCATGATGAAGCAGGGCGACCGGCTGATATTTACACCCTGCCGCGACCGCAGCTACGCCAATGTCGAAGACGTCTCGGCCGATGGCAGCGTGACGAAAATACTGAACAGCGTCGGACTCGATGCCGGCAAGCGGCTTTACGTCGAACTGCTCGGCGTGCTCGACAGCGGCAGGCTGAAAGCCTCGGCCTTCAACATGGCGCGCGTCGAAGGGCGATGCCAGATGCCGGGTGGCAAGGAAGAGTCGTGGCGCGCCGCCGGCAACGATCCGGCCTGGGCGCTGCTCGCCGGTGGCGAGCATGTCCGCCTGCAGCGCTACGGCAAACCCGAGGTCGTGCTGCCCTACGCGGAATTCCGGACGGAAGGCAGTCTGAGCAGTTACGAAGGCAGCGCCGACAACAACAAACTGGCCGTACGCCTCGAAAAGACCATTTGTCGCGATGCCCAGGCGAACGGTGCCTTCGCGTGGACGGCCTCGGTCGATCTGAACGGCCAGGTGCTCAAGGGCTGCGCCTGGCAGCGCTGATCCTGGCCATTCCCACGGTCAACCGGAAAAAACGGCCAAAATTGAAATTCTCCTGGCGACTCAAGTCGTCGAAAAGGTGAAGGCGTCGGCGAAGAATTCTTCTTCCGGCATGCCTTGTGCCATGAAATCGCGTTTGGTCGCGTCGATCATCACCGGCGCTCCGCAGGCATAGACCTGATAGCCGGAAAGATCGGGGAAGTCGGCCAGTACGGCCGCATGCACGAAGCCGCTGCGGCCGTTCCAGTCGTCGCCAGCCGCCGGCTCCGAGAGCACCGGGATGTAGGTAATGTTGGCGTGGTCGGCCGCCCATTTTTCCGGCAGCGCGTTCTGGTACAGATCGACGCGCGCCTTGGCACCCCAGTAGATGAACATCGGGCGCTCGCAGTTTTCGGCGATGGCGTGCTCGACGATGGCCTTGATCGGCGCGAAACCGGTGCCGCCGGCGAGCAGGATGATCGGCTTGGTCGACTCCTCGCGCAGGTAGAAAGTGCCGTGCGGGCCGTTGAAACGCAGGATGTCGCGGACCTTCATGGTCGAGAAAACCTGTTCGGTGAACAAGCCACCCGGCACATGGCGAATATGCAGTTGCAGCACCGCATCGTCGTGCGGCGCGTTGGCCAGCGAGTAGCTGCGCTTCCTGCCGTCCTTGAGCAGGATGTCGATGTACTGGCCGGCCCAGAACTGCAGGCGTTCGTTGGCCGGCAGGCGCAGGTGGATGTCGATGACATCGGGCGCCAGTTTTTCGAGCTTCTCGATGCGCGAGGGCAGGGTCTTGACCGGAATGTCGCTGGCCGAACCGAGCTGCTTGCACTCGATGACCAGATCGGACTCGGCGCTGGCGCAGCAGTAAAGCGTCTGGCCGGCGGCTTTTTCGTCGTCGGTCAGCGCGTGCGGCTGGGCCTTGCCGTGGTCGACCGATCCACTGACGACTTTTCCCTTGCAGGCGCCGCAGGCACCATCCTTGCAACCGTAGGGCAGGGTCAGGCCCTGACGCAGCGCGGCGTCGAGCAGGGTCTCGCCGGCTTCGGCGCTGAACTGGCGGCCGCTCGGCAGGACAGTGATCTGGTAGCTCATAAAATCCCCTTGGTCGTCGGCTACAATGCCGGCGTGCAAAAAATCCTGATTGTCGGCAGCGGGGACGTTGCCCGCCGCATCCTCTCCCGCATTGTCCCCAATGCTCGCGTCTATGCCCTGCTGCGCAATGCCAGTCGGGCGGCCGAATGGCGCGAAGCGGGGGCGCTGCCGGTGCTGGCCGATCTCGACGACCGGGGCAGCCTGCAACGCATCGCCGGACTCGCCGACTACGTCTTGCATCTGGCGCCACCGCCCGGCGAAGGCCGTCACGACACGCGTACCCGCAACCTGCTGGCCGCCTTGGGCAAGAGCAAAAGTCTACCACGGCGTCTCGTTTACGTAAGCACGACGGGGGTTTATGGCGACTGTGGCGGAGCGCAGATCGACGAAACGCGCCGCCTCAATCCGGAGAGTTCGCGGGCCGGCCGGCGCGCCGATGCCGAACGCTGCCTGCGCCAATGGGGCGAGCGGAGCGGTGTCAAAGTCTCCATCCTGCGCGCCCCGGGCATCTACGCCGCCGACCGCCTGCCCATCGAGCGCCTGAACAAGGCCCTTCCAGCGCTCTGCGCGGCCGATGACGGTTACACCAACCACATCCACGCCGACGACCTCGCTGCCGCCTGCATCGCCGCGTTGCGTCATGGCGGCGCCAACCGCGTCTACAATGTCGTCGATGATTCCGACCTGAAGATGGCCGAGTATTTCGACCGCGTCGCCGATGCCTTCGCGTTGCCGCGCCCGCCGCGCATTTCGCGGGAGGAAGCGGCGAGAACCTTGTCGCCGGTGCAGATGTCCTTCATGCGTGAATCGCGGCGTATTGGCAACAAGCGCCTGAAAACAGAATTAAAACTGCGTCTTGCATATCCGACAGTTGATGTCGGGATAGCCGATTCGCTCGCAAGGAGAAACGCATGCTCGTCGTAAAGACTCTGCATATCTGGATGGTCATTTCGTGGTTCGCCGGCCTGTTTTATCTGCCGCGCATTTTTGTCAATCTGGCCATGGTGCCAGCCGACAGCATCGCCGAGCGCGACCGTCTGCTGCTCATGGCCGGCAAGCTGTACAAGTTCATGACGCCGCTCGGCGTATTGGCCGTGCTGACCGGTTTGTGGCTGTGGTTCGGCTACGGCTTCACCGGCGGCTGGCTGCATGCCAAGACCACGCTGGTCGCCGTCCTCGCCCTCTACCACTGGCATTGCGGCCGGGTGCTCAAGCAGTTCCAGGGCGGCGGCAACAAGAAAACCCACATCTGGTACCGTTTTTATAACGAACTGCCGGTGATCGTCCTGCTCATCGTCCTCTTCCTCGTCGTCCTCAAGCCCTTCTGACATGAACACCTATTTCGCAATCTGCCCGCGCGGGCTGGAAGAACATCTGCTCGAGGAGCTTCGTGGCGTCGGCGGCGAAGACCTGCGGACGACGCACGGTGGCGTATTTTTCACCGGCGACTGGTCGGTCTGCTACCGCGCCAACCTCGAATCCCGGCTGGCCACCCGCATCCTCTGGCACATCGTCAAGGGGCCGTACCAGAAGGAAGAAGACATCTACCGACTGGCCGTCCGCCAGTTGTGGCCGAACCATTTCGACGTGACGCGCACCATGCGCGTCGTGACGACGGCGATCAAGTGCCCGCTCAAATCGCTCGATTTCGTCACGCTGCGCGTCAAGGATGCCGTCTGCGACCGCTTCCGCGAGGACCGCGGCGACCGGCCGAACATCGAGACGCGTAATCCGGATGTCAGCATCCATGTCTTCCTCTCCGAAAACGAGTGCACGCTGTACCTCGATACCTCCGGTCAGCCGCTGTGGCAGCGCGGTTTCCGCAAGGCCAGTGTCGACGCACCGCTCAAGGAAAACCTGGCGGCCGGCATCCTGAAAATCACCGGCTGGCAGCCCGGTACGCCGCTGGTCGACCCGATGTGCGGCAGCGGCACCTTCCTGCTCGAAGCTGTGCAGATGGCGCTCGACCGGGCTCCTGGTCTCGATCGCGGTTTCGCCTTCGAGATGCTGCGCAATTTCGAGGCGCTCAACTGGGCGAACATCCGTCAGGCCGCCGAAGCCCGCGTCAAGCCGGCCGAACCGATGGACATCCGCGGCTACGACATCGACGACAAGGCTGTGCGCGCCACCCGGCGCAACCTGCAGGAGGCCGGTTTTGGCGGCGTTGTCACGGTCGACCTGGGAGATCTGCTCGAAACGCAGCCGCTGACCGATCACGGCATTCTCGTCACCAACCCGCCCTACGGCGAACGGATCGGCGAGCAGGACGAGCTGGCCGCCTTCTACCCGGAACTCGGCTCGGCCCTCAAAAAACACTGGGCGGGTTGGAACTGCTTTTTCTTCACAGCCGACCTGCGTTTGCCTAAACTGGTCGGGCTCAAGCCGAGCCGCAAGACGCCGCTGTTCAACGGCCCGCTCGAGTGCAGGCTGTTTGAAATCCGCATGGTCGCCGGCAGCAATCGCAAGGCATAGGCCAGGCATCGTTTCTGCAATGCAACAGGCATGGAGTTTTGATCTCGGTCAGCATATCGGTCTGACCGCCATGCGAGGATTGTCGTTTCGTAATTAATAATTTCAGGAGATAGCGCATGTCCGTTCAGGCCCTGTACCAACAAAAACGCATGTCCGCCGCAGATGCCATTCGCGTCGTCAAGAATGGCGACACCATCGTCGTTCCGACGGCAGTCGGCGAGCCGCCCAGCTTGCTGACCGCGTTGTCCGAAGCGCGGCGCGATTTTCGCGACGTGCAGGTTTCGCAGATTCTGGCCGTGCGCAAATATGGCTACCTCGACCCGGAAACGGTTGAAAATGTCCGCCACACCGCCTATTTCTACAGCGGCGCGACGCGTCCGGGCGGCAAGGATGGCTGGGTCGATTTCATTCCGGCCTATTTCTCCGAAATGCCTTCGCTGCTCAACCGTGGCCTGATGCCGGCCGACGTCGTGTTTACCATGGCTTCGCCGATGGACGAACACGGTTTCTTCTCGCTGGCGCTGGCGGCAGACTACACGATGGCCGCCATCGACCGGGCGCGTGTCGTCGTCCTTGAAGTCAATCCGAATGTGCCTTTCGCCAATGGCGACTGCCACATCCACATTTCGCAGGTCACTGCACTGTGCGAGAGCGATGAACCGATTCTCGAAGTCGGGCTGCCCAAGATCGGCCCTGTCCAGGAAGCCATCGGCAAATACGTCGCCGAGATGATTCCCGACGGCGCCACGCTGCAGATCGGCTACGGCGGCATTCCCGACGCGGTGGTCATGCAGCTGACCGACAAGCACGATCTCGGCATTCATACCGAAATGGTCGGCGACGGCATCATGGCGCTGGTCGAGGCCGGTGTCGTGACCAATCGCAAGAAAAACTACCACCACGGCAAGATGCTGGCGACCTTCGCGCTCGGCTCGAAGAAGCTCTACCAGTTCATGCACCGCAACCCGGCCCTCGAAATGCACCCGGTCGATTTCACCAACGACCCCTACCTGGCCGGCAAGAACGACAACCTGCACGCCATCAATGCGACGATGCAGATCGATTTCCTCGGCCAGTGCGGCTCGGAAAGCCTGGGCCCGATTCCCTATTCGGGCACCGGCGGCCAGTCCGACTTCGTGCGGGCGGCCAATCGCTCGAACGGCGGCAAGGCCTTCATCGTGCTGCCGGCGACGGCCAAGGACGACACCATTTCGCGCATCGTGCCCACCCTGTCGCCGGGAACCCATGTGTCGACGAGCAAGAACGACATCAACTATGTCGTCACCGAATTCGGCGTGGCGCAACTGCGTGGCAAGACGGCCAAGCAGCGCACCGAGGCGCTGATCGGCATCGCTCACCCCAATTTCCGCGGCGAACTGCGCGATGCAGCGAAACGCCTGAAGCTGCTTTGATCCTTGAAACCTCAGTTGACCGCTCATCCATCCTCAGCCAGTAGTATGAGTACGGGCCTTTGCGCCTTCGAGGCCATTCACCCGTTGGCTGACAGCGCGACGTGGCCGCTGGCACGCCTGGTCGGGCGCCCGGCTTTGTCGCTCCTTCTTGCCGGCATGAGCCTGCTGCGTCGTCGCTTCGCGCCGGCCATCCCGCCCCGGCGCACCATCTGCCACGTCCAACCGAGGTTTCAAGGATGATCGGCGCTTACAATCTGTAGCAATTTTGTTCGCCCGATTGGCCGATAATTGGCTATCTTGTAATCAGCTTATTGGTCGATCGGGTGTCATCATGAAATTACGCGCATTACTTGCCGTATTGCTCGCCATGCTCATGGCAGGCATGGCTACGAGCGCTTCGGCCCACAGTCCGCGGGTCCGTCTCGGCGTTCATGTCGGCGGCCCGGTCTGGGGGGGTGGCTGGGGGTCTGGCTGGGGGCCTGGCTGGGGGCCTGGCTGGTACCCATCGTACTACTCACCCTATTATTATCCGCCACAGGTGATCGTCGTGCCGCCCCCCCAGCCACAGGTGTATATCGAACAGGCACAGGAACCGGCACCCGGCGCCGGCCAGCAGTACTGGTACTTCTGCAAGAGTGCGCAGGGCTATTACCCCTATGTCAAGGAATGTCCTGACGGCTGGCAGAAGGTTCTGCCGCAACCGGAGAAATGAATCATGGCTGACAAGAAATCGCTTCTCCCCCGCGCGGGCCTGATGGGGGGTGCCTTGCTGCTCGGCGCCTGTGCCGTAATGCCGAGCGGGCCGACTGTCATGGTCTTGCCGGGAACGGGGCAGAGCATCGAGAATTTCAGGGCAGACGACGGGTATTGCCGGCAGTTCGCCCACATTCAAATTGGCGGCAAAACGGCTGGCGAGGCATCCCGGGAGTCGGCGGTGACCAGCGCGGCCGTCGGTGCTGCCGTTGGTGCCGTGGCCGGGGCGGCCATTGGCGGTGACGGTCGCGGTGCGGCAACCGGAGCCGGCATCGGTTTGCTGCTGGGCAGTGCAGCCGGTTCCGATACGGCGCGTGCCTCGGGTGTCGGCACCCAGCGCCAATACGACAACGCTTACATCCAGTGCATGTACAGCAAGGGGCACCGGGTGCCGGTGCCGGCCAACATGGTGTCTACGCGCGCCGTGCGTTCTTCCGATGCCGGCCTTCCGCCACCACCACCGGGGGCGCCACCGCCGCCGCCCAATGTGAAATAAGCCTTCAACCATGAAAAATGCCCGGCAGGTTATGCCGGGCATTTTGTTTTTGGCCATTTTTTCCGGTTGACCGTAGAAGTTCTCCGGAAGGCTCGGAATCAGGTGTGACTCATTCACTTGCCAAAGATAACATCAGGTGACACCGGCGCTGTGCGCCTGCTGGTCGGCCCAGTAGCTGGAGCGGACCATCGGCGCGCAGGCGGCGCCGGTGAAGCCCATTTTTTTTGCTTCTTCTTCGTACATCTTGAAGGTGTCGGGATGGACGTAGCGCGTGACCGGCAGGTGATGGCCGGACGGCGCGAGGTACTGGCCGATGGTCAGCATTTCGACGTCGTGGGCGCGCAGGTCGCGCATGACGTCGAGGATTTCCTCGTCGGTTTCGCCGAGGCCGACCATCAGGCCGGACTTTGTGGAAACGCCGGGATAGCGCGCCTTGAACTGCTTGAGGAATTCCAGCGAGTGCTTGTAGTCGGCACCGGGGCGCGCCTGCTTGTAGAGGCGCGGCACCGTTTCCATGTTGTGATTCAGCACGTCGGGCAGGGCGCCGCCGAGGACGTCGAGGGCGACTTCCATGCGGCCACGGAAGTCGGGGACCAGCGTTTCGACGGTGGTGGTCGGCGACAGTTCGCGGGTTGAGCGAATGACATCGACAAAGTGCTGGGCGCCACCATCGCGCAGGTCATCACGGTCGACGCTGGTGATCACGACGTAACGCAGCTTGAGCGTGGCGACCGATTCGGCCAGTTCGCGCGGCTCGTTCGGGTTGGGCGGCAGCGGCTGGCCGTGGCCGACATCACAGAACGGGCAGCGCCGGGTGCAGATGTCACCGAGGATCATGAAGGTCGCCGTGCCGCGGCCGAAGCATTCGCCGATGTTCGGGCAGGCGGCTTCTTCGCAGACGGTGTGCAGCTTCTTTTCGCGCAGCATGGTCTTGATTTCGCCGAAGCGACCGGCGCTGTTGCCGGCCTTGACGCGTATCCATTCGGGTTTGCGCAGCGGGGTGTCGACCGGCACGATCTTGATCGGGATGCGCGCGGTTTTGAGTTCGCCTTTTTGCTTGACGCCTTTTTCAGCCATGTTGTTTGTCCAGTTGCTGTAGCAAGTGTTGAGAGAGTTGCTCGCCGGCCTCGTGAGCCGTGAGCGGAATATTGAAGTCCTTGGTCTGGATGATCTTCAGGCCAGCATAGCCGCAGGGATTGATCGCGGCAAAGGGGGAAAGGTCCATATCGACATTGAGCGAGACGCCGTGATACGAGCAGCCGTTGCGGATGCGCAGGCCGAGGGCGGCGATCTTGGCCTCGCCGACATAGACGCCGGGGGCGCCATCGCGCTGTTCGGCGGTGACGCCATGCTTGGCCAGCAGGTTGATGACGGCCTGCTCGATGGCGGTGACCAGTTCGCGCACCTTGATTTTCAGGCGCGCCAGGTCGAGCAGCAGGTAGATTACGACCTGGCCGGGGCCGTGGTAGGTCACCTGACCGCCACGGTCGATCTTGACGATGGGGATGCCGACATCCTTGAGGATGTGTTCCGGCTTGCCGGCCTGGCCGAGGGTATAGACCGGCGGGTGCTCGACGATCCAGATTTCGTCCGGCGTTTCGGCCGTGCGGCTGGCCGTGAAATCCTGCATGGCCTGGAAGGTGGGTTGGTAATCGACCCGGCCCAGGCGCTTGACGACAGGAGGCACTTACAGCACGACCTTGATCAGCGGATGGCCGCTCAGGTCGGTGTAGAGCGCGTCGAGTTGTGGCTTGGAAGTGGCGATCACGGTGCACGTCAGGCTCAGGTAGTTGCCGCCCGAGCTGGCGCGCATTTCCATCGTTGCGCCATCGAAGTCCGGGGCGTGCACGGTGACGATGTCGAGGACGACCTGAGCCAGGCTGTCGTCAGCCTTGCCCATGATCTTCAGGGGGAATTCACAGGGGAATTCGAGGAGGGTGTCCTTGTACGAAGCCATTTCAGCCTTTGCGCATTACGGTGTTCTTGAAGTCCTGGTACCACTGCCACATCTGTCCGGCCAGCGGGCCGGGTTTTCCGTTGCCAACGGGCTGGCCGTCGAGGGTGGTGATCGCCAGAATCTCTTTTGTCGATGAGGTCATCCAGACCTCGTCGGCGGCACGAAGTTCAGTTTCTTCAATTTCGGCGATTTTTACCGGTTGACCGTGGGATTCGGCCAATTCGAGGATCACGTCGTAGGTAATGCCCGGCAGCATTAGCTGCGTCTTGGGCGGCGCGCACAGCACGCCATCCTTGACGATGAAAATGTTCGAGGCCGCGCCTTCCTTCATGCGGCCGTCGCGAATCAGCAGCGCTTCGGCGCAACCTTGCTCGACGGCCTGCTGGCGGGCCAGCACGTTGGCGAGCAGCGAGATGACCTTCAAATCGCAGCGCGACCAGCGCAGGTCGGGCACGGTGATGGCCGCCACGCCCTTGGCGCGGATGTCAGCCGGCGTGGTGACCAGCGGCGAAGCAAAGGCGAAGGCGGTCGGCGTCACGCTGGCCGGCGGAAAGGCGTGGTCGCGCTTGTCGTCGGCGCCCCGCGTGACTTGCAGGTAGATCGACTGGTCTTCCCACGGCGCGGTTTCGATCAGTTTCAGGACAACGGCCTTCCAGCCATCGGCCGTCAGCGGATTGGCCAGCTTGATGCCATCGAGCGTCGCCTGCAGGCGCTTGAGGTGTTCGTCGACACGGAACACCCGGCGCGAATAAACCGGGATCACTTCATAGACGCCGTCGCCGTACAGAAAGCCGCGGTCGAGCGGCGAAATGCCCGCTTCGGCCAGCGGTTTGAACTGGCCGTTCAGGTAAACGGGATCGGCGACGTAGGGCGTCATGGGCTTAGTTGAACCAGAGTCGGATGGTGTCGAGGATGCGAATGAAGATGTTGCCGAGTGGCACGTTTTCAAGAGCGACGACCGGATATTCGCCATAAACCTTGCCATCAATGGTCACCTTGAGCACGCCGAGCTTCTGTCCGGCCGCGATCGGCGCAATCAGGCGTGGTTCGGCGACGAACTCGCTCTTCACCTTGTCGGCATAACCCTTGGGCACGGCGATCGACAGGTCGCTCGTGAAGCCGGCCTTGACTTCACTCTGGGCGCCCTTCCAGGCGCGCAACGAGGCCACGGCCTGATCCTTGGCAAACAGCGTGACGGCGTCGTAGGAGATATAGCCCCAGTTGAGCAGCTTCTGCGACTCGCTGGCCCGGGCGCTGTCCGAGGCGGTGCCGAGGACCACCGAAAGCAGGCGGCGCTTGTCGCGCAGCGCCGACGAAATCAGGCAATAGCCGGCCGCCTCGGTGTGGCCGGTCTTGACGCCGTCGACCGTCGGGTCAATGAAGAGCAGGCGGTTGCGGTTGGGCTGGGTGATGTTGTTGTAGCGGAATTCCTTCATCGAGTAGTACTTGCCGTACTCCGCCGGGAAGTCGCGGATCAGGGCGGAAGCGAGCAGGGACAGGTCGCGTGCCGTCGTGTAGTGCTCGGGGTCGGGCAGGCCGGTCGAGTTGCGGAAGCTCGATGCATTCATGCCCAAGCGTTGCGCCTCGCGGTTCATCATCTGCGCGAAGTTCTCCTCGCTGCCAGCGATGCCTTCGGCCAGCGTGACGCAGGCGTCGTTGCCGGACTGGACGATCATGCCCTTGATGAGGTCTTCGACCGGCACTTGCGTGTCGACCCGGACGAACATCTTGGAACCGCCGGTGCGCCAGGCTTTCTCGGAAACCGGCAGGGGTTGCTCAAGGGCCAGGGTCTTCTTGTGCAGAGCGGCGAAAGTCAGGTAGGCCGTCATGAGCTTGGTCAGCGAGGCCGGCTCGAGGCGCTCGTCGGGTTTTTCTGCGGTCAACACCTGATTCGAGCCCATTTCCAGCAGCAGCCAGGATTTGGCGGCCAGCGCCGGTGGCACTGGCAGTTGTTGAGCCAAGGCTTGGGCGGCGATGAGAAGGCTCAGGGCGAGAAGGGCGGTCTTGCGGAACAGCGGCATCGTTTTGACTTTATTTTGCGTTGGGGGGTGAGGATTATAACCTCGGCTCAATCGCGCCTTGCGGCGCCGCGGCACAAAGCGCCTCGACGGCCGGGTGGTGGATGCGGCGTTCGTTGGAGATGGCGAAAATGTGTTCGCTGACCCCGATCATGGCCCCGAGCGGAACCGCTTCCAACTGATTGGCGACTTGCTCGGCAAGCGCCAGCGGGGCCGGAAAAATACCCAGCCCGCCGCGCCCGAAGGTCGTCATGAGGGCGCTGTCTTCGAACTCGCCAACGACTTTAGGGTGGATGTTTGTGTTTTCCAGCCAGCGGTCGATACGGCCGCGCAGTGCATTGTGGCGGGTGGGCAAAAGCAGCGGAGCGCCGTCCAGGCTCTTCGGGAAACCCGGGCGGTAGCGCTCGGCCATCGCCGGTTGTGCGAACAATCCCGTGGCAAATTCGCCAAGCGGCGTGCTGAACACCTTGAGATTGGCGCTGACCGGAGCAGCCCGGTCGGTCAGCACGACATCGAGTCGGTGCAGGGCAAGGTCGGCGAGCAGGGTTTCGAATTCACCTTCGTCGCAAATCAGGCGGACATCGGCCGGCATGCTGGTCACTGTTGACAGCAGGCGGTAGGCCAGCAGTTTGGGAATGCCGTCGGAAATGCCGGCGCGCAAGCGAAGTGTGGAGTCGCTACCAACGCCTTCGACAGCTTCGGTCAGCGCCTCGCCGAGTTGGAAGATCTGGTCGGCGTAGCCCTGGGCAACCCGTCCGGCCTCGCTCAGTACCAGGCCGCGTCCCTGGCTGTTGAACAGGGCTTTGCCCAGTTGCCGTTCCAGCAACGAAAGCTGTCCGCTGATGGTCTGAACGGCGACGCCCAGGCGTTCAGCTGCCCGGGTGATGCTGCCTTCCTGGGCGACGACCCAAAAGTAATGAAGATGTTTATAGTTAATGGGTGTCATGGGTTCTACAGGAAAAACCGAAGAGTGTTTCCATTTTGCTCCCATTTTTTAGTTTGTTGCAATGCAATAACATCCGCGTGTTTCTCTTTCGAGGAGTTGATCATGAAACGCATTGTCCTTTTTCTCGCCACCAACCTCGCGGTCATGCTGGTTCTCAGCGTGACCACCAGTCTGCTTGGCGTCAATAAGTTCCTGACGGCCAACGGCCTGAATGTCGGCATGCTGCTCGTCTTCGCCGCTGTCATCGGCTTCGGCGGTGCCTTCATTTCGCTGCTCATGTCGAAGACCATGGCCAAGTGGAGCACCGGCGCCCGGGTCATCGAGTCGCCGAATTCGTCGACCGAAATGTGGCTGGTTGACACCGTTGCCAAGCTGGCCAAGCGCGCCAACCTGCCGATGCCGGAAGTCGCCATCTACGATGGCGAGCCGAATGCCTTCGCCACCGGCGCCAGCAAGAACAGCTCTCTGGTCGCTGTATCGACCGGCCTGCTCCAGGGCATGACGCGTGACGAAGCCGAAGCGGTGCTGGCCCACGAAGTCGCCCACATCGCCAACGGCGACATGGTGACGATGACGCTGATCCAGGGCGTGGTGAATACCTTCGTCGTCTTCCTGTCACGCATCGTCGGCTACCTGGTCGATGGCTTCCTGCGTCGTGGCGATAGTGAAAACACCGGCCCGGGCATTGGCTACATGGTGACCAGCCTGATCTGCGAAGTCGTCTTCGGTCTGCTCGCCAGCATCATTGTCGCCTGGTTCTCGCGGCAGCGCGAATTCCGCGCTGATGCCGGTGCGTCCGGCCTGATGGGCTCGCCGGTGCCGATGCAGAACGCGCTGCGTCGCCTGGGCAGTCTGCACACCGAGCCGTTGCCGCAAAACATGGCAGCGTCGGGCATTGCTGGTGGCAAAGGCGGTTTCATGGCACTGTTCTCGACGCACCCGCCACTGGAAGAACGTATTGCCGCATTGGGAGGCCGTTGATCGTAGCCATTCAGTGGCATGCGGTTTGCTGGGTAAAAATTTATGATGCAATGCACAAAAATACTGGGCTTCGTTTTAGGCATGGGCGCGACGCTGGCTGTCGCGCAGCCCGAATTCGATCTGCCGAAGCTGGAGGCACTGGCTCTCTCCTCGAGTCGCGCCGTGCTCTCGGCGCGCGACCAGATCACGGCGGCGCGCTACGCGGTCGATAGCGCCGGTGCCTTTCCCAACCCGGAGCTCGAATATCTGGGCGGAACCGCGCGCAGCCGAGGGGCAGGCGGCACAACCGGCGACGCGCGCAGCGTTATCCTGACCCAGCCGCTCGATATGCCCTGGCGGCGGACAGCGCGGATCGGGGCGGCGGAAGCCGGGTTGGACGCGACGACGGCGGCGGTCAGGTCCTTCGAGGCGGAGACGCTGGCCCGCCTGCGCCTGCGTTATTACGAGGTCTTGCGACGCGATGTCGAGCTGAGTAGCACCCGTGAAGATGCGGCAGCCATGGAGAGTGTGCGCTCGCGTATCGCGCTCCGTGTGAAAACCGGGGAAGCCCCGCGCTTCGAGCTGATCAAGGCCGATGCCGAGTTGCTGAATGTTCAGAAAGTCGCCAAGGCCGCCGGTTTTCGCGGCGAGCAGGCCCGCTTGCAGTTGCAGCAAAGCGTGGGCGGGGCCTTGCCGGCCGACTTTACTCTGAGCGGCCGTTTGAGGGATGTTCCGGGTTTGCCACCGCTCGACAGCTTGCGCAATGATCTGCCCCGGACAAGCCAGGATTTGGCCCGTGCACGCTCCGAAATGGTGCGCGCCCAGCATTTGCTCGATCTCGAACGACGTCTGCGCTGGCCCAATGTGGCGCTCAGGGCGGGTATCGACGAAGACCCCGACATGCGTGCCAACAAGCTCGGTGTCGTTGTCTCCATCCCTTTGTGGGACCGGCGCAGCGGCCCGGTTGGCGAAGCCTCGGCGCAACTGTCGCGGGCTCGCCATGCGCTGGCGGCGCAGGAGTTTTTGCTCGCTCAGCAGCTCGAAATCGCTTTCCGGCAATATGAAATTGCCCAGGCCCAGGTCGTTGCGCTGGAGTCCGGCATTCTCAAACAGGCCGAAGCCGCCGTGAAGGTTGCCGAGGCAGCCTATCGCTTCGGTGAACGCGGCTTCCTCGATGTACTCGACGCGCAGCGCGTTTTCCGCGCGGCGCGCGCCGAATTGATTTCTGCACGTTACGAACTGGCTGCGGCCTGGGTTGAAATTGAACGACTACGGGCGATCCCCGGAGGAAAAGAATAATGAAAAAAGCCGTATTTTTGCTGTTGACCGTGGCAACGTTGGTCGGCTGCAATCAGGAGAACAACAAGTCGGTCGCCCAGCAGGCGCGCGATCCATTGACCGTCTCGCCGTCGCCGGAGTTGCTCGATCAGCTCAAGTTGAGCGACGTGAGCACCCGGCCCGTGGCCGAAACGCTGCGCGTCAGCGGGCGCATCGATTTTGACGAGCAACGTCTGGCCCGCATTGGTGCCACGGTGACCGGCCGGGTGACCGAGATCGATGTCCTGCTGGGCCAGAGCGTCAAGAAAGGCGAAATTCTCGCCAAATTGAATAGTGGCGAATTGTCCAGCCAGCAACTGGCTTATCTCAAGGCGCGCTCCCAACTTGAGCTGAATCGCCGTAACGTCGAACGCGCCAAGGCACTGTTCGAGGCCGACGTGATCGGTGCCGCCGAACTGCAGCGCCGGGAAAGTGAATACCATATTTCGAAGGCTGAAACGCGAGCGGCCAGTGATCAACTGCAATTGCTCGGCGTCAGTCTGGCCGCCATTGATCGCCTGGGCAAGCAGGGCGAGGTCAATTCCGTGACGCCGGTCGTAGCGACCTTGAGTGGCGTCGTTGTTGAGCGCAAGCTGGCCCAGGGCCAGGTCGTGCAACCGGCCGATTCCCTGTTCGTCGTCGCCGATCTGTCGCGCCTGTGGGCCGTGGCGCAGGTTCCCGAGCAGCAGGTCAGTCAGGTCAAGACCGGGCAATCGGTGAGTATCGAAGTGCCGGCGCTGGGTAATGAAAAGCTGGTCGGCAAGCTCATCTTCGTCGGCAAGACCATCGACCCGGAAACGCGTACGGTGCTCATTCGCACCGAACTGGATAACCGCGACGGCCGCCTCAAACCGGCCATGCTGGCTTCGATGCTGATCGAGGCCAAGCCGGTCGAGCGGCTGGTCGTGCCGGCCAGCGCCGTCGTTCGTGAAAATGACGAGGATCATGTCTTTGTCGCCGAGGGTGATGGCTCCTTCCGTCTGGCCAAGGTCAGGCTGGGTTCCGAGCAGGGAGGGGTGCGTGTCGTGCTGTCCGGCCTCAAGGGCGGCGAAAAACTGGTGGTCGATGGCGCTTTTCACCTGAACAACGAGCGTAATCGCAAGGAAATGGAGAGATCGTGATCGAGTCTCTCGTTCGTGCGGCGCTCAAGCAGCGCCTGATCGTCGCGGTGATTGCCGTCATCTTGTTCTTCTTCGGCCTGAATGCGGCGCAGAGGTTGTCGGTTGATGCCTTCCCTGATGTCACCAACATTCAGGTCCAGATTGCGACCGAGGCTCCGGGTCGTTCGCCGGAGGAAATCGAACGTTTCGCCACCGTGCCGCTGGAAGTGGCGATGACCGGCCTGCCCGGGCTGGAGGAGATGCGCTCGCTGAACAAGCCGGGTCTGTCGCTGATCACGCTGGTTTTCAACGACAGGACCAATGTCTATTTCGCCCGCCAGCTGGTCATGGAGCGCTTGCTCGAAGTCGGTTCGCGCCTGCCGGCCGGTATCACGCCGGTGCTTGGGCCGGTATCGACCGGCCTCGGCGAGGTTTATCAATACACGCTGGAGCGGCCGGATGACGGTGATCGTGCCTTGTCGCAGGAAGAGTTGATGCAGCGCCGGGTGGCCCAGGACTGGGTGCTACGCCCCTTGCTGCGTTCGATTCCCGGGGTTGCCGAAATCAATTCGCAGGGCGGTTTTGCCAAGCAGTATCAGGTGCTGGTCAATCCCGACAGGCTACGCCATTTTGGTCTGAGCGTTACCGATGTCTATCTGGCCGTCGGCCGCAACAACGCCAATGCCAGCGGCGGCGTCCTGCCGCAATATGCCGAGCAGTATCTGATCCGTGGTGTCGGCCTGGTGCGCGACCTCGAAGATCTGCGCGGCATCGTGCTCAAGGAAAAGGACGGCGTACCGGTCTATATCCGTGATGTCGCCGAGGTGCAGATCGGCCACGAGGTGCGCCAGGGCGCGGTGATCAAGAACGGGACGACAGAATCGGTCGGCGGCGTGGTCATGATGATCGCCGGCGGCAATGCCAAGGCGGTGGTCGGCAAGATCAAGGCACGAGTCGACGAGATCAACGCCAAGGGCATATTGCCTGATGGCCTGAAGATCGTCGCCTACTACGACCGCTCAGAACTGGTCGATGCGGCGCTGTGGACCGTGACCAAGGTGCTGCTCGAAGGTGTCGCGCTGGTTGTTGTCGTGCTCTTCATCTTCCTCGGCGATGTCCGTTCATCGCTGATCGTCGTCGCGACCCTGGTCCTGACGCCGTTGCTGACTTTTGTCGCGATGAACAAGCTCGGCATCTCGGCCAACCTGATGTCGCTGGGCGGGCTGGCCATTGCCATCGGCCTCATGGTCGACGGATCAGTCGTCGTCGTCGAGAATGCTTTTTTGCAGCTTGGCAGGCTGGCGAAGAGCGGTGAAAGCTCGACCCGGGTGATTCTGAATGCAGTGGTCGAGGTGGCGACACCGGTCATTTTCGGTGTTGGTATCATCATTCTCGTCTTCCTGCCGCTCATGACTTTGCAGGGCATGGAGGGCAAGATGTTCGCGCCGCTGGCCTACACTATCGCCATTGCGCTGGCCATCTCGCTGATCCTTGCGCTGACGCTGACGCCGGTGATGTCGACCTATCTGCTCAAGCCGCCGGCGCACGACGGCGACCACGACACCCGACTGGTCGCCGCCATGAAGCAGCGTTACCTGAAAATGCTGCACTGGGCGCTGGGCAACGAGAAAAAGACGGTCGCGGCTGCTGTTGGCGCTTTTGCCCTGACCATTACTGTGCTGCCTTTGCTCGGTACTGCCTTCATCCCGGAAATGAAGGAAGGTTCAGTTGTGCCCAACGTCATCCGGGTGCCCAACATCTCGCTCGATGAATCGATCAAGATGGAAATGGAAGCCATGCGTCTGGTCATGCAGGTGCCGGGTGTCAAGTCGGCGGTGTCCGGTGTCGGCCGTGGCGAGTCGCCGGCCGACCCGCAGGGGTCGAACGAGTCGACCCCGATTGTCAGCCTGTTGCCGCGCGATCAATGGCCGGAGGGCTGGACACAGGATGATATTCAGGATGCCATTCGGGAAAAGCTCAAGGCCCTGCCCGGTGTGCAGATTGTCATGGCGCAGCCGATTTCGGCACGAGTTGCGGAAATGGTCACCGGCGTGCGCTCCGATATTGCCGTCAAGGTCTTTGGCGACGATCTCGAGCAGTTGAAGCGGGTTGCCGGCCAGATCGGGAAGGTGGCGCAGGCGCTGCAGGGCGCCCAGGATCTGCGTATTGAGCGGGTCAGCGGTCAGCAGTATCTGTCGGTTGAAATTGACCGGCAGGCCATTGCCCGTCTCGGCCTGAATGTTTCCGATGTCAATGACGTGCTGGAAACGGCAATCGGCGGCAAGGTGGCGACTGAAATATTTGAAGGCGAGCGGCGGTTTCCCGGTGCGGTCCGTTTGCCGGAGCGCTTCCGCAACAATGTCGAGGCGATCTCGAACATCCTGATTACCTCGCGTAGTGGCGCCCAGGCGCGACTCGCCGATGTGGCGAAAATCAGTGTCATGGATGGCCCGGCGCAAATTTCGCGCGAACTGGGCAAGCGCCGCATCGTGGTCGGCGTCAACGTCAAGGATAGAGATCTGGGCGGCTTCGTAGCCGAGTTGCAGCAGAAAGTCGATAGCCAGATCAAGCTGCCGGAAGGCTACTACCTGGAGTGGGGCGGTCAGTTCCAGAACATGGAGCGGGCGCTGGGCCACCTCAAGATCATCATCCCGATCACCATCGCGGCGATCTTCTTCCTGCTCTTCCTGCTCTTCAATTCGCTGCGTTTTGCGACGCTGATCATCACTGTGCTGCCTTTCGCTTCGATCGGCGGCATCATCGGGCTCTTTATTTCCGGTGAGTACCTGTCGGTGCCGGCCTCGGTAGGTTTCATTGCGCTGTGGGGTATTGCTGTGCTGAACGGGGTTGTCCTGGTGTCCTATATTCGCGGCTTGCGAGAACAGGGACGAACGGTGCAGCAAGCGGTGATCGAAGGCGCATCGCTGCGTTTCAGGCCGGTGATGATGACGGCAACCGTCGCCATGCTCGGTCTGATTCCCTTCCTGTTTTCGAGCGGGCCGGGTTCCGAGGTGCAGCGGCCGCTGGCCATTGTGGTGATTGGCGGCCTGATTACCTGTACTCTGCTCACGCTGCTGGTTTTGCCAACCATTTATCGCTGGTTTGACGAAGAAGAGGTCGAAGCATGAAAGAGATAAAAGCAGTCATTCGCCCCAACAAACTGGCCGATTTGCGCGATGCCCTGGTGCTGCTGCCCGGGTTTCCCGGCATGACGGTAACCAAGGTCGAGGGGTGCAGCGCCCCGTCGCGCCATGTGCCGGTGCGGACCAAGATCAAGGATGAACTGACCGATTACACGCCCAAGGTGCGCGTCGAAATCGTCGCCCCGGACGAAGTGGCCGAGCTCATCCTCCAGCGCATTATCGAGGTGGCGCAGACCGGGCATTATGGCGACGGCCTGGTGTGGATCACCGAGGTCCAGCAGGTCGCCTTCATTTTCAAGACGATGCCCGGACCCGAATAAGGGGCTGGCCTGGCTATTACTTTTGTCAGGTGTGGAGGATTTCACAGGTGGAATTGACCGGTATTCTTAAAATTCGGATTTGAATATTTGCCCCGACAGGGGACAGGTCAGTCGGAATTTATGGAAAACATGGTCAATCCGGGTCTCGGCAGAGCCCTGATGTCACCGCTGGAATTGCAGGAGGGTATCGCCACCCTGTCGCGCGGCGCCTATTTCAAGGAGGCGTCGCTCGACATGATGCTGAGCATCCTGACCGAGTCGGCGGCGCAGATGTCCGGTGTCGAGCGCGTCAGCATCTGGGCGCTCACCAACCAGCATCAGGAACTGCTTTGCCTTGACCTCTTCGAGCTGTCGCCCCGGCGCCACAGTAAGGACCAGCGTATCCATGCCCGCCAGTATCCGCTCTACTTCCAGGCATTGCGGGCCGGTGGCAGCATTTCGGCTGACGATGCCTACACGCATCCGCTGACCGCCGAGTTCGCCTTCGATTACCTGCCTCGTCATGGCGTGACGGCCATGCTCGATACGCCGATCCACATCCGTGGCGAGTTGCAGGGCGTGCTCTGTCTTGAGCAGGTTGGCTCGCGCCAACCGTGGACATCGGCGCACGGCCTGTTTGCGCAGGCGGTGGCCAATCTGGTGACGCTGGCCCTGGTTGAATACGAGGCAGAAGAGGCGAGACTTCAGGCCCATGCCGCCGGCGAACGGCTGCGCGCCGTCTGCGGTGCGATCTGACGAAATTTCAATTTTGGCCGAAATTACCGGTTGACCGTGGCAATGGTGGTGCCGAGTGCTTCCAGCCGGTTTTGCATTTCCTGGCGGACGGCGGGGCTATCGAGGTCGGCTGCATTCCGGTTGATGCATTCCGATAGCTGTCGAGCGAGATGCATGACGCCCCAAATTTCGAGCAGTTCGGCCTGTTGAGCCAGCTTGAGCGCTTCCGTGGTCAGGGCGTAGGCGTCCGGCGGCAGGGCGGCCAGGGCATCGTGCATGAACTGGATTTGCTCGCTGGCTTCATCGACGAATAGTTGGTCGAGAACGGCCGAACGCTCGTCGGCGTTCGTCGCCTTGGCGCATGCCTCGAGGCGTCCGGCGAAGTGGCCGGAGCGCTCGGGGAAGGCAGGGTGTTCAAGGCCGTCGGCTTCGCTCAGGCATTCGATGGCGGCACTCATGGCCGCAATCAGGCGAGGCGGCAGAACATTTTCTTCGAGACGGTCGGCAGCGCTGGCCAGTGCTTCACCGAGACGCAGGCAGTTGGCGTCGGCGGTTTCGAGGGCGATGGCGTAGAGCCCGAAAATGGCCGGGCGAATGTCATTTGCGCCGGCGCCATGGCGCTCGGACCACGCCGCAGAAAGCCGTTTTCTGGCGGCAATCCAGCGTTCATTGAGCTTCGGATCGAAGCGCGCCTTTCTGGGTGTGGCGACCCAGGGCAGGATCGCCGCGGTCGCCTCCAGCGTGGGGGCGAGCGCGGCGCGGGTTCCCTCGAGTTCGTGCTCGGGGATGTCAGCCATGAAACTTTACTGGGCGGCCAATTTGGCGAAGGCCGAAACGACTTCCGGCGGCGCCTGAACCAGCTCGATCAACACGCCTTCGCCGCCAATCGGGAATTCCTCGTTGCCCTTCGGGTGCAGGAAGGTGATGTCGAAACCGGCGGCGCCCTTGCGGATGCCGCCCGGGGCAAAACGCACGCCGTTGGCCGACAGCCATTCGACGGCATTCGGCAGGTCGTCGATCCACAGCCCGACGTGGTTGAGCGGCGTGGTATGCACGGCCGGCTTCTTTTCCGGGTCGAGCGGCTGCATCAGGTCGACTTCGACCTTGAACGGGCCGCTGCCCATGGCGCAGATGTCTTCGTCGACGTTCTCGCGCTCGGAAACAAAGGTGCTGGTGATTTCCAGGCCGAATTTCTCGACCCACAAGGTGCGCAATTTTTCCTTTGAAGGGCCGCCAATGGCGATTTGCTGGATGCCGAGAACCTTGAACGGACGTGTCATGAGTCGATTCCTGTCGTGTGGTGGATAACGTAATTCATAATTATAGAGATTTCCGGCGCCGGGCGAGCACCAGCAAAACGACGCCGGCCAGCACCATCGGCAGCGACAGCCACTGACCCATGCTGATCGTGTACGACTGGCCGAAGATGCCGGCATCCGGCTCGCGGAAGAATTCAGTGATGAAACGGAACGCACCGTAACCGATCAGGAAAACACCGGACACCGCACCGCGTTGCTGCGGTCGACCGGAAAAAAGCCACAAAATTGAAAAGAGGGCGAGGCCTTCCAGACCGATATGATAAAGCTGCGACGGATGGCGCGGCTGCATGTCGCCGGATTGCGGGAAGATCATCGCCCACGGCAGGCTGGCGTCGGCGACGCGGCCCCACAGCTCGCCGTTGATGAAGTTGCCGAGGCGGCCAGCGGCCAAGCCGAGCGGGACGAGCGGCGCGACGAAATCCATGGTGTCCCACCAGTTAATCTGCTGTTTTTTTGCCCACAGCCCCATGGCGGCGAGCACGCCGAGAAAGCCGCCATGGAAGCTCATGCCTCCCTTCCAGACGGCAAGAATTTCCAGCGGATTGGCCAGGTAATATCCCGGGTCGTAGAACAAAACCTGGCCGAGGCGCCCGCCGACAATGACGCCGAGCATGCCGTAGAAAAGCAGGTCGTCGAGCTGCTCGACGCTAAGAATCGACGGGCGACTCTTGATCCGGTAGCGCCCAAGCAAAATAAACTGAACGAAGGCGACGAGATACATCAAACCGTACCAGCGCACCGAGAGCGGGCCGAGCGAGAAGGCGCCGGGATCGAACTGCGGGTGAAGAAGCATCGAAGGTTCAGAGTGGGCTAGAATTAGCCGATTATAGTTCGTGCGCCATGACATGACGTCGGCGCCAGTTTCAGACGGAGATTCCCATGCCCCATTACCGTTCCCGCACCTCCACCCACGGCCGCAACATGGCCGGCGCCCGTTCCCTGTGGCGCGCCACCGGCATGAAGGATGGCGACTTCGGCAAGCCGATCATCGCCGTAGTCAACAGCTTCACCCAGTTCGTTCCGGGCCACGTGCACCTCAAGGACATGGGCCAGCTCGTGGCGCGCGAGATCGAGGCCGCAGGCGGTGTCGCCAAGGAATTCAACACCATCGCCATCGACGACGGCATCGCCATGGGGCACAGCGGGATGTTGTATTCGCTGCCCAGTCGCGACCTCATCGCCGACTCGGTCGAATACATGGTCAACGCCCACTGCGCCGACGCCATGGTCTGCATTTCCAACTGCGACAAGATCACCCCGGGCATGCTGATGGCCGCCATGCGCCTCAACATCCCGGTCATCTTCGTCTCCGGCGGCCCGATGGAAGCCGGCAAGGTCAAGATTCAGGGGCAGGTCGTCCACCTCGACCTCGTTGATGCCATGGTCAAGGCTGCCGACCACACGGTTTCGCAATCCGATCTCGACGAAATCGAGCGTTCGGCCTGTCCGACCTGCGGTTCCTGCTCCGGCATGTTTACCGCGAATTCGATGAACTGCCTGACCGAAGCCTTCGGCCTCAGTCTGCCCGGTAACGGCACCATCGTCGCCACGCACGCCGACCGCAAGCAGCTTTTCCTGCGCGCCGGCCGCCAGATCGTCGATCTGTGCAAGCGTTACTACGAGCAGGACGACGCCTCGGTGCTGCCGCGCTCCATCGCCACCAAGGCCGCCTTCGAAAACGCCATGACCCTCGACGTCGCCATGGGCGGCTCGACCAATACCGTGCTGCATATCCTGGCCACAGCGCAGGAGGCCGGCGTCGACTTCACGATGGTCGACATCGACCGCATTTCACGCGCCGTGCCCTGTCTTTGCAAGGTCGCGCCGATGACTGACAAGTACCACATCGAGGACGTTCATCGGGCCGGCGGCATCATGGGCATCCTGGGGGAACTGGACAGGGCAGGGCTGATCGATCGCGATGTGCCGACTGTCCATATCAAGAATATCGGGGAGGCCATCGACCGCTGGGATGTGGTCCGCGAACACGACGTCAAGGTGCACGAATTCTTCAAGGCAGCCCCGGGCGGTGTGCCGACGCAGGTTGCCTTCTCGCAGGATCGTCGCTTCAATGAGCTAGATCTCGATCGCACCCACGGTTGTATCCGCAACAAGGCCAACGCCTTCTCGCAGGAGGGCGGCCTCGCCGTGCTTTACGGCAACATCGCGCTTGATGGCTGCATCGTCAAAACGGCTGGCGTTGATGAATCAATCTGGAAGTTTTCCGGCAGGGCCCGAGTTTTCGAAAGTCAGGATGCTGCGGTCGACGCCATTCTCGGCGAAAAAATCGTTGCCGGCGACGTCGTGGTGATCCGCTATGAAGGTCCGAAGGGCGGCCCCGGCATGCAGGAAATGCTCTACCCGACTTCCTATCTGAAATCGATGGGGCTCGGCAAAGCCTGCGCGCTGCTTACCGACGGCCGTTTCTCCGGCGGCACCTCCGGTCTTTCCATCGGCCACGCCTCTCCCGAAGCGGCGGATGGTGGCGCCATCGGTCTGGTTGAAGAAGGCGATGCCATCGAAATCGACATCCCGAATCGCCGCATTCATTTGGCCATCGCCGATGGCGAACTGGCCCGGCGTCGTACCGCGATGGAAGCCAGGGGCGAAGCCGCCTGGCAGCCGGTCAGCCGCGAACGCACCGTTTCCGCTGCGCTGCAAGCCTATGCCCTGATGGCCACTTCGGCCGACAAGGGCGCCGTGCGCGACGTCAAGCAGATCCAGCGCCGCAAGTGACGTTCACCGTCTGGCTTGGGTTTCTGGCGGCATCGATCCTGATCGCCGTCACGCCCGGGCCGGGAGCCGTGATTAGCATGAGCACCGGCATGCGGCACGGCTACTGGGCGGCGCTGACGGCCATTTTTGGCTTGCAGGCCGCCATCCTGGCGCACCTGCTGATTGTTGCCCTAGGTCTTGGCGCCGTGCTCGCCGCTTCAGAAGCCGCATTCCTGCTGGTCAAGTTCCTGGGGGCTGCTTATCTGGTCTGGCTTGGCGTCCAGAAATGGCGGGCGCCGGCCATCCCCGCCGAAGCCTCTGCCCCGGTGGTCCGCAGCAGAGGATTGTTCCTGCAGGGCGTTCTGGTCAATTTGACCAACCCCAAGGCGATCGTTTTTATCGCCGCGCTGGTGCCCCAGTTCGTCGATCCTGCCCTGGCGCAAGTGCCCCAGTACCTTTTGATTGCGACAACGCTATGCCTGACTGATCTCACCGTGATGTCCGGCTATGCTCTCGCCGCCGTTCATCTGGGGCGCTGGTTGCATGACCCGGCCGCCATTCGTCGGCAGAATCGCTTTTTCGGCGGATTGTTTGTTTCGGCGGGGGCATTGCTGGCAGTCTCGTCGCGACCTTCATAAGCATTGTCTGTCAACGTGTTGCCTCGGGTGTGCGTTAATTGCCTTGAGCAGGAGGGAGGCATACCCTCAGCATCCTGTTTGCAAGGGACGGAAAACGGTTTTATCATCCAACACTGATTTATCCACCAACTTGAATAACGGAGCGAGAGAATGAAAGCTGTTTATGTTGCCGTGATGGCTGCCGCTGGTATCGTAATGGCCGGTCAGGCCCTGGCCGACGAAGCTCTGGCCAAAGCCAAGAACTGCATGTCCTGCCACGCCCTCGACAAAAAGCTGGTTGGTCCGGCTTACAAGGAGGTTGCCGCAAAATACAAGGGCGACAAGGCTGCCCCCGCCATGCTGGCCACCAAGGTCAAGGAAGGTGGCAAGGGTGTCTGGGGTCAGATCCCTATGCCCCCCAACAACGTGACCGAAGACGAAGCTAAGAAGCTGGCTGCCTGGGTACTTGCCCAGAAGTAAATTTGGAAGCCAAATCCGCAAAAAGCCGGCTATATGCCGGCTTTTCTGTTTTTTGGTGTTGACAGGGCTTGTGGTCGTCCGGATAATCCCGGGTTCTTCCGGAGGGGTACCCAAGCGGTCAACGGGAACAGACTGTAAATCTGTCGGCTCTGCCTTCGAAGGTTCGAATCCTTCCCTCTCCACCAGATTAAATGCTGTAGCAGCCTGTGTTGCGGGCGTAATAAGCGGGTGTAGCTCAATGGTAGAGCTGAAGCCTTCCAAGCTTAAGACGAGGGTTCGATTCCCTTCACCCGCTCCATGACGCAGTACGGCTGGAGTTTTAAGGTAGGCCCATGTGGCTCAGTGGTAGAGCACTCCCTTGGTAAGGGAGAGGTCGGCAGTTCGATCCTGCCCATGGGCACCACCGATTAGCTTGGATTCTGGATTTTTTATTTATTTGATTATTGAGGAACTGGAATGGCTAAGGAAAAATTCAATCGTACGAAGCCGCACGTAAACGTTGGCACGATTGGTCACGTTGACCACGGCAAGACGACGCTGACGGCGGCGATCACGACGGTGCTGTCCGCGAAGTTTGGTGGCTCCGCCAAGAAGTAT
>JAUYEI010000097.1 GCA_030691385.1 Azonexus sp.
ATTGCTTGTCAAATATGGCTATCAAAACCACTGACGTGCCACTACACGTCTTTTTGAAAAACCGCCTTGAAACCCGCATAGCTGCGTGGGCAACTTCTCGAAAATGGCCTTTTTTGGGGTTTAACTGTCGAACTCGGGCGCGCTGGATGTCGTGGTGGCTGCTAAAGAAATAAGCGGCCTTCGAGGATTTCATTTTTAGCCGTTTTTTCCGGTTGACCGTAAGAACACCAAAAACAAAAACCCGCCGAGCTTTGCGCTGAGCGGGTTTCTGTTTTCTCTTTAATGGTGGGCGGTACTGGGATCGAACCAGTGACCCCTGCCGTGTGAAGGCAGTGCTCTACCGCTGAGCTAACCGCCCACTTGAGAGGGGCGCATTTAACCATAAGTCGCCAAGCCGGTCAAACGCGGGTCGGCTAGAATAGCCCCCTTTGTTTCTGCATAGATTACGCATCCCATGAAGCCTGTCCGCACCCGTTTTGCTCCCAGCCCCACCGGTTATCTTCACATCGGCGGCGCCCGCACCGCACTGTTTTCCTGGGCCTATGCCCGCCGCCATGGCGGCACCTTCATCCTGCGCATCGAGGACACCGATGTTGCCCGCTCGACGCCGGAAGCCGTGCAGGCGATTCTCGATGGCATGCAGTGGCTGGGCCTGGAGCATGATGAAGGCCCGTTCTACCAGATGCAGCGCATGGAACGCTACAAGGAAGTGATCCAGCAGATGCTGGGCAACGGCAGCGCCTATTACTGCTACACCAGCCGCGAAGAACTCGACGCCCTGCGCGCCGAGCAGGAAGCCAAGAAGGAAAAGCCGCGCTACGACGGTCGCTGGCGCCCAGAAGCTGGCAAGACGTTGCCAGCCGCACCGGCTGACATTCCGCCGGTCGTCCGCTTCAAGAATCCGCAGGGCGGTGTCGTTGCCTGGGATGACCAGGTCAAGGGTCGCATCGAATTTGCCAACACCGAGCTGGACGACCTGATCATCGCCCGCGCCGACGGTACGCCGACCTACAACTTCTGCGTCTGCGTCGACGACTGGGACATGGGCATCACCCACGTCATTCGCGGCGACGACCACGTGAACAACACGCCGCGCCAGATCAACATCCTGCAGGCACTCGGGGCCGAAACGCCGACCTACGCCCACCTGTCGATGATTCTCGGCAACGACGGCGCCAAGCTGTCGAAGCGCCACGGCGCTGTTTCGGTCATGCAATACGACGAAGATGGCTTCCTGCCCGAGGCCGTCATCAACTACCTCGCCCGCCTCGGCTGGTCGCACGGCGATGAAGAAGTGTTCTCGCGCCAGCAGTTCGTCGAATGGTTCGATCTCGACCACATCACTGCTTCGGCCGCCCAGTTCAATACCGAAAAGCTGCTGTGGCTGAACCAGCACTACATGAAACTGACACCGCCGACCGAACTCGCTGCCCGGGTCAAGGTCATTCTGGCCGCGCGCGGCGTCGACACCGGCGCCGGCCCCGATCTTGAAAAAGCCGTCGCTTTGTATGTCGACCGCAGCAATACGTTGAACGTGCTGGCCGATGCCGTCGAGGTCATCTACAGCCATGTCACGCCCAATCCGGAACTGCTCGCCCAGCACCTGAGCGATGAAGCCCGTCCGGCCCTCGCCGATTTCGCGGCCGGCATTGCCAACGTTGACTGGGAATCCCCGGCCATCAACGCCCTGATCAAGGAAATGGTGACCAAACACGGCCTCAAGATGCCCAAGCTGGCGATGCCGCTGCGCGTCATCCTGACCGGCCAGACGCAGACCCCCGCCGTTGACGCGGTGATCACCCTGATCGGCCGCGACAAGGTGGTGGCTGCGCTGGCGCCATACCTCTAAATAATCGCCAAAGGCCCTTTACAAGGACCAAGGTGGTCCCTATAATGCGGCCTTCTTTCGCGGCGGGGGTATAGCTCAGCTGGGAGAGCGCTTGCATGGCATGCAAGAGGTCCGCGGTTCGATCCCGCGTACCTCCACCAAAAGTGCGAAAGAAAACAGTCCGGGTCCCCATCGTCTAGAGGCCTAGGACACCGCCCTTTCACGGCGGTAACCGGGGTTCGAATCCCCGTGGGGACGCCAAGGTTTTGGTAGTAAATGGAGTGGTAGTTCAGTTGGTTAGAATACCGGCCTGTCACGCCGGGGGTCGCGGGTTCGAGTCCCGTCCACTCCGCCAACGTTTAAGAAAACCGGACCCGTCCGGTTTTTTTTCGGGTAGGAGGCAAATGCCTCATATCCAGATAGTTCGGCTGTCTCTCGACTGTGGGGGTATAGCTCAGCTGGGAGAGCGCTTGCATGGCATGCAAGAGGTCCGCGGTTCGATCCCGCGTACCTCCACCAAGCGCCGAACTAGGCAGTACTGAAAGTCCGGGTCCCCATCGTCTAGAGGCCTAGGACACCGCCCTTTCACGGCGGTAACCGGGGTTCGAATCCCCGTGGGGACGCCAAGGTTTTAGCGCGGAGTGGTAGTTCAGTTGGTTAGAATACCGGCCTGTCACGCCGGGGGTCGCGGGTTCGAGTCCCGTCCACTCCGCCAACTTCTTGAAGACCAGCCCAGGCTGGTCTTTTTAGTTCACCGGCAAAAAGTGGGCTTTCCCTACCGGGGTATAATCGCGGTCTTAGTCGACTTGCCAGTGCCAGGAGCCCAATTCATGCAGTATCCCAGCGTCCTGTCGCCTGTCCGCCAAACATTTTCTGCAATTCTTGGCGCCGTGCTGTTGACGCTTTCTGCTCCCCTGCTGGCCGACCCGCAGGACGAAGCGAACTACCCCTCCCTGGCCATGCCAGCGCTGGACGAACCCGGTCCTGCTGCCGCCGACGATGCACTGACTGTCCACGAAATTCGCCTGGCGCCGCAACTGCCGGGCAGCATCGACCTGACGGCACCTTCGAGCAACCTGTGGGAGCGCATCCGCAACGGATTCGCGATGACCAACCTCAACGACGATCTGGTCCTGCACTACCAGCAGTGGTACCAGAATC
The DNA here is from genome assembly GCA_030691385.1 of Azonexus sp. Classification (GTDB taxonomy): domain Bacteria; phylum Pseudomonadota; class Gammaproteobacteria; order Burkholderiales; family Rhodocyclaceae; genus Azonexus. The sequence goes on from JAUYEI010000097.1 coordinate 2,990, forward strand.
GTCCAGACGCGTTGCGCCGCATGGTTGCGCGCAGTCGCCCCTATCTGCATCACATCGTTGAAGAACTCGAGGCCCGTGGCATGCCGACCGAACTTGCCCTGCTGCCTATGGTCGAGAGTTCGTTCAATCCGAATGCCTACTCGCCGGCACATGCCGCCGGCCTGTGGCAATTCATCCCGGCCACCGGCAAGCGTTTCAATCTCGAACAGAACTGGTGGCGCGACGAGCGGCGCGACGTTGTTTCGTCGACCAATGCAGCGCTCGATTATCTGCAGGCCATTTATGAAATGCATGGCGACTGGCATCTCGCGCTGGCGTCGTACAACTGGGGCGAAGGCGCGGTCAAGCGGGCCATTGGCAAGAACGAGTCGCGCGGCCTGCCGACCGACTATCCCAACCTGACCATGCCGAACGAGACCCGGCACTACGTCCCCAAGCTGCAGGCACTCAAAAACATTCTCGGCAACCCGGCGCTGGTCGCCCGGCTCGATTTGCCGATGATTCCCAACGAACCCTATTTCGCGACGCTGGAAACCCGGCGCCCGATGGATGTCAAGACGGCGGCCCGGTTAGCCAACATGACGATCGAGGAGTTCCAACGCCTCAACCCGTCGCATAACCGCCCGGTCATCAAGGCGTCCACCCCCGTCGTGATTCCGACCGACAAGTTGGACGCCTTCCGCAACAACCTGAATAACACCCAGGCGCCGCTGACGCAGTGGCAGGCCTATACGCTGACCGCGCCTGAGCGACTGGACCGGATTGCCGCCAACTTCGACACGACAGCCGGCGAACTGGCCCGCGCCAATGGATTATCCGAAAGAGTCAGGCTCGGTGCCGGCTCGACCTTGCTGGTGCCGGGCAGCGGCAGCACGGCCAGCCTGAACGCCATGCTTAATACCTCAGCCCCGCAGCACATCATCGAGCCGGAGCCTTCGGCGCGCTGCGGCAAGGCCGGCAAGGACAAACAAGCGGCAAAGAAGTGCAGTAAAGCCGAGCCAAACGGAAACAGGGCTGGCGCCAAGGCCTCGCCGAAGGACAGCGGAACGCAGGGCGGCGCCAAACAGGGCAAAGCCGGCAAATCAGGCGCCAAGGCCAGTGGCACGAAAGCCAGCCGCGCCAAACCCGCCAAGGGTGGCGCGGCCAAGCCTGCCCAGCCAGCTAGCGGCAAGCACCGCTAAATCAGCCGGCCAGATGGCAGCCGACGGTGTGCGTTCCTGAAACCCCGGTGACGTTCGGATAACGCAGCCGGCAAACGTCCATCGCCTGCGGGCAACGCGGATGGAAGTGGCAACCACTCGGCGGATTGGCCGGCGACGGGGTTTCGCCGGGTAGCCGGATAACTTCGGCGTGACTGTCCAGATGCGGCGCCGGAACGGCCGACAACAAGGCTTGCGTGTAGGGATGCCGCGGCGAACGCAGGACTTCTTCCGCCCTGCCCTGCTCGACGATGCGGCCGAGGTACATGACGGCAACGTCGTGGGCCAGATATTCGACCACGGCGAAGTTGTGGGTGATGAACAGGTAGGCAACGCCGAGTTCAGCCTGCAGTTTCTCGAGCAGGTTGAGGATTTGCGCCTGCACCGAGACATCGAGCGCCGAGGTCGGTTCGTCGCAGATGAGCAGTTCCGGCTGCACGGCGAGGGCGCGGGCGATGGCGATGCGCTGGCGCTGACCACCGGAGAATTCGTGCGGATAACGGTCGATGGCCTCATCCGACAGGCCGACCTGCTGGAGCAGTGCTGCCACTGCGGAAACCCGCGCAAGCGGATCCGTCTCGACACCCAATGCGCCCATGCCTTCGGCAATGATTTCGCCGACGCGCAGACGCGGGTTGAGGGAGGCGAAGGGGTCCTGGAAAATCATTTGCATGTGGCGGCGCGCATCGCGCAGGCGCCGGCCCTTGAGGCCGACTAGTTCGCTGCCGCCCAGCTTTGCGCTGCCGGCCGTTGGCTGGATTAGCTGGAGCAGCGCCTTGCCAACCGTCGTCTTGCCGCAGCCGGATTCGCCAACCAGGGCCAGCGTGCGCCCGGCGGAAATGGCCAGTGAAACGCCGTCGACGGCGCGAACGTGGCCGACCGTGCGCTGCAGGAAGCCCTTGCGGATGGGAAAATGCACTTTGAGGTCAGTAAGCTGAAGGAAGGGCTTGCCGGGATCGATGTCGAGTTCGGTGACGGCGTGGCGGGTTCCGTCGTCCGCTACCGCTTTGCCCTGCCAGTGGCAGCGGACGGTATGGCCGTTGGCGATCTCGCGCCACGGCGGCGAAACATCGCGGCAAACCGGCATGACGTGGGCGCAGCGGTCGGCAAAGCGGCAGCCGCTGGGCATGGCGGCGAGCGATGGCACCTGGCCGGGGATGGTGGTCAGCTTGAGGCCGCGCCGCGAAATGTCGGGCAGCGCCTCGAACAGGGCTTGCGTGTAGGGGTGGCGCGGCTGGGTGAAAAATTCCTCGCGGCTCGCCACTTCGACCAGTTCGCCGGCGTACATGACGCCGATGCGGTGGGCCATGCGGGCAACGACGCCGAGGTCGTGGGTGATGAGCAGCATGCCCATGCCACGGTCAACCTGAATTTTGGCCAATAAATCGAGGATCTGCGCCTGGACGGTGACATCGAGGGCGGTGGTCGGCTCGTCGGCGATAAGCAGTTCAGGTTCGCCGGCCAGGGCGATGGCGATCATGACGCGCTGCTTCATGCCGCCGGAGAGCTGGAAGGGGTATTCGGTCAGGCGGCGTTCGGGATCGGCGATGCCGACCTGGCGCAGCAGGTCGACCATGCGTTCGGTCGCTGCCGCACCGCGCAGGTCGAGGTGGCGTTCGAGCACTTCGCCGATCTGCCGGCCGACGGTGAGGACCGGGTTGAGGCTGGTCGCCGGTTCCTGAAAAATCATCGCCATGCGGTCGCCGCGCCAGGCGCGCATGTCGGCTTCGGAGAGGCTGAGCAACTCCTCGCCGTCGAGCGTCACCCGGCCGTCGAGAATGCGGCCGGCAGCCGGCAGCAGGCGCATGATGCCCTGCGCCGTGGCCGACTTGCCGCAGCCCGATTCGCCGAGCAGGGCGAAGGTTTCGCCTTGGGCAATCGAAAAGGAAATGCCGTCGACCGCAGCCAGTGTCTTTTTGCCGGCAGTGAAGCCGAGGCGGAGATTTTCAATTTTCAGCATTGGGTTTGGCCAACTGCCTGGTGACCCATCCCCACCCCTGCCCTCCCCTTGTCCCAAGGGATACCGTCCCTGAGGGACATAAAGGGGAGGGAGTCGTTCGTGCGGATATTGACACCGTCGATCATCAGGCAGCCCTCGGGTCGAATGCATCGCGTACGGCGTCGGCGAACAGGTTGGCAGCGAGCACAAGAATGAACATGGCCGAGAAGGCGGCGGCCAGCGACCACCAGACGACCGGCTCGCGGCCAAGTTCCATGCGGGCGTTGTTGATCATGGTGCCGAAGCTGGTCATGCTCGGATCGACGCCAATGCCGACGTAGGAGAGCACGGCCTCGGCCAGCACGAGGCCGGAGAAGTCCATGACCAGCGCGATGATGACGATGTGCATGAGGTTGGGCAGGATGTGGCGGACGATGATGCGCCAGTTCGAGACGCCAAAGGCCTGCGCCGCCTGGATGTACTCGAGTTCGCGCAGCTTGAGCGTTTCGCCGCGCAGCAGGCGGCACAGCCCCGTCCAGCTCGTGATGCCGAGGATGAAACAGAGGGCGAGCAGGCGCAGGTCGGCGCGCTCGGCGGCGGTCGAGAACCATTGCGGATGGGTGTCGATGACGACCTGCATCATGAGCACGGCGGCGGCGATGAGCAGCACACCGGGAATCGAGTTGAGCACGGTGTAGATGTACTGGATCAGGTCATCGACCCAGCCGCGGAAATAGCCGGCGACGATGCCGAGCAGCACCGCCATGGGCAGCATGACGAGGGTCGTGCCGAGGCCGATGATCAGGCCGGGGCGCTCGCTATTGAGGATCTGGTAGAGCACGTCCTGGCCGACATTGTCGGTACCGAAGACGTGGTAGTAGCCGGACAGCCAGACCAGCGGAACGTCAAAAACCAGAAT
>JAUYEI010000099.1 GCA_030691385.1 Azonexus sp.
CAGGTGGTATTCGACATGGCCGGCATCACCCTTGTTGATGTTCTTCGACCACTGGATTTCGTCGGCGCGGTTGAAGGCATTGTTGATGCGCTCGACAACCTTCGGCACGGAGTCAACCGGGTACAGCGACTGATCCGGGTACATGGCGGCGTATTCGTTGTTGTCGGCAGCAACTTGCCAGCCGGACAGGTAGATCGCCTTGATGCCGGCCTTGGCTTGCTGCACGGCTTGACCGCCGGTCAGGGCGCCCAGGCAGTTGACGTAGGGGGTGTTGTTGACCAGATCCCAGAGCTTCTCGGCGCCGCGACGGGCCAGGGTGTGCTCGACCTGGAAAGAGCCGCGCAGGCGGACGACGTCAGCAGCGGAGTAGCCGCGCTTGATGCCCTTCCAGCGGGGGTTTTCAGCCCAGTCTTTTTCGAGGGCGGCGATTTGCTGTTCGCGAGTGCTCATGTGAATTCCTCAGGTAATTTGGTTTTGGGGTTTCGGCGAAGAACCGAGTCGCTATGGTGCAGTGCCGATGGCGGAAAGTATAGTGATTTTTTTGCAGGGCAGCAACAGTCTTATATAAGACATAAGACATTTTTTTATTAAATAAAAACAGCGAATTACGATCAATTTTTCACGATGCAAAACGCTGTTTGTTTTTATGGAATGAAATCGCGCTGCGTCAGCACAGGGTTTTGCTGCTGACCAGAATGCCATCCTCGTCCACGTAGATATGCTCGCCCGGATTGAAGGTGATGCCGCCGAAGCTGACGGCGATATTCCTGTCGCCGACGCCCTTCTTGATGCTCTTCTGCGGATGCGTATTAAGCGCCCGGACGCCGATGTCGATGCCGTTGATGTCGCCCGAATCGCGGATGCAGCCGTACACAACGACCCCGGCCCAGCCATTCTTGGCGGCCAGAATGGCGAGCTGGTCGCCGACCAGCGCACAACGCAGCGAGCCACCGCCATCGATGACGAGCACCTTGCCCTTGCCCTCTTCGGCAAAGGCTTCGCGGACCAGCGAGTTGTCTTCGAAGATCTTGAGCGTGACGATCTCGCCGGAAAAGCTCGTGCGGCCGCCGTAGCGCTGGAACATCGGGGCAACGACGCGGACGGTCTTGCCCAGTTCAGCTTCGAATTCATCGCAAAGGTCAGGGGTCTTGAAGGTCATGCTGGAGTCCTCGAAATAAAAAAGCCGTGCAATCTTGCACGGCTTTCGGGGTCGATGGCAACCGTTCAGACGGTGGCTTCGGCTTTTTCTTCCTCGAAATCGAGCTTTATCTTGCCATCCTTGTCGAGGCCGACCGTGACCCGACCGCCGCTGGCCAGCTTGCCGAACAGCAACTCGTCGGCCAGGGCCGAACGGATGGTGTCCTGGATCAGCCGGGCCATCGGGCGGGCCCCCATGAGCGGATCGAAACCCTTTTCGGCCAGCAGTTCCTTCACGGCGTCGGTGAAATGCGCTTCCACCTTCTTCTCGTGCAGTTGTTCCTCGAGTTGCATGAGGAACTTGTCGACAACGCGCAGGATGACCTCGTGATCGAGCGGGCCGAAGGAAATCGTTGCATCGAGACGATTGCGGAACTCCGGCGTAAACAGGCGCTTGATCTCGACCATCTCGTCGCCGGCCTGCTTCGAACTGGTGAAGCCCATGCTCGACTTCTGCAGGTCAGCGGCGCCGGCGTTGGTGGTCATGATGATGACCACGTTGCGGAAATCGGCCTTGCGCCCGTTGTTGTCGGTCAGCGTGCCGTGGTCCATCACCTGCAGAAGGATGTTGAAGATGTCCGGATGTGCCTTTTCGATTTCGTCGAGGAGCAGCACGCAATACGGCTTCTTGGTCACACCTTCGGTGAGCAGGCCGCCCTGTTCGAAGCCGACATAGCCGGGTGGGGCGCCGATCAGGCGGGACACCGCGTGGCGTTCCATGTACTCGCTCATGTCAAAACGAAGCAGTTCAACGCCGAGGCAATAAGCCAGTTGCTTGGCCACTTCCGTCTTGCCAACGCCGGTCGGGCCGCTGAACAGGAAGGAGCCGATCGGCTTGCCCGGATTGCCCAGCCCCGAACGGGCCATCTTGATCGCCTTGGCCAGCGCGTCGATGGCCTTGTCCTGGCCGAAGACGACCGCCTTGAGGTCACGATCGAGGTTCTTGAGCGCACCGCGATCATCGAGCGTGACGTGCTGCGACGGGATGCGGGCGATCTTGGCGACGATCTCCTCGATGTCGGTCTTGTTGATGACCTTCTTCTGCTTCGACTTGGGCAGGATGCGCTGCGCTGCACCCGCCTCGTCGATAACGTCAATCGCCTTGTCCGGCAGATGACGGTCGGTGATATAGCGGGCGGATAGCTCGGCGGCCGACGAAATTGCCGTGGCCGAGTACTTGATGCCGTGGTGTGCCTCGAAACGGGCTTTCAGGCCCTTGAGGATCTCAACGGTTTCGGCGACCGACGGCTCATTGACATCAATCTTCTGGAAGCGGCGGGAAAGCGCGCTGTCTTTCTCGAAAATGCCGCGGTACTCGGTGTACGTCGTCGCGCCGATGCACTTGAGCTGACCAGAGGAAAGCGCCGGTTTGAGCAGGTTTGAGGCGTCCAGCGTGCCGCCGGAGGCCGAACCGGCGCCGATCAGGGTGTGGATTTCGTCAATGAACAGGATGGCATGCGGGTTGTCCTGCAAGGCTTTCAGAACGCCTTTCAGGCGCTGCTCGAAATCGCCACGGTACTTGGTGCCGGCCAGCAGCGAACCCATGTCGAGCGAGTAGACATTGGCCTTGGCCAGGATTTCCGGCACATCGCCTTCGACGACCTTGCGGGCCAGCCCTTCAGCAATGGCCGTCTTGCCAACGCCGGCTTCGCCGACCAGCAGCGGGTTGTTCTTGCGGCGCCGGCACAACGTCTGGATGACGCGCTCGAGTTCCTTGTCGCGGCCGATCAGCGGGTCGATCTTGCCCTGCAATGCCAGTGCGTTGAGATTGATCGTGTATTGCTCCAGTGGCCCCGCTTCGCCTTTTTCACCTTCGGTCTCGACTTCGCCCTCGGGCGCGGCCTTGGCTTTCTGTGGCACCTTGCTGATGCCGTGCGAAATGTAGTTGACGACATCGAGCCGCGTCACGCCCTGCTTTTGCAGGAAATAGACCGCATGCGAATCCTTCTCGCCATAAATGGCTACGAGCACGTTGGCGCCGTTGACTTCCTTCTTGCCGGAGGACTGGACATGCAGGATGGCGCGCTGGATGACGCGCTGGAAACCGAGTGTCGGCTGCGTATCGATATCGTCCTCGCCGGAAACGGTCGGCGTGTGCTCGTCGATGAAATTGGTCAGATCCTTGCGCAGCGTATCGGTCTTGGCGCCGCATGAGCGCAAGGCCTCGGCTGCAGACGGGTTGTCGATCAGCGCCAGCAGCAGATGTTCGACGGTAATGAACTCGTGGCGTTTTTGACGCGCCTCGACGAAGGCCATGTGCAGGCTGACTTCGAGTTCCTGGGCAATCATCAGTTTTCCTCCATGATGCAGGCAAGCGGGTGTTGGTGCTGGCGTGCGAATGCAATGACCTGCTCAACCTTGGTCGCAGCGATGTCCCGCGGGAAAATCCCGCAGACGCCACGACCCTCGTTGTGAACTTTGAGCATGATTTGCGTTGCTTGTTCAGTATCCAGAGAAAAAAACCGCTGCAGCACGGTGATTACAAAATCCATCGGCGTGTAATCGTCGTTCAGCAGCAGCACCTTGTACATCTTCGGCGGACCCAGCTTGCTGCGCTGTGCCGCTAGTTGTCCGCCTTCCTGTGCCTTTGTTGCCATGCGTTCGATTTTATACAGTCCGTCTTAATCCGCAACATAAAACATTGGGGCGAATTGACTGATTTCCAGATCAGGGCTGAGATTCGCCGTGCCCTGATTTGCTGCGGCGCCGCATCGAAACTTGTTGACGATAAAATTCAACTGGCGTAGAAAGCAATCGTGTTTGGCTTCTAGGCGTATCGAGGTTGCTGCAATGCACCGGGTCACTGAGTTCAAACAGGGAGTCGGGGAGACCCGTAAATTTGTTCGTCTTTTGTAAGAAAGTTGCAAACATGGCAATCGGTACTGTCAAGTGGTTCAATGATTCCAAGGGTTTTGGCTTTATCACTCCTGATGATGGCAGCGAAGATCTCTTCGCACATTTCTCCGCCATCAACATGAATGGTTTCAAGACTCTGAAGGAAGGTCAAAAAGTTTCCTTCGACGTCGTGCAAGGCCCCAAGGGCAAGCAGGCTTCCAATATCCAGAGCACCTAAGCTTCGGATAAAAGCACGTTAAAAAGCCCGTCTGGTTTCAGACGGGCTTTTTCTTTGGGTGCGCCCGGCAGGGCGCACTTACTTGGAGGTGAAAGACCTCTACTCGCCCGACAAGGGGAAGCGTTAGCTGAACGGCAAGGGTGTCGCCGGCGACTGCGAATCAGAAGGAAGCCGAAGGCAAAGCGCTGGCCTGACGAACAGGAAGCGGATACGAGGCGGCGTAGCGGGGTGAGATGTCCCATATCATCAAAGCCCGAAACTTGTACGGAACGCTACGACGTAACTCCGACAGGCATAAACGTGAAGGTAGGTGCGCAATACCCGGGGAGATCTGCACGCGTGGACTCACCGTATCCGAATTCAAGGCATGGCTGCAACAGCACTGGCCAAGCGTCAAGGCAGCACTTCTGGCAGGCGATTATCAGCCAGCGGCGATCCGGAAAGTGGAGATGCCCAAGCCCAAGGGCGGGGTGCGCACACTGGGCATTCCGACGGTGCTGGATCGACTGATCCAGCAAG
>JAUYEI010000101.1 GCA_030691385.1 Azonexus sp.
CGAGCGCGCGCTCTGCCTGCAAGGCATCGACGTTTAATGTTGGTTTCTTGGGCTCTGTCACTGAGCGCTCCTTGGTTTTCGGCGGATCGGCGAAAGCGTCCGAGGTACCAGGTGGGAAGAGGGTGTCTGTAGAGCCGGGAGGAAATTGCGATCAACGTGGGCGGGCATGGCTGAGGCTGCTTTCTTTTCTTTATTCATTTATCCTGCCCTAACCGTTGCGAGAGTTCCTCGGCCTGCTCAGCGAACTTCCTTGGACTCTTGCGTTCCAGTTGCGCCAGGTTGTGCAGTTTCCAGCGAATTCCCGGCAGGTGTTCGGCATGCTCTATGCCCAGCAGAGGCCATTCCGGACGGCCGGCGACGAGCGACAGAAGAAAGCGGCGTTCATCCGCATCCAGACCGCTTTGCAGTTCACGCACCATTCGCTCGCGTGCCGCCAACAACTGCGGTAGTTCCACCGGCTCGGCGGTCATGCCTTTGAAGTTGCGCTCGTATTCCTGCCCGATGTCCCTCAGGGCTGGGAACAGCACTTCATGGACAGGCCGGTTGTGGCTGGCGAGGTAGACGACAAAAGCACGCCGGATGCCGGCACTGATGCCTTCGTGGGCAAACAACTGCATCACGTCGAAGAGGTCGCGGGGATGCTGCCGGTCCATGGCGGCGACGAGCTTTCCGCCATACACGTCTTCCAATGACACCACCGGAATTTCCAGGTCCGCCATCAAGGTGTCGCGCGCCGCCGGCGTCAAGGCCGCGGTGCGCACCGGGTGGACAGTGCCGCGCATCACGAAATTGACTTCAACCTTAACCTCGATACCCGCGCGTCGCACCAGTAGCTTGGTTTCGCCGACGTCGGCCGCCGCGAGCGTGTGGGTTTGAAAACCTCGTGTTTTCAAGCGTTCAGCGGAGCGCCGGATAGCCTCATTGATCTGGGCCAGCGCTTCATCGCGAGGCAGGCGGTGGTCGGGGAATACAAGATCCAGATCGACCGACAGCCGTGGCATGTCGCGGACGAACAGGTTGATCGCAGTGCCGCCCTTGAGCGCGAAAGTGCCATCCGCGAAGATGAACGGGGCGACCTGCGTCAGCAGGCGAGCGGTGTCCAGGTAGACGTGGTTCATGGCTTGAGCACCAACAGCCCGTCCCCGGAGCGGGACACCCAGGCTCGGTCGCTGCCGGTCGGCAGTTGCGCCGGGTCCAACTTGGTTCCCCAGGGCAGGGCTAGTTCGCGTCCGAGGTGAAGGCACAAGCGCACGGTTTTGACGCTGGTGCAACGCAGCAACAATTCGCGCAGGACTTCGGCGCGTAAGCTATAGGTACTCTCGGCAAGTTCGCGCGCCTCTTGCAATGGCTGGCGTACCCCCACTTCGCTGAGCACCTCCAGCAACGCACGTTCCGGCGTTGAAACCCGAGGGGCACCGCTTCGCTTTTCGAACGGCCCGGCATGAAGCAGATCGGCAGGTGGCTCGTCGAACAAGCGCTTGCGGTGGTATTCAGCAGGAAAGCGCTCGTTGAACCAGTCTGGCAGACTGGTACTTGTCCAGCCGTAGAGTTGCAAGACAGGGCGGTGGGACAGGTAGTGCCTCACGCCATACCAGTCGAGGGCCGACTTGCCCCCGACATGCAGTCCGTCGACGTTGCGCTGTAGCAGGAGCAGGCAGGCATGCAATTCCAGGGTATCGTTTGGGCGGCCGTACACCCCACGTGCCAGACGCGTCAGCCAACCGGCGCGCGCGTAGTGAACGGCGAGGTCGGCCGAGATGCCGAGTGCTGCCAAGTCCCCTGACGTCAAGGGCGTACCGGGCACCCAATGGCGGTAGAGGGAATTTAATTTGGTTCTTTCAGTCGTAGCCATGCTACGATATTTATCACTGTTTCAAGGGGGCGGCAAGTTTTATTTGACTCAATCGTAGTTGAGCTACGATTAGCTTAACGTTTTCAAAATGAGCGCCTTCACAGGACATGGCGATTCGAGACCATCTCCCGAACTAGGAAAAGCGCCCGCCATATTGGCGGTAAAAATGACGGTAGACGGCAATGTGAGCGAACAAATAGCTAGTGTTTATGCAGGGTTACAGATGCAGGAAATAATCGAGTGGGAATGATTTAGCTTCGTTTCAGTTTCATCGGCAGCCACGCTACGCCTCGCAGTTAACCTGAATGCTGCACAAATTTTGATCTGAGCCAGTGCCGCGCTCTGCAGCCCATTTTTTTATTTTTAGACGATAGCGCCCCTATCCCCACGGGCGGGGAGATGCGTGCGAAGTTGTTGATGGGCGGGGTGGGTGGCAGCGTCTCGTGGGCCAGACGTGGCGGGCTCATGGCGAAGCGGGCATGGGGCGCATCCTCGTGCTGGGGTAAAGCCGCTGGCAACCCAGGGCCAGCAAATCCCTGACCGGGCAAGCGCTGGGCAAATGCAGCAGTACCCGATCTTTGTACTGTTTGACGCGGGCGGCGATCTTGAACAGCGACAGCATGACGGTCCTCGGCTGCGCCATCGCCAGCGCCGTGCCTTGCAAGCCCAGGAGGCGAAGTTGCTGGTGCAAGACGTAGGCACTGGCGGCGAACAGCAGGCGGGCGAAGTTGGCGAGGAAACTGGAGGCCGAGGTACGATCGGATTTCAGGTCGACCTTCACCTGCTTGATCAGATTTTCCGCCTGGCCACGGGCGCAGTAGTCCTGCTGGTAGAGTGCCTGGGGCGAGGGGCGGCGCAGGCTGGTGACCACGTAGCGCTGATTGTCCTTGGCGGGCGTGACGCCGCTGCCGGCCAGGACTTCGGCCTTGACCACCACGCGGAAGGCTTGCGGCCAGGAGCCGGCGGCATACTCAAATTCACCGAAGTGCCGCACGGCCGCGACGGCTGGCCCCCAGCCCCGGGCAGCCAGAGACTGATGCAGGGCGAGGTGGCCGCGGACATTCTTCATCAAACCCTCCGCCTGGCGTGTCAAGACCGGATTCCCGGCCAGGCCAAAGAGGAAGTCGGCCTGGGCGTCGGCCTGGATCAACGCCATGAGCTCAGGATTGGCGAAATGACCATCGCCCCGCAGCAGGATATGGGTCTGCGGCCAGTGGCGGCGCAACAGGCGGAGCACACGCTTCATGATCATGGCGTTCTCGGCGCCGGTCGGGCGTTTGCCGGGACGCAGCACGGCGGTCACCAGGGCGCCGGAGTTCGCTTCGAACACCAGCAAGGGCAGGTAACAATGGTGTCCGTAGTGATGGTTGTAAAAGGACAATGCCTGCTGGCCATAGGTGGCATCGTCAGTGTGGTCCAGATCCAGCGTAATCGAGACAGGGGCCGTCGCGTAGCTGGCAATGAATTGCTCGACAAGGGTGCAGGCCAATCGGTAGATGTCGCGCCGCTGCAACGCATTCTCCAGACGAGAGTGAGTTGCGCTGCAGGCCAGCGCCTTGCCGGCTTCCAGCGGGGCCCGCCCGGCTGCCAGCTTGAACAGCGGGTCATGACGCAGGGCGTTGGCATCGTTGCCGTCCTCGTAGCCCGAGGCGATCTGAAAGATGCGCTGGGTCAGCAGATCGCGCATCGAGTGGCTGATGTAGCGTAGATCGCGGGAATCACCAATCGCCTGGGTCAGCCGCCCAAGCAGGCCGATGCGCTGATCGACGGCACCCAGCACCAGGGCGCCCAAGTCCGACGAAACCTCTCCCCCGTTGAAATCGGCGCGAACCGTGAAGCCCCAGGGCAATCGCATGAATCTTATATAAGACCGAGAATCTCAGCGCGATAGGTGTCGGAAGTTGCGGCGATGAGGCGTCGTACCTTGAGTCCGCCCTTGCGCTTGACAGGGTCGAGGCGGATGAGATTCAAGGCGATATGTCGCATCACCGCGAAGTTATGAGCGGCATTGCCGGTTCGAGCACGCATCTGGTCATCGCCGAAGACGACGTCCATGCACCAGTGCAGACTATTCTCCACTCGCCAGTGCTGACGCACCGCCTGATTCAACCGCGCGGCATCGGCCGGCAAACTGCTGATGTAGAAGCGATGCTCCAGCGTCGTCTTGCCCTTGAGCGTTCGTTCTGACGCGATGACGGCAAACGATTTCAAGTCTGGCCAGCGCTCCGGGGCATGCAGGCAGTCGAGTTGATCGAAGGCGTAGCAGCGGCGCACTTCCAGTCGGCCATGATCCTTCTCCACCACTTCGTTGAAGCGGTGGGGCGTCTTGTCCGGATCGGCCTGGAATGCCGTGAAGAAATCCTGCACTGACTCGGCCAAGGTCGGTTGGTTATCCTTGAGCGACAGGATGTATTCAGCCCCCCGATGGCGAATCGCCTGCGCAATGCTCGGCTGAGTACCCATGGCGTCGATGGTGACGATGCAGCCTTCCAGCGCCAGGGTGGCCAGCAACTCGGGAATCGCCGTCTTCTCGTTCGATTTCGCGGCGGTTGCCCGCTGTCCCAGCACCAGGCCGGCGCCAGCAGCAAAGGCGCTGACCAGGTGCAACGGCGTGCCATCCACCTTTCCCGAGCGCCGGCTGGTCTTGCCATCCAGGGCGACGACTTCATCCTTCTCCAGGTTGGGGGCAATGCGGCTCACCCAGCGCCGGAAGGCCGTACCGAATTCGTCTGCGTCAATCGTCGCAAAGACCCGACCGAAGGTGTCATGCGAGGGAATGCCATGCTCAAGGCGCAGATACCGTTTGAACCAGTCGCCCTTCTCCTTGGCCCATTCTTCAATCTCGACAAAGTCGTCGGCGCCCGCCAGCACACCGCATACGGCAATCACCAACAGTTCCACCAGATCGTGCTCAACCTTCCTGGCTTGCCGTGGGTCGCGAATACCGACAAATACGTCCGCCACACGCAGTCTGCTTTCTGTCTCCATGGATTCCCCCAAAAAGATAGAAAACTACACAATCCAGAACGCGGTGAACAGCCCTCTTGCAACCTCTTGATCGTAAACCACTATTTCAGGCGTCAACGACAGCGTCATTCATGCGATTGCCCTGCGTGAAGCCCGCGGTGGGCGGAAAGCGGAGTTGTTCCGGGGTAAAATTCAACGCTGGGCGGGTACAGGTAGGCATTTTTTACGAACTGGCTTCTCGACAACTCCAATTGTATCAAGTGCTTACTGCGTTACTCGCCCTCTTTGTGCAAAATCCAGGCTACGTCACCGCGCTGGTCGATCCGGATGCCCTGTCGGCGATCCCGACGCCCTGTCGGCGATCAAGCTGACGCTGCTGGCGGCAGCGATCTCGGTGCCGCTCAACCTGGTCTTCGGCGTGTCGGCGGCCTGGGCGATCGCCAAGTTCGAGTTCTTCGGCAAAAACGTTTTGATTACCCTGATTGATCTCCCGTTTGCCGTTTCACCGGTGATCTCCGGGATGATCTTCGTCCTTCTCTTCGGGATGCAGGGGCTCGTGGGGCCTTGGCTGCAGGAGCACAATATCAAGATCATCTTTGCGGCG
>JAUYEI010000102.1 GCA_030691385.1 Azonexus sp.
GTACAGAATATTGTGGCACAACAAAACGATCCTGAAAACAGGATTTGTTCATCATCAGATGCTGGGTGGCAAGAGGATGGCCAAAAACCACTGGATATGACGATGGCGTGTCAAGGATGGGTCAAGGGTAAATCCATGTAATTGTCGTGCGTTTGAACCACGCACGTGCAAAAATGTCTGTCTAGTGTTGTGCTGGAAATCCATCGTGAAAGAACGTCGTCGCTCCCCCCGTGTTTTCCTCAAAGGCCACGTCTCCCTGAGTCTGGGTGGCATGCACCTTGAGTTGCCGGCGGCTGATATTTCGGTTTCCGGTATCGGCGTGCTGATCGACGCGGCTGTTCTCGGCGCCAAGCCGAGCGGTGAGGTCGGCGTTTGCCGGATCGATTCACCCGATCTCGGCGGAAAAGTCGAAGCCTACGTCAGCATCATGCGCATCCGCCGGCTCGGTGAACGCCGGCTGGTCGGCCTGCGCTTCGAGTCAATCAGTGACGACGAACTCGAACTGATCCGCGAATACAAGCGGAAGTGCCGGGAAGCCCCGGCAGCTTCCTGATCGCTCCAGGTTACGGCCGGAAGAAGGTTTCCAGATCCTGAAATACCGCGTGGTCGGCGTTGTGCCGGCGAATCGTGATGACATCCTCAAGCTTTTCCACCTGTTTCATCATCTGTGTCAGCCGCTGATCTTCATTGACCAGCAGCCAGATGCGGCTTTGCCGGCCGTCGCCGACCGGCAGGCAGAGGATGCCTTCGACGTTGTACGAACGGCGCGAAAACAGGCCGACGACGTGCGACATCACGCCGGCGTGATTATTGACATCGATTTCCAGCACGGCACGGGCCAGGGCGTTTTGTTCGTTCTTGCTGATCGCGTTCATCTCAGGCTCCAATCATGTCGCGGTTGGCGGCGCCCGGCGGCACCATGGGATAAACCTTCTGTTCGGCATCGATGCTGGCGTGGATCAGGCAGGGGCCGGGGCGGGAAATGGCTTCCATGAGCGTCGCACAGGGGTTGGCCGAGGCGTCGAGGTCGACGGCCGCAATGCCGAAACCCTGGGCGATCTTGATGAAATCCGGCGATGACCTGAACTGCGAAGCGAACAGCCGCTCGCCGTAGAACAGCGTCTGCTGCTGATGGACGAGGCCGAGCGTGGCGTTGTCCATGAGCACGATCTTGATGTTCGCGTTTTCCTCGGCGGCGGTGACCAGTTCCTGGATGTTCATCATGATCGAGCCGTCGCCGGTGAAGCAGACCACCGTCCGCCCGCGTTCGGCCAGCGCGGCGCCGATGGCGGCCGGCACACCGAAGCCCATGGTGCCCAGCCCGCCCGAGGTCAGCCACTGGCGCGGACGGCGCAGCGGGTAGGCTTGGGCGACCCACATCTGGTGCTGGCCGACGTCGGTGGCGATGATGGCGTCGTCGTCGAGGCAAGCCGCGACGCTCTGGATCAGGCCGAAATGTGAGCGCGGGTTGTCGGTGCTGTGCAGATCGAACGGGAACTCGGCTTTCAGGGCATTGCTACGGTCAACCCAATTTTTTCGCGAATTTTGAAATACGGCCGGCAGCAACTGGCCGAGTGCTTCGCTGATATCGGCCATGATACCGATGTGCGCCGTCTTGATCTTGTCGAGTTCAGCCGGATCGATGTCGATATGGATGATCTTCGCCTGCGGGCAGAAGGCCGCCACCTTGCCGGTCGCCCGGTCATCGAAGCGGGCGCCGATGGCGATCAGCAGGTCGCATTCGTCGAGCGCCAGATTGGTGTAGCGGGCGGCGTGCATGCCCAGCATGCCCAGCGCCAGCGGGTGATCGACCGGCATGGCGCCGAGCGCCATGAGCGTCATCACGGTCGGCAGGCTGGCCTTTTCGGCCAGCTCGATGGCGGCGACTGAGGCGCCGGAATGGATGACGCCGCCGCCGAGATAAAGGATCGGCCGTTCGGCCGCGTTGATCATCGCCGCCGCCTGTTCGATGAGCGCCGAATTGGCCGCCGGCGCAGGCTCGGCGCGACCGGGGTCCGGCCATTCGCTGATCTCGATTGCCTGCGCCTGCACGTCTTTCGGGATATCGATCAGCACCGGGCCGGGGCGACCGGAGGCGGCGATCCGGAAGGCGCGCGGGATGACTTCGAGCAGTTCCTCGGCCGACGAGACGAGGAAGTTGTGCTTGGTGATCGGAATGCTCAGGCCGTAAGTATCGACCTCCTGGAAGGCATCGGTGCCGATCATGGCCTTGGGCACCTGGCCGGTGATGGCGACGAGCGGGATCGAATCGAGCTTGGCGACGGCGATGGCGGTCAGCAGATTGGTCGCACCGGGGCCGGAGGAGGCGAGGCAGACGGCCGGCTGGCCAGTGGCGCGGGCCATGCCCTGGGCCATGAAGCCGGCGCCCTGTTCGTGGCGGGCGAGCACGTGGTGAATTGTGGTCGACTGGCCGAGCGCGTCGTAAATGGGCAGGATGGCGCCGCCGGGGATGCCGGCGACGGTGCGGATCCCCTGGCGTTCGAGTAGGCGCACGGTGATCTGGGCGCCGGTGAGAGTTTCTGTCATGGAGGTTTCCTTAGGGTTGGTGGCGCAACCGGCGGGCTCCAAAAACAAAACCCCGCCGGTTTGCGCCGGCGGGGTTTGGGGTTCTGTGCTGCTTCTGCTTACCCGATCCGCGACGGCGCGTGCATAACGACGCCTACTACGACCACGCGTACGACGACCGGTTCCACTGCAAAGGCAGCGGCAGAGCGGAGGGTAGGGCGTGCGTTCATGGGATTTCCTGAGTGTGGGCAAAAAACAGTTTCCGGACTATGAATTAGCTTTCAAACAAAATCAAGTCTCAGAGGCTGACGAACAAAGGCGCGAGCAACATATTTTTACACGCGGCAATCTTGACTCGGATGGTGCCGCGTCGTTTACACTTTAATTCCGGTGATAATGAAATTCAAGTATTTGAAAATATTGGTGAATTTGGAATATAAATGACAAATAAGCGCAAGGTTCTGATTGTCGATGCATCGAGAGTCGTACGGGCGTCGCTGGCCAAGCAATTGTCTGAGCGTTTTGATGTGCGTGATGAGGACAATGACGAGTCGGCGTGGCAGACCATGGTCCTCGATAGTGCCATTGTTGCCGTCATATCAGGATTGACGGTGGTCAGGGACGATGGCCGTGGCCTGCTTGAGCGCCTGCGCGACAGCAAATTGTCGCGTTTGAAAAACGTGCCTTTTTTGCTCATGGTGTCGAACAGCTTTTCCGAAAGCGAACGTCAGGAAGCCTGGAATCTGGGGGTCACCGAATTTATTGTCAAAGGCTCGACCAGTCCGTCGATCGAAAGCATCGTTTCGGCCCAGATGGAATGGCGAGAGGATGCAACGGAGGGGTGCGTTCTGGCGCCAACCCCGCCGCCGGAAGAAGTGTTCGAGCAGTTTGGCGGCCAGTCCGACATTGGCATCAGCAATATCATGGGGCAGATTGCCGGGCTGGAGCCATCGGCGAGCGACGAGCCGGGAGGTGACGACTACGGCAACGACGATACGCTGCTGGCCGAGGAGATGCTTGAAGAGTACCTGGCGAAGACTTTGCCCGAGGCGCTGGAAGGCCATGGTGTCGGCGTTCTGGCTTTTGGCCTCGATGGCTATGACGATCTGATACTCCGCTACGGGGCTGAACTGGCCTTCGGTTCGGCCCAAAGATTCTGTTTTTTGTTGTCGAGAAAAATTCGGCCGGAGGACTTTATCGGGCAACTCGCCGATGGTCGGGTGGTCATTGTGACGCGATCATCGTCGGCCGCAATTTGTGCCGGATTTGCCAACCGGATCTGCAAGGCGATGGCGAGCGCGCAGATATCCGTCGAGGGCCAGCGCATCCACCTGACGGTCAGCGTTGGCGTCGCCGTCGCCCCCGATGACGGTGTCGAGTTGTCGGAGCAGGCCCTGCTGCACCTGGCGTACGAGCGCCTCAATGCTGCTGCCCGGGCCGGTGGCAACCGGGTCATGGCCGCCTCGAGCCTTCAGGCTGCCGGCCTTGCCAGCTGCGATTCTTTCGTGCCACAGCTCAAGGAATTGCTGGCAACGATAGCTCCCGCAGATTTGGGGCCTTGCCTGGGGTCGGTCGGGATGCAGTTGATGCCTATCCTCAGGGAGCTCGACAAGAACTTCCGTTTCGGCTTGCCGATCGAGGATATGAACAAGCGCCTGTGGGATCGCGCCCGGGCCGAACGAATGGTGTCCTGATCGCTAGAGTCGGCATGAGCAGTGCACACGGGGAAAATCGCGGGGAAAATCGTATGACCGAAATACAGAACGGTCGCGTTCGGCTCTTTCACGCCAGCCTGGTCTGGCCGCTGCAGCTGGAGCCGATGGCGATAACCGGTAGCGAGGGGCGCCACTGGGAGGTGTTCGAGTCGCGGACGGAGGCGCATCCATGGCGCCGGATCGACGATGAGTTCGTCGAGGATACCGGTCAGTTCAAGGAGCGCCACTACCGCGAATTCGTTTCGTTTTTGCCTTATGTGCAGCGTTTTCTTTATGGCGAAGGGCGCTCGCGCAATTCGGCGGCGGGCGACCAGCCGGGCAGCTCACCGATGCACGTTTTCCGGCGCAAGGATATTGACCGGCTGCGCGTGACCTTGCGCAAGGGGCAGACGCCGATCGAGCTGGACATCGTGCATCTCGATCTCTATTTCTTCCACGACCTCGAGGTCGTGCAGCTCAACCTCGAAGTGCGGGCCAATGACCTGCCGCTCGATACGGTGCGCGATTTCATGTTCCGCTTCGGTCGGGCCTATCCGTCGGGCTGGGAAGAGGGCGGCGAGGGCTTGCACAATGTCTACCTGGCCGAGTGGATCGGGATCGATGGCCAGGTCGTGGCGCGTTCCGATGCCGAAAAGCGCGAGAAATACCTGAGCTACGTCTGCCAGCATCGCAGCCCCTGCATTTCCGAACATTGGGCCAGCCTGCTGCGGCCGATGGTGCTGGCCCATTCCGACGAAGAGGGCGACTTGCGTTACCGCCTGATCGAGTATCAACGCATGCCGGTCATGGCCTTTCTCGCCATCGACCAGCCGCGAACGTTGAGCCGCGAGGAGTGGGTGCGCTTGGGGCTGGCCACCATGCTGCACCCGAACGAAACGCTGCCGATCAACGAGCCGGCTGTTATCGAATTCGAACAACGCTTCTGTCACGACCGATTCTGGACGGATAGCGAGGCCGGGCCAAACACGCGCTTCATGTGTACCGGCAACGCCTTTACGGTGGTCGGTGATGCGGCATTCCCGTTTTTTGTCGATGGCGAGCGCGGCGTACTGGCCCAGTTCCGCCATCAGTATTTCCTCGTTTTCCTGATCGCGCATTTGCACCGGGCCTCGTTGCTGGCGTTTTCCGAGGTGCTGGTCGACGCGGTCAACGATCTCGATATCCGCAACGACAATTCCGTGCGTCGTTTCAAGCGGCGGATCCGGGCCAATTTCGAAACCTTTCTGCGCTTCACCCACCGCTACTGGTTCCACGAGCTTTCCGAACGGCCGCACGTGCAGGCGATGTACCGGCTGTGTTCCAACCATCTGCGCAACGACGCCCTGTACGACGACGTCCGCGACGAAATCCGCGAGATGAGCCACTACCTCGATAGCGATTCGCAGCGCCGGCAATCGAACACCGTCGTCCGGCTGACCGTGATCACCATTCTGGGTCTGATCGCGACGGTCACCACCGGCTATTTCGGCATGAACATCATTGCCTTCGGCGAAGGCTCGATGCTCGAACGCGGCCTGCACGGGCTGGTCGCCACCTCCGTATTCGTCGGGCTGGTGCTCTTTGCCGTGGCCAAGTCGAAACGCATGTCCGATTTCCTCGAAGCACTGTCGGACGAAAGGCTGACGCTGCGTGGCAAGTTCCGCGCCCTGTGGGGCGTGGTCGGCAAGACCGAGCGCTGATTCAACGCCCGAAAAGCGATTTCATTTTTGGCCGTTTTTTCCGGTTGACCGTAGGAACCCGATTTCCAGGGCAGTTTCCGGCCCGATCAGCGTATCGGCCAGGCTGGTCGGGATTTCGGCAGTCTGCTCGTCGAGCGGGATACGCCCACCCATGATCTCGGCCATTTCCTGCGGCAGGCGCGGGTCGCGTCCCGGCTCGGCATAACCTTGCGGATAGATTGGTTGCAGTGTCGCCAGATCGTATTTGTCGGTAGCGCCAAAGGTGTGCAGCATTTCGTGGGCAATGACCACGGCGTTCTGCCGGCGTTGCTGGCGCGACGCGTAGGCGTGAATGACGCCGATCTGCCCCTTGCTCAAGCCGGTTGAGTGCGGCACCGACGGGTTGCGCGCCGGATCGTGAAAGAGCACGAAAAGCCGGATATGCGGTTTCGGGCCGTCGATCTGGTCGTGCTGCGATGCCCACCAGCGCAGTTTCAGGCTCCACAGCATGGCGTCCAGCGCGCTCGGCTGGTGTGGTCGCGGCGGCGGTATCCCGGCGAGCGGCGGCGCCACGCGCAGCGCGACCGGTTGCAGGATGGCGAGGCCCTGCTTTTCGGTCTGCTGCTGCATCCATTGGGCAATGTCCGTAAAGCTTTCGTTGTTCAGGCCGCTAATGTAGCTGGCAGTGGCCGGCGAGTTGTCCCCGGCAATCGGATAGATCGCGACATGAATGGTATGTTCCCAAGCCGTCAGCCGGGAATTGGCGCGCCAGGCACCGAGGCCGACGGTGGCGAGGATAATGAGCAGGATCAGGATGCGGAGTTTGCGGAACATGGGGCAGGCCGAGGCGAATCTAAGGGCAGAAAATATAGCAATGTTACAAGCATGGGGAAATTGATGAGGTTTCAGTAATGTAAGCGCCGTCTCGCTGAATGAATTAAACTATCCCGTTAGTCATAACATTGTTAATCATCGCGTGGTCAAGGCGATTTTGCACGGAAGAGATATGACAAAGTTGCAGAAAGTCCTGATCGTGGACGCTTCGCGGCTGGTTCGAGCATCGCTGAGCAAGCTTTTGCGCGGGTATTTTGACGTTTGCGAGGAGCGTGACGCCGAGTCGGCGTGGCAAACGCTGGTCCTTGACTCGTCGATCATTGCTGTCTTTTCCGGGCTGGATATTGCCACGCTCGAAGGCGCCGGATTGGTCGAGCGCCTGCGGGCCAGCAAATTGGCTCGCCTCAATCGGCTTCCCTATTTTCAGCTAGTCTCGGACAGCTTCTCCGATGATGGGCGGGAGCAGGCTAGGCAACTTGGTGTTTCCGAGTTCATTCCGAAAAGAACGGCCGGCCAGGAATTCCAGAATCTGCTGCTGCGTCTGATCAAGCCCGATCTGGATTCCGAACCTGATTTGCTCACCGCCACAGCAGAATTTGGCGACCAGAGTGATGTCGGCCTCAATGATTTCAAACAGCGTGTCGAAAGCCTTCCGGATTTGAGCGGCGAACTGCCCACGAATCAGGCCTCGCCTGTGCCCGGGCAACTCGAAAAGGCCGACGGGCTGTGCCTGGAGGACTCGCTTGCCTGTGCAGCGAACGCTCAGCCGCGCGGGGTTCTGGTCTTCGGGCTGGATGGCTACGAAGGTTTCAGGATTCGTTACGGCTGGGATCTGGCCGACAAAATCGTCCAGAAAATTCTCGGCTTGCTGGCGAGCAAGATCCACGCGGATGAAAGCATGCTGCCACTGGTCGGTGGGCGCATCGCCATCATTTCATTGATGGCCGGGCGCGAGCAGAGCGAAAAATTTGCCCGTGGCGTTTGCAATGCCATCTCCGCCGCCAATATTTCGATTCAGGGTACGCGCGTAGCCGTCACCGTCAGTGTCGGTATCGCCGCCTTGCCCGATGACAGTGCGGCAACGACAACCGACGAACTGTTGCATCTGGCCATCAGCCGCCACGATGCGGCACACCTCTCCGGCGGTAACCGGGTAATCAGCATGACGGGTTGCGGCGGAACCAGCATCAATCAGGAAGTATTTTTTGAACGCCTCAAGGAAATGCTGGCCGATGAGTCGCCGACCACCTTGATGTCGTGCAAGGGCTGGCTCACGGCTGTCTGCAAGAGGTGCCGCAAGTTGCGCGCGGCCGGCGAGGCACCGCTCTGTCCGGTCGGAGAACTCGAAAAAAACTGCTGAGCGTTCGTAATTTCAGGACAACAAAAACCCGGCCTCGGCCGGGTTTTTGTTGTCCTGAAAAAGGCTTACGCCGAAACTGGAATCTTGCCGATCTTGATCTGCCATTCCTTCGGTCCGGTTTCGTGCACGCTGACACCGGAGGAGTCGACGGCGACCGTCACCGGCATGTTCTCGACATCGAACTCGTAGATGGCTTCCATACCCAGATCGGCAAAGCCGACGACCTTGGCCGACTTGATCGCCTTGGCGACCAGGTAGGCAGCGCCGCCGACGGCCATCAGGTAGGCCGACTTGTTGTCCTTGATCGCCTCGATGGCAACCGGGCCGCGCTCGGACTTGCCGATCATCGAGATCAGGCCGGTCTGTTCGAGCATCATGCGGGTGAACTTGTCCATCCGGGTGCCCGTGGTCGGGCCGGCGGGGCCAACCACTTCGTCACGGACCGGATCGACTGGGCCGACGTAGTAAATCACGCGATTGGTGAAGTCGACCGGCAGCTTCTCGCCCTTGGCCAGCATGTCGGCAATGCGCTTGTGCGCGGCATCGCGACCGGTCAGCATCTTGCCGTTGAGGAGCAGCTTCTGGCCCGGCTTCCAGGCGGCGACTTCTTCCTTGGTCAGGGTGTTCAGATTGATCTGGGTCGCCGACTTGAGGTCCGGCGTCCAGGTGACGGCCGGCCAGTCTTCCAGCTTCGGCACGTCGAGCTTGGCCGGGCCGGAGCCGTCGAGATGGAAATGGCAGTGGCGGGTGGCGGCGCAGTTGGGGACCAGGGCGACCGGCAGGTTGGCGGCGTGGCAGGGGTAGTCGAGTACTTTGACATCGAGCACGGTGGTCAGGCCGCCGAGGCCCTGGGCGCCGACGCCGAGCGCATTGATCTTTTCCATCAGTTCGAGGCGCAGTTCCTCGGCGCGGGTCAGCTTGGCGCCCGTTTTTGCGTACTCAGCGGCCTTGGCCTTCAGTTCATGGATGTCGACCGGCGCCATGATCGATTCCTTGGCCAGCAGCATGGCCTTTTCCGGCGTGCCGCCGATGCCGATGCCGATAATGCCGGGCGGGCACCAGCCAGCACCCATTTCCGGAATCTTGTGCAGCACCCAGTCGACAAGGTCGTCGGACGGGTTGAGCATGGCGAATTTGGACTTGGCTTCCGAGCCACCGCCCTTGGCGGCGCAGATCACTTCAACGTGATGACCGGGAACGATTTCGAAATGGACGACGGCCGGGGTGTTGTCCTTGGTGTTCTTGCGGGCACCGGCCGGGTCGGCCAGCACCGAGGCGCGCAGCGGATTGTCCGGATTGCCGTAGGCGCGACGCACGCCTTCGTCGATCATCTGCTGGATGCTCATCGACGCATCCGGCCAGGTGACCTGCATGCCGACCTTGATGAAGACCATGCCGATACCGGTGTCCTGGCAGATCGGGCGATGGCCTTCGGCGGACATCCGCGAATTGGTCAGGATCTGGGCGATGGCGTCCTTGGCGGCGGGGCTTTCCTCGCGCTCGTAGGCTTCACCGAGGGCCTTGATGTAGTCCAGCGGGTGGTAGTAGCTGATGTACTGGAAGGCATCGGCAACGGACTGGATCAGGTCTTCCTGTTTGATGGCGGTCATGCGCAACTCCGGGTCAATGATTTTTTTGATGTTGAAGAGCGAGGGTCTGGGTCATGGTTTTGTCTACCATCGCCATGACCAGGGCGGAGAAAAGAAATACGACGTGAATGATCACCTGCCACATGAGCGTGTGCTCCGACAGGTTGGATGCATTGATGAAGCTCTTCAGCAGGTGGATCGACGAGATGCCGATGATGGCTGTCGAAAGCTTGATCTTGAGGACGCCGGCATTGACGTGGGAGAGCCATTCCGGTTGGTCCGGATGGTCTTCGAGATCGAGGCGTGAGACGAAAGTTTCATAGCCACCGACGATGACCATGACCAGCAGGTTGGCGATCATGACGACGTCGATCAGGCCGAGAACGACCAGCATGACTTCGGTTTCGCTGAAATGGGCGGCGTCGAAGACGCTGCCGACCAGGTGGCTCAACTCGACCATGAACAGCCAGCAATAGACCACTTGTGCAACGATCAGGCCAAGGTAGAGCGGGGCTTGAATCCAGCGGCTGGCAAAGATGAAGGACTCTAGGGATTTGATTGGCGAGCTCATTTTGGGAATCGTAAGTTAGGGCGGCGAAGTTTATCACGCGACCCGCCGGCTTCCGGAACCCCTTGAAATGCTGCGCCGCAGCGTGATTTCGTAAGGCCTTTGTAAGAATATCGAAGTTTAATGCCGCATCAACGCTGGCGGGGGAGTGTAGTGTTCTCCGGCTTGCGCGGCTTTTACACAGTTCCGGGGTCAAGCCTGGGATCCAATCGGTTGTTTCAACATAAATTGCGAAGTACCGCAGAGGAGAAGAATATGTCGAATGAGTCCGTGCAGCTAATTTATCCGTCTGACGAAATGGTCAAGAACGCGGCGGTTTCGGGGATGGATGCCTACCGGGCGCTGTGCGCGGAAGCGGAAGCAGACTACCCCGAGTTCTGGGCCAGGCTCGCCCGTGAAATGATCGAGTGGAAGCAGCCGTTTACCCAGTCGCTTGATGATTCCAACGCTCCGTTTTTCAAGTGGTTTGCCGATGGCAAACTGAACGTTTCCTACAACTGCCTCGACCGTCAGATTGAAGCCGGCCTGGGTGACAAGGTTGCCCTGATCTTCGAGGCCGACAACGGCGAAGTGACCAAGGTCACCTACAAGGAGCTGCTCTCCAAGGTTGCCAGGTTCGCCAATGCCCTGCGCGGCATGGGTGTCAAGAAGGGTGATCGCGTCGTCATCTACATGCCGATGACTGTTGAAGGCATTTGCGCCATGCAGGCTTGTGCCCGTCTCGGCGCCATCCACTCCATCGTTTTCGGCGGCTTCTCTGCCCAGTCCCTGCGCGATCGTATCAACGACGCCGGTGCTGTTGCCCTGATCACTGCCGACGGCCAGTTCCGCGGCGGCAAGGCCATCCCGCTCAAGCCGATCGCTGATGAAGCCTTCGCCATGGGCGGTTGCGAGTCTGTCAAGAACGTCATCGTCTTCAAGCGCACCGGCGCTGAAGTCAACATGGTTGCCGGTCGTGACACCTGGCTGCACGACGCTATTGCAGGCCAATCCGACGTTTGCGAACCGGAATGGGTCGAAGCCGAACACCCGTTGTTCCTGCTCTACACGTCCGGCTCCACCGGCAAGCCGAAGGGGGTTCAGCACTCCACCGGCGGCTACCTGCTGCACGCCATCCTGACCATGAAGTGGACCTTCGACATCAAGCCGACGGACGTCTTCTGGTGTACGGCCGATATCGGCTGGGTTACCGGCCACACCTACGTTACTTACGGCCCGCTGGCCTGCGGCGCGACCGAAGTGGTTTTCGAAGGCGTCCCGACCTACCCGGATGCCGGTCGTTTCTGGAAGATGATCCAGGATCACAAGGTCTCCATCTTCTACACAGCCCCGACCGCCATCCGTTCGCTGATCAAATCCTCCGACAACAATGCCGCCGTGCATCCGAAGAGCTACGACATGTCTTCGCTGCGCATCCTCGGTTCGGTCGGCGAGCCGATCAACCCGGCGGCCTGGACGTGGTACTACGAAAACGTCGGTAGCGGTCGTTGCCCGATTGTCGATACCTTCTGGCAGACCGAAACCGGCGGTCACATGATCACGCCTCTGCCGGGCGCAACGCCGCTGGTTCCGGGCTCCTGCACCCTGCCGTTCCCGGGCATCCAGTTTGCCGTGGTCGATGAGACCGGCGCCGATCTGCCCTGGGGCCAGGGCGGTATCCTGGTCTGCAAGAAGCCATGGCCATCGATGATCCGCACGATCTGGAACGACGACGAGCGCTACGTCAAGTCCTACTATCCGGCCGACTTCCAGGGCAAGTACTACCTGGCTGGCGACGGTGCGATTCGCGACAAGGACACCGGTTACTTCACCATTACCGGTCGTATCGACGACGTGCTGAACGTTTCCGGTCACCGCATGGGGACGATGGAAATCGAATCCGCGCTGGTTGCCAACCCGCTGGTTGCCGAAGCTGCCGTTGTTGGCCGTCCGGATGAGATTACTGGTGAAGCCATCGTCGCCTTCGTGGTGCTCAAGGGCCCCCGTCCGACCGATCCGGAAACCACCAAGAAGCTGATCAAGGAACTGTCTGACTGGGTTGGCAAGGAGATCGGACCGATCGCCAAGCCGAAGGACATCCGTTTCGGTGACAACCTGCCGAAGACCCGTTCGGGCAAGATCATGCGTCGTCTGCTGCGCGGTCTGGCCAAGGGCGAGGAACTGACGCAGGACACCTCGACGCTGGAGAACCCGGCTATTCTGGAACAACTCAAGGGCTAAACCCTGGTTCCGGCATGAGCCAGGGGGCGGCGAACTTGCCACGCTGCCTCCAAAGACTATAAGGCAAGGAGGAGACAATGGTCGCCCATAGGGTGGCCTCCCGTGTAGTCGTATCAGACTATATGCCAATAACGGCTGGCACGCTTGGCGTGCCAGCCGTTCCCTTTTCCGGGACGGGGTCGTGAAAAGAGCCAATCCAACCCGCCAGCGACTGGCCGCACTCGGCCTGCTCGGCGTGCCGCTGCTGACCTATCCGCTGCTCAGCTTGCCGGGCGGCGAGGTGGGGGGTATCCCTGCGACCTATCTGTATCTCTTCGGCGTTTGGGCCGGACTCATCGGACTGGCGGCCTGGGTGGCCGAGCGGCGAGGCTCGTAGATGCTTTCCGGCTGGTTCATCGCGCTCGTCGCCACAGCCTATCTCGGGCTGCTGTTTGCCGTGGCGCGTTTTGGCGATGCGCGGGCCGATGCCGGCAAGTCGATCATCTCGGCCAACGTCTACGCGCTGTCGCTGGCCGTTTATTGCACCTCATGGACTTTCTACGGCAGTGTCGGCCGGGCGACGTCCGGCGGTCTGTCGTTCCTGACCATCTACATCGGCCCGACGCTGATGCTGCTCTGCGTCGGCGTCATCATCAAGATGATCCGCATCAGCAAGGCGCAGCGCATCACCTCGATTGCCGACTTCATTGCTTCGCGCTACGGCAAGAGCCAGTTGCTGGCCGGCATGGTGACGGTGATTGCGGTGATTGGCGTCGTGCCGTACATCGCCCTGCAATTGAAGGCGATGGCGGCCAGTGTCGATGTGCTGCTCGAACATTCCGGCAATAGCGTGCAGGTTTGGGGTCTGGATTCAACTTTTCTGATTGCCGTCGTACTGGCCCTGTTTTCCATCCTGTTCGGCACCCGCCATCTCGATGCCACCGAGCGCCACGAGGGCATGGTTGCCGCGGTGGCTTTCGAGTCGGTGGTCAAACTCGTTGCCTTCATGGCGGTTGGCCTCTTCGTTACTTACGGCATGTTCGGCGGGCTCGGCGATCTGTTCCAGCGGGCAGCGGCCAGTGCCGATCTCGGGCGACTACTGCAACTCGATTCCAGCCGGGCCGGAACGTGGACTTCACTGATCATCCTTTCCGGCCTGGCCATCATTTTTCTGCCGCGCCAGTTCCAGATCATTGTCGTCGAGAACGTTGATGAATCGCATCTCAAGCGCGCCGTCTGGCTCTTCCCGCTCTACCTGCTGCTGATCAATATTTTTGTCCTGCCGCTGGCCCTCGGCGGCTTGCTGCATTTTGGCGGGCAGGGCTTCAATCCCGACACCTTCGTGCTGACCCTGCCGCTGGCCCGCGGTGCCGAGGCGCTGGCGCTGCTCGCCTTCATCGGCGGCCTGTCGGCGGCGACCGGCATGGTCATCGTTGAGACCATCGCCTTGTCGACGATGGTCTGCAACGACCTCGTCATGCCCATATTGCTACGGTCAACCGGAAAATTCGTCGAAAAACGAAAAGATCTTTCCGGCCTGCTGATCGGCATCCGGCGCGCTGCCATCGCCTTGATCCTGCTCCTCGGCTACATCTATTTCCGCGCCGCCGGCGAAGCTTACGCCCTCGTCGGCATCGGCCTGATTTCCTTTGCCGCCGTTGCCCAGTTCGCCCCGGCCATGTTCGGCGGCATGTACTGGAAGCAGGGGACGCGGGCCGGTGCCGTCGCCGGTTTGCTGGCCGGTTTTTTGGTCTGGCTGTACACCTTGCTGCTGCCGTCCTTTGCCAAATCGGGCTGGATGCCGAGTGGTTTCGTCGAACACGGTTTGTTCGACATCGGCTGGCTCAAGGCACAGGCACTGTTCGGGCTGAGCGGGCTGGACGAGATTTCGCATTGCCTGT
This sequence comes from Azonexus sp., assembly GCA_030691385.1. Classification (GTDB taxonomy): domain Bacteria; phylum Pseudomonadota; class Gammaproteobacteria; order Burkholderiales; family Rhodocyclaceae; genus Azonexus. The sequence continues at coordinate 14,351 of JAUYEI010000102.1, forward strand.
GGTGGAGCATGCTGGCCAATATCGGCGCCTATGTCGCCGTGTCGCTCAATTCAAAACCGGATGCCGTCGAGGCCAGCCAGGCTGAACGTTTTGTCGATGTCTTCCGCTTCGATTCGCGCAATACCGAGGCGCGTCTGTGGCGTGGCAAGGCGTCGCCCGATGCGCTGGTTCAACTGCTCGAACGCTTTCTCGGCGCGCCGCGGGCGCGGCAGCAATTGTTCGCCTATGCCGGTTCGCGGCGCGCCGAGCATTGGCGCGACCTGCCGGCCGATGCCGATTTCGTCCAGTTTGCCGAATCCGAACTGGCTGGCGCGATCGGCTCGGCCAGTGCCCGGGTCATGGTGGCGTCGGTGGCGCAGGAAGAGGATCTCGGCCTCGAAGAGGTACTCGACATTCTCGACGAGGCGACGCAAGTCCGCGCCCATAGCCGCGAACTCGAGGCCAAGCAGCGCGAACTCGAAGCGGCGACGACGGAATTGCGCGAAGCCAACGAGCGCCTGCGCGAACTGGACCGAATGAAGGATGATTTCATCTCGACCGTGACGCACGAGTTGCGCACACCGCTGACCTCGATCCGCGCGCTGTCCGAAATGCTGCACGAAGACCCGCGTCTCGAACTGACCGACCGCAAGCGTTTCCTTGGCATCATCGTCAATGAAGCCGAGCGCCTGACCCGGCTCATCAACCAGATTCTCGACATGGCCAAGATGGAATCCGGGCGGGCCGAATGGACGACCGGCGCAGTCGATATGGGTGAAGTGGTGCGCGAATCGATGGCCTCGCTCGAACAGTTGTTCCGGGATAAAGGCGTGGCGCTCGAAGGCGATATTCCGACCTCCGCGCCGGTCGTGCAGGCCGACCGCGACCGGCTGACCCAGGTCATGATCAACCTGCTGTCGAATGCCGTGAAGTTCGTGCCCGGCGGCAGCGGCCGGGTTCAGGTCAGGCTGTCGAGTTCGGCTGATCTGGTGCGCGTCGAAGTGCGCGACAACGGCCCGGGTCTGACGGCCGAAGAATGCAGTGTCATTTTTGAAAAATTCCGTCAGGGTGGCAACACGATGACGGACAAACCGCAGGGAACCGGTCTGGGCCTGCCAATCAGCCGCCAGATCGTGGAATATTTTGGTGGTAATCTCTGGGTTGAAAGTGCGCCCGGAGCTGGAGCGAACTTCATTTTCACGGTGCCCTTGCCGGCGCCGGACGATAACAGTGGGAGACAAACCGCATGACCAAGAAAATCCTGATTGTCGATGACGAACCCAACATCGTCATTTCCCTTGAATTCCTCATGAAAAAAGAAGGTTTTGCCGTCGCGGTTGCCTGCGATGGCGAGGAAGCACTGGCCAAGGTGGTGAGTTTCGCGCCGGATTTGATCCTGCTCGACGTCATGATGCCGAAGAAATCCGGCTTCGAAGTCTGCGAAGCATTGCGTGCCGATCCAGCGAAAGCCGGCTTGCTGATTGTCATGCTGACCGCCAAGGGGCGCGATACCGAAGTGGCCAAGGGCCTCGCCATGGGCGCCGATGCCTACGTTACCAAGCCGTTTTCGACCAAGGAACTCGTTGCCCGGGTGAAAACCATGCTCGCTGTCGCCTGACCCGCCATTCCCACGGTCAACCGGAAAAAACGGCCAAAATCGAAAGCCAAATTTGTTGGAATGCATGCCATGAAGGCTAAACAACGTTTGATCGTCGCGGTGATCGTTCTCGGTCTGCTCATGACCGGGCCGTTCGTCGTCACCTTGCTGCTCGTCTGGCTCGACATGAAAGACGCCGAGCGCACCCTGCTGATCACCCTGCTGCTCTCCCGGCTACCGGTGGGCACGATGATGACGCTGTTCGGCTTCGTGCTCGGTGTTGGCGTGCTGCACAAGCTGTTCAAGCAGTATGTCGAGGGCCTGTTGCGGATGGCCGAAACGCTGCGCCTGATGCTTGGCGCCAACCGCAATTTCCGTGTGACCATCGAAGGCCCGCCGGAAGTCCGGCAACTGGCGCAGGCCGCCAACGATCTGGCACAGCAGCGCGATGCCCTGATGGACGACGTCGATTCGCAGATCGCCACGGCCAAGGCCTCGGTCGAGGAAGAAAAGAACCGGCTCGCCGCGCTCATGTCCGAACTGGCCCAGGCCGTCGTCGTGTGCAACCTCGACGGCCGCATCCTGCTCTACAACAACCGCGCCCGTCTGCAGTTCAAGGCGCTGTCGCAAGGGCCGACCTCGGTCGCCGGCGGCGCCCTGATCGGCCTCGGCCGCTCCATCTTTTCCATTCTTGAAAAAAGTCAGGTCGACCACGCCGAGGAGGTCATTCGCCAGCGCCTGTCAGCCGGCAAGACGGCAATTTCCAACTTCATCACGACAACGCGCGGCGGTCAGCTGCTGCGCGCCCAGATGGTCCCGGTGCTCGCTGCCTCGGGCGACGAGGGCGAGGCGGCAATGTCGGGCTACGTGCTCACCGTCGAAAATATTACGCGCAGTATCGAGGAAGAGGAGCGCCGCGATCAGGCGCTGCATTCGCTGACCCAGGGCAGCCGTTCATCCATCGCCAATATCCGGGCTGCCGTCGCCAACCTGCTCGACTACCCGGACATGGAGCCCGAACTGCGCGAGCGTTTCCTGCGGGTGATCGACGACGAAGTGGTCAAGCGCAGCCTGGTCATCGACCAGACCATGAGCCAGTTCTCCGACGCCATGAAAACGCGCTGGCCGCTCGAGGACATTCTCGGTATCGACATCATCGCCGCAGCCCAGCGCCGTATCGAAGACAAGCTCAAGTTGCCGAGCAAGATGGAAGAGATTGACGATGCCCTGTGGATCAAGGCCGACAGCTTCTCGCTGGTTTTCGCGCTGGTCAGTCTGGCCTCCAAGCTGCAGGATCACTACGAGCCGCGTGAACTGCGCTTCCGCCTGACCTCCGCCGGCAAGCTGGCCTACCTCGACCTGATCTGGGCCGGCCCGGCGATGTCGTCGGAAACCTTCTATACGTGGGAAATGGAGTCGATGCAGATCGGCAGCGAAAGCTCACCGCTCAGCCTGCGCAACGTCATCGACCGGCATGGCGGCGAAATCTGGTATGAGCGCGAAAAGGCCGCGCACCGTGCCTTCTTCCGCTTCGTGCTGCCGGTGGCCGCGCCCGAAATCGAGCCCGATCAGGAAGAACGCAGCCGCGGCAAGGGGCGGCCGGAATACTACGATTTTGACCTCTTCAAGTTCGAGGACAAGAGCATCGACCTCGACCGCAAGCTGTCCGACCTGACCTACACCGTGTTCGATACCGAAACGACCGGCCTGGAACCGTCCAAAGGCGACGAAATCATCCAGATCGGTGCCGCCCGCATCGTCAATAACCGGCTGCTGCGCCAGGAAATCTTCAACCAGATTGTCGATCCCGAGTGCCCGCTCAAGCCCGAGTCGATCCCCATCCACGGTATCACCGAGGACATGGTGCGCGGCCAGCCCAACATCGATGTCGTTCTGCCCGCCTTCCACGAATTCTGCGAAGACACCGTGCTGATCGCTCACAACGCGGCCTTCGACATGCGTTTCCTGCAACTCAAGGAGGAGCGTACCGGCATCCGTTTTACCCAGCCGGTGCTCGATACGCTGCTGCTTTCGGCCGTTGTTCATCCAAACCAGGAATCGCACAAGCTCGATGTCATTCTCGAGCGCCTCGGCATCACCATCGGCACCCGGCACAATGCTCTCGAAGATGCCCTGGCGACCGGTGAAGTCTTCCTCAAGCTGGTCAAGCTGCTTGAAGAGATGGGCATCGTGACCGTCCGCCAGGCGCTGGAAGCGGCCGAGAAAACCTATTTCGCCCGGGTGAAATATTGAGGCCGGCGTGAATACCGACTTTACGCTGCCCTGCCGGCAGCAACTCGAGCTGATCATGGCGCTGCAGTCGCTATCCAGCCTAGATGCCGCGCCGGCGCTCGCCGGACGCCTGCGCGAACATCTGCTGACGGCAGCGGGCAATGGTCTCGACGGCCTGGCTGCGACGCGCCTGATTTCGGTCTTCAATGATCGCCTGACAGTCAGGGTCATCGAACTGACGGCGCGTCGGCACCGTCTGCCGCCCGTGGCCTGGTGCTGGCTGGCCCTGGGTTCCGAAGGTCGGCACGAACAGACATTCGTTACCGACCAGGATAACGGCCTGATCTTCACCGCAGCCAGCGCGCAGGAGGCGGCCGCCTTGCGCCAGTTCTTCCTGCCCTTCGCCCAGGAGCTTAACCAGCATCTGGCCGATTGCGGTTTTGCCTTATGTACCGGCCAGATCATGGCCGGCAACCCGGCCTGCTGCCTGTCGCTCGAAGAATGGCGCAGCCAGTTCATCGACTGGGTGCGTCGGCCGGAGCCCGGAGCGCTGCTCAACGCCAGCATATTTTTCGACCTGCGCCCCTTGTACGGCGAACTCGCCCTGGGCGAAAAATTACGGTCCCTGCTGCTGTCGATGACAGCCGCCACGCCATCCTTCCAGCACCTCATGGCGGCCAACGCCCTGCAGGTCGATGTGCCGCTCACTTTTCGCGGTGACATCGCGGCGGGCGAGGGCGACAGCATCGATCTCAAGAAATATGGCAGCCGGATTTTCGTCGACGCGGCACGCATCTTTGCGCTGTCTTCCGGAACACTAGCGGTCAATACGGCGGAACGCCTGCGCCAGGCCGGCTCATCGGTTGGCCTGCCGGCGGTCGAGATTGCTGCGGTGGACGCCGCTTTTTCGCAAATATTGCGTTTGCGGCTGGCGCAACAGATCGAAGCCGCAGGCCGAGGGGAGCCCGGTGGGTATGGCCTGAAACCCGCTGCGCTGCACGACGTCGATCGGGCCATCTTGCGCGAGGCATTGAAACAGGCCAAACGCCTGCAACAGCGTCTCAAGTTAAACTATGCACTCTAAAAAATGAGGTTGTCGTGACTACGCAACAGCAAACAGGGCAGGAAAAAGCACCAGTACAAGAACAGGTCGTCGGCCCGGTAGAAATGTCGCTGCGTCAGGACGGGCGCAGCCGAATGGCCGGCAATACCCAGGCTTTCCTGCGCAAGCACGCGCCCTTCAACAAGATGCAGCCGGACGCCCTGCAGCATTTCGCCGAGAAGGCACAGATTGTCTTTTACGCCGCCGGCAACGAGATCGTCGGGCCGGATTCCGGCAAGGTCCGTTTTTTCTACCTCATTGAGTCGGGCAAGGTCCAGGCGCGCCAGGCCGGTGAAGTGACCGTCACCGAATACTCCATCCTCAGCCTCGGCGTCGGGGAGAGCTTCCCGATTGGCGCCGTCACCGCCGGCCGGCCATCGACCAATCGGTACACGGCCGTTGAAGATACCTTCTGCTACCAGTTGCCAGCCGAAGATTTTCTGGTCTTGCTGACCTCCAGCCCGGAATTCAACCTGTTCTGCACACGCTACATCGCCAGCCTGCTCGACCAGTCACGGCGCCAGTTGCAACTGCAGTTTTCCCAGCGCGCCAGCGAGCAGCAGACGCTCAATTCGCCGCTGGCCGGCATCGGCTCGCGCTCGCCGATCACGGTGTCGCCGGAAACCCCCTTGCGCGCTGCACTGGAAACGATGTCGAAAGCCGGTGTCGGCTCGCTGGTCGTTGCCGGTGATGATCGCAAGGCCGTTGGCGTCTTCACGCGGACCGACCTGCTCGATCGCGTCGTTCTCGCCGAACTGCCGCTGACGACACCAGTTGGCCAGGCCATGTCGCCCAATCCGTTCATCATCGAGGAGCACGCCACGGCCTACGATGCAATGTTCGCCATGGCGACGCACGGCATCCGCCACGTGCTGGTGACCGATGCCGAGGGCAGGCTGACTGGCGTTGTTTCCGAGCGCGATCTCTTCTCGCTGCAGCGTGTCGGCCTGCGCCAGATTCGCCAGTCCATCGACAGCGCCCACAATGTCGAGGCCTTGCAGCAGGCCGCAGCCGATGTGCGCCAGCTATCGTTCAACATGCTGGCCCAAGGTGTTGGCGCCGAACAGCTAACCCAGTTCATCTCGGCGCTCAACGACGCGCTGACCCGTCGCGTCATCCAGCTCAACCTCGAAAACCACAATTTCGACGGCATCGAATGGGCCTGGCTGGCCTTCGGCTCCGAGGGCCGGGACGAGCAGACCTTCAGCACCGACCAGGATAACGGCATCGTCTTCGCGCCGCCGGAAGGTGCTGCGGTCGACACCCTGAAACAGCGTTTTCTCGCCTATGCCCTCGACGTCAACAACAACCTCGACCGCGTCGGCTTCCCGCTTTGCAAGGGCAACATCATGGCGAGCAACCCGCAATGGTGTCTGACGCTTGAAGAATGGAAAGATCAGTTCGGCACCTGGATACGCATGCCGCAGCCGGATGCGCTGCTCAACGCCACCATCTTTTTCGATTTTCGGGCGCTCTATGGCAAGTCGGAACTGGCCGATGCGATGCGCCGTCACCTGCTGGCCTTGACTGCCTCCAACCCGATGTTCCTGCGCGCCATGGCCAAGAACGCGCTCGACGTCGAGCCGCCGCTTGGCAAGATTCGCGACTTCCTGACCGATCTCGAACCCGGCCATCCGGGCAAGATCGACCTCAAGAAATACGGCTCACGCATCTTTGTTGATGTCGCCCGTATCTACGCCATGGCCAGCGGCGTGCACAACACCAATTCGATCCAGCGCCTGCGGCTGGCGGCGCAACGGCTATCGATCCGCAGCGACGAAATCAATGCCGTGCTCGAAGGCCTCAACTTCATCCAGTTGCTGCGCCTGCAACACCAGTACCTTGAAGGCGAACCGGGCACCCAGGGCGACAACCTGATCGATCCGGATACGCTCAATGAGCTGGATCGGCGCATCCTGAAAGAATCTTTCCGTCAGGCCCGCAAGATCCAGGCGCGCCTCAAACTCGATTACCAGGTGCAATGACCATGCTCGGCCTCAAGAAATTCCTGTTCCGGGGCAGCGCGCAGGCCAATCTGCCGGACGACGTGCGGGCTTCGCTCGAGCTCTGGCGTGCCAGCAAGTCACCTCCACTCGACGATCTGCACTTTCACACCCGCTATGTTGTCGTCGACATCGTCAGCAGCGGCCCGAATCCGGACAGCGACCAGTTGCTCGGCATCGCCGCCAGCTCGGTGTGGAAGGGGGCGATCCAGCCCGATGACACTTTCTACGTCGATTTTTCGACGCTCGATGGCGAGGGTTCCACGGTGGACCGGGAATTAACCGCGTTTTTGTTATTTGCCGCCAAGGCGCCGCTGGTTACCTACCATATCCCCTACGTCGGCGGTTTCCTGCAGCGCGCCTTCAAGGAACGGCTGGGTGTGGATTTCCAGCCACAGTGGGTCGATCTGGCCTGGCTGTTGCCATCGATGTTCGAGGACAAGGGGGATACGGTCATGCCGCTCGATCACTGGCTCGAGGTCTTCGGCCTCGAGGCGGGGATGGGCAGGCGCGACGCCATGGTCAACACGCTGCTGCTGGCCCGCATCTTCCAGATGACGACGGTGCGTGCCGTCGGCAAGCAGGTGGACACGGCTACCCACCTCATCGACGAGTCGCGGGCGAGCAGCTTCCTGCGGCGCAATCACTAGAAATACTGGATGTTCGCTTCACTGACCAAGCTGCAACGCTATTACCTGTATTACACCGGTGGTTTCCTGTTGTTCATCGGGGCGCTGGCGGTTCTGGAACAGCATGGCATGCCGCCGCGCTGGGTCGGCTATGCCTTCCTGTGCTTCACCATTTCGATGTACGCGCTGATCGGTATTGTCTGCCGGACCTCCGATGTTTCGGAGTACTACGTCGCCGGCCGTCGCGTGCCGGCCTTCTTCAACGGCATGGCGACCGGTGCCGACTGGATGAGCGCCGCTTCCTTCATTGGCCTGGCTGGTACCCTTTACCTCTCGGGTTTTCAGGGGCTGGCCTATGTCATCGGCTGGACCGGCGGCTTCGTGCTCGTTGCGCTGCTGCTTGCCCCCTATCTGCGGCGCTTCGGTCAATACACCATTCCCGACTTTCTCGGCGCCCGCTATGGCGGCAATGCGATTCGCCTGGTCGCCGTCGCGGCCGCCATTCTTGCTTCCTTTGTGTACGTCGTGGCGCAGATCTACGGCGTTGGCGTCATCACCAGCCGCTTTGTCAGCCTGCAGTTCGAAATCGGCGTCTTCGTCGGCCTGGCCGGCATTCTCGTTTGCTCATTTCTGGGTGGCATGCGCGCGGTGACATGGACCCAGGTTGCCCAGTACTTGATCCTGATCGTCGCCTACATCACCCCGGTCGCCATCCTGTCCTACAACCAGACCGGGAATCCGGTGCCGCAGCTCGTCTATGGTCAGGTTCTGCAGCAGGTTACCGAGCTTGAGAACCGGCTCTTCCAGAGCCCGGCGGAAGTCGAGGTCCGCCAGCTCTATCGTGAGCGCGCCGACCTCTATGCCCAGAAGATCATGCAGTTGCCGCAGTCACTGAATTTCGAGCGCGAACAACTCTCGGCACAGATCAACCAGCTCAAGGCCAGCGATGCCCGGATGAAGGATATTGTCGCACTGGAAAGGCAGTATAGGGATCTGCCCCTTGATCCGGAGCAGGCGAGGGCGCGTTGGGAAAATGCCATGTTTTCGGCGGTTGACCGCAGCAAAACGCCCATTCATCACGCCGAAGCCTTTCCCGGCGAGACGGTCGAAGAGCAGGACATCATGCGCGTCAATTTTCTCGCCCTGATCTTCTGTCTGACCATCGGGACGGCAGCCTTGCCCCACGTGCTGACGCGCTACTACACGACGCCTACCGTGCGACAGGCCCGCGAATCCGTATTCTGGTCGCTGTTGTTCATTCTGTTGCTCTACATCACGGCGCCGGCCTATGCGGTCTTCGCCAAGCACGAGGTGCTCTCCCATCTGGCCGAGATTCCCATCACCAAATTGCCCGGCTGGGTGGCCGCATGGGCCAAGATCGGGCTGGTCAGCATCGAGGACATCAACGCCGACGGTATCTTGCAACTGGCCGAACTATCGCTCAATCCGGACGTCATCGTGCTCGCCACTCCCGAGATTGCCGGCATGCCCTACGTGGTCTCCGGTCTGGTCGCGGCCGGCGGCCTGGCGGCCGCCCTGTCCACGGCCGACGGCCTGTTGCTGACCATTACCAGTTCGCTGTCGCACGACGTCTACTACCGTATTTTCCGCCCCGATGCCTCGACCCAGTTCCGGCTGGTCATCTCCAAATCCATGCTGCTGGTCGTCGCCATCCTTGCCGCCACCGTCGCCGCCCAAAAGCCGGGAACCATCCTCTCCATGGTTTCCTGGGCATTTTCCATTGCCGGCTCCGCCTTCTTCCCGGCCCTTGTCCTCGGTATTTTCTGGGAAAGGGCGACGCGCACCGGGGCGCTGGCGGGCATGGTCGTCGGCATCTGTCTGTCGATCTACTACATCATCCGCGTCGAGTTCGACAGCATTCCCGTGCTTGGCATCAGCGGCCTGGGCATGGAGCCGTGGTTCCATATCCAGTCCACCTCCAGTGGCCTGTTTGGCGTCCTGGCCGGTTTCGCGACGATCGTTGCGGTCAGCCTGGTCACCAAGCCCGATCCCCGGGCGGCCAGCTTCCTGAGCACGATCCGTTTCCGCAACGGAGGCGAGCAGTGACCTCGAAGGCAGATACGCACTGGCGCAAGACGCGGCGCCTGACCTTCCTTCTCCTTTGTTTCTGGATTCTTGTGACCTTCGGACTGACCTGGTTCGCCCGGACGATCAACGAGATTGTCATCCTCGGCTTTCCGCTTGGTTTCTACATGGCCGCTCAAGGCGCCCTGGTTCTCTACCTGTTGATCATCTGGTGGTACAACCGGCAGATGAAAAAACTTGACGCGGAATTCGGTGTTGAAAACGACTGAGCGCCAGCAGTGAGTCTTTTCCTGATCAGCGCTCTGCGGGCGATCGTCGAAATGCTGGGCCTGTGCCTCCTCGGCCAAGGGGGGTTGTACTTGATTGCTGGACGAAAGCGGGCAGGCAATCGGATCTATCAGCTATTTGCACTTATCACTGCGCCACCGCGCCGGATTGTTGCCACCCTTCTACCGCGTTCCGCAAGCAATCGTCTTGTCGGCATCTTCACCTTTGTCATTGTCCTGATACTCTGGCTAGGACTCGCTTTGGCCCGAAAGTTTGTTTGACCAATTGGCCTCTTCTGCTACAATCCGCGGCTTCCGGAGGGGTGGATGAGTGGTTTAAGTCGCACGCCTGGAAAGCGTGTGTAGGGTAATCCCCTACCGCGGGTTCGAATCCCGCCTCCTCCGCCAAATTCGAAATGGCCATCATTGGCCCGTAAGAACCCTCAGCAGTCCGCAGGTATCCCAAAGAACCAGCGAGGCAACTGAGGGTTTTTTCGTATCAGCTCCGATTATCGCTGGTATTTAGAGA
>JAUYEI010000109.1 GCA_030691385.1 Azonexus sp.
TTGCCAGTTTGAACCAAATACCCACGGGTGGTGGCAAGAGCGAGTTCTTCAGCTCGGCAAAATAACGTGGACTGGCCTCTACATGGCGTTCGAGAGGGACGCGCCAAAAGCGGCGCGCCCCTCAACTTTACGTTAGGCCACATCCCATGCTCGGTTTCGTCATTCTGTTGCTAGCTGTCGCTCTCCCTCTTGGTATTGCGTTCCTTACCGTCAGGGCCACTGAGGCAGAACGCAAGGTTTACGATCACTCTCCCGTCAGGCGGCTCTCTTGCGCGCTAGTTTTCGGTCTAGCAGCCGTGTTAGGTGTTCTGTGGGTGTTCCGTGGCACGGGACCTGAATATGCCCCTGCAATGGGGTTGTTCTTGGGCATTCCCGCTAGCAGTATTGCTGCGTTATTGGCGGCAGTAGGCCAACGTTTTCTAGTAGGACGTTCCAAAGTCGTTGCAACGCTCTCCGGTATTGCCATCACAATCTTTACGGCTCTTGCCACTTCGTTACTTGTTGCCATTTTCTTCGCGCCAGGCTCGGCAAGTTCGTTCGTGGCAGCTTTCGGGGCCATCATCGTTTTGTCTCCGAGCGGTTTTCCGGTTCTCCTTTTCGGTGGTCTTGCAGGTTTGTTGCTCAGCCATCTTTCCAACCGCAAGCGGCCCAACCCTGCGGTCAACACCGGCGCTGCGCGATAAAGCCTCGCAGCGCCTGTCAACTTCACGTTCCTGAGCGCCCGCTGCCCAATACTGACTACGACAGCTTCGGGCACCCTTGAGCCATTCACCCCGTATGCGATCAGGGTACCGGCAGTACGTATCCCCCACTCCTGAATCATTCCCCGTTGATCTGTAAGTTTTTCGCCCCCCCGGCGACTAATGATTACCCCACCTCAACGGAGAATAATCATGAAAACCATCCAGCTTCTCGCCGGCCTTGCCCTCTTGGTCGCCGCCAGCCTCGCCGTCGCCCTCGACATCCAGCCCTACTCCCCGGAAACGCTGGCGGCCAAACAGAAGGCGGGCGAAGCGGTGGCGCTGCATTTCCACGCCGACTGGTGCCCGACCTGCCGCGCCCAAGAAAAGGTGTTCAACGGCTGGAAGGGTGACGCTTCGGTGCACGGCACGCTGCTCATCGTCAATTACGACAAGGAGCGCGAACTCAAGCGCCAGCTTGGCGTGCGCACGCAATCGACGGTGATTGTCTACAAGGGCGGCAAGGAAACCGGGCGGCTGGCTGGTGAGACCGACCCGGCGCCGCTGCGCGCCGTGCTCGACAGCGCGAAGTAAGCGCCATGGACATTCCCCTCGCCCACCTCGGGCTGAGCCTGGTCGCCGGCAGTTTGACGACACTCTCGCCCTGCGTTTTCCCCATCCTGCCGCTGGTCCTCGGCGGTGCCGTGCAGGCCAACCGGCTGGCGCCGCTGGCCATGGGCGCCGGCATGGCGATGTCGTTTGCGCTGATCGGCATCGTCCTCGGCGCCCTCGGCCCGGCGCTCGGCATCGATTCGGACAGCGTGCGGCTGTTCGGCGCCTGGATGCTCATCACCTTCGGCCTCGTCATGCTCGTGCCCGTCCTCAACCGCCGTTTCACCGAATGGATGCTGCCCATCGCTTCGAGCGCCAATGCGGCTTCGGCCAAGCTCGACGGCGGCTCGCTGGGCGGCGCGTTGCTGCTCGGTGGCGTGCTCGGTCTGGTCTGGAGCCCGTGCTCCGGCCCGCTGCTCGCCTCGGCGCTGACGCTGGTGGCCAGCGAGGGCGGAGCGCTGCGCGGCGGCGTCATTCTTGGCTTGTTCGGGATTGGTGCGGCGATTCCGCTGGTCGCCGTCGCCTACGCTTCGCGCCAGGGCTTCAATGCAGCGCGCGGCTGGGTGTTGCAGCGCATCGACGGCATCAAGAAAGCCTTCGGCATGATCATCCTGCTCACCGGCATCGCCATCCTGTCCGGCGCCGACAAATGGCTGGAAGCGCAGGTGGTCAGCGTGCTGCCGGATGCCTGGGTGCGGGCGACGATACTGTTCTGAACCGCGTCAGAATCGGTTACAAAGAAAACAAACGACCGACACAGACACCGTCCGCCGCGCCCGATAAAGTGAATTCGTCCTCACCCCCACGGAGACATCACGATGGAAAAGACGAAGCGCAAGATCAAGAAGTTTTTCAAACTCGACAAGCTCGGGCTGCGCATTGCCCACGCCAGCAAGGCGTTCGACCAGCAACGCAAGGAACGCCTGTTGCGCAACTACGAGCGGCAAATGATGCTGCTCAGCTAACCCTCTCGTTCCGGAAGCAGACTTCCACGGTCAACCGGAAATCTTGACCAAAATTGAAATAGCGCGCTGACTACGCGCCATTTTTCATGCGCTGGCGGTGGGCGCTGGCGCTTCGTTCAGGATGAGAACTTCGCGCTGCGGGGAGGGAATGACGATACCGTTGGCCTTGAAGGCACGCCACAGGGCGAAGTTGATGTCGGAAATGACATTGCCCTTGCCCTTCTCCGGGTCGTCGATCCAGAAGCCGAGTTCCAGATTGATGCTGCTGTCGGCGAACCGGGTCAGGAAAACCTTGGGCGGCGGCTCGGCCAGCACGCGTTCCTGAGCGGCAGCGGCTTCGGTCATCAGGCGCGAAGTCAGATCGATGTCGGTATCGTAGGCGACGCCGATGCTCGTCGTCAGGCGCAGTTGGGCGTTGGAATAGGTCTGGTTCTGTACCGTACTGCTGATCAGGGTTTCATTCGGCACGATGAACTCGCTGCCGCTCGGGTTCTTGAGCACCGTGTAGCGCGTCGTGATCTGCGTCACCTCGCCGGCATCGGCGCCAACCTGGACGACATTGCCGATGCGGATCGAGCGGTCGAGCAGGATGATGAAGCCGGAGACGTAATTGCTGGCGATCTTCTGCAGGCCGAAACCGAGGCCGACGCCGAGGGCGCCGGTAAATACCGAGAGCGCCGTCATGTCGATGCCGACCAGCCCCAGACTGGTGACGATGGCAATCACCGTCAGCCCGGCCTTGGCGACGCGAACGCCGACAATGCGCAGGTTGGCGTCGAGCGAATGGACGCCCATCAGCCGCGCCTCGATGACGCCGGCGATCCACAGCGCGAAAACGACGGTCAGGAAAACCGTCGCGATGGCGCGCAGGATGGTCCACAGGTCGATGCGCTGCTTGCCGACGTGGAACTGCACGCTTTCCATGGCGTCGATGACGTAGGGCGCCAGATCGGTGATGTAGAGCGCCAGCCAGCTCCAGACGATGGCCGCGATGATGCGCTCCCAGGTGGTCAGCCAGGTGGCCCGCGGGAAAGCCTGACGGAGGACGAAAATAACGCCGCGCACGAGCGCCATCGAGCCAAGCAGCGGCATGGCCAGCTTGAGCAGATTGACGTGAATCAGCGAACCGAGCGTCGCGATGGCGATGCCGGTCAGCACCATGCCAATGAGCGGGAAGGCGAGCCGGGAACTGGCATCGGACAGCCGCCCCTCGCCTTCGGTCCGGCGCCGGCGCCACCAAGCAGCAATGAGTGCGGTGAGGCCGATGCAGGCAAGCAGCGCGACGACCTGCCAGACGAAATCCGGATCACGAAAATCCGCCAGCAGATCGTTGATCAGGCGCAGGGCCTGGCTTTTCTCGCTCATGCCTTCTTTTCCAGCGCAGCGGCGAAGAAGCCATCGGTGTTGTGCTGGTTGGGCAGCAGACGCAGCATGTCGCCTTCAAACGCGATGCCCTGCCTGGCGAGCACGGCTGAGGCCGGGACCAGCGTGAAATCGGGATGTTTGGCCAGGAAAGCGGCGACGATCTCGTCGTTTTCCGCGGTCAACAGGCTGCAGGTGGCATAAACCAGCCGGCCGCCCGGGCGGACCATGGTTGCCGCCGCATCGAGAATCGACGCCTGCTTGACGGTCAGCTCGGCCACCGAGGCTTCGTCCTGCCGCCACTTGAGGTCGGGATTGCGGCGCAGCGTGCCGAGGCCGGAACACGGGGCATCGACCAGCACGCGGTCGGCCTTGCCGGCCAGACGCTTGATCTTGGTGTCGCGCTCGTGCTCGATACGGGCCGGATGGACGTTGGACAGGCCGGAACGGGCCAGGCGCGGCTTGAGGTTGGCGAGGCGTTTGTCGGAGACATCGTAGGCGTAGAGGCGGCCGGTATTGCGCATCAATGCGCCGAGCAGCAGCGTCTTGCCACCGGCGCCGGCGCAGAAATCGACGACCAGTTCGCCGCGCTTCGGTTCGAGCAGGAAGCCGAGCAGCTGGCTGCCTTCGTCCTGCACTTCGACGGCGCCTTCGATGAACAGCGGGTGCTTGGCCAGCGCCGGCTTGTCGCGCAGGCGGACGGCGATGGGCGACAGCGGGCCGGGCATGGCGGCGATGTCGTCGGCGGCGAGCTTGGCGAGCACGTCTTCGCGATTGGCTTTGAGCGTATTGACGCGCAGATCGAGCGGTGCCGGCTGGTTGAGGGCATGGGCCAGGGCCAGCGTTTCGTCGGCGCCGAACCGGGCTTCGAGACGGTTGTACAGCCAGTCCGGCAGGTCGCAACGGACGGCCGGCGGGAAGTCGGCTTCCGGCATGGCCTTGGCCGCGGCCAGCCATTCTTCTTCGCTCGCCTTGAGGACCGGGGCCAGTTCGCGCTGGCTCCAGCCGCGCGTGACGGCCAGGGCGACGAGCAAACGGCGGCGGTCAGACAGCTTGCCGGCGCAACGTGCTTCGAGGCTACGGCCACGGCGCAGCACGGCAAAAACCGTTTCGGCGACGAAAGCGCGGTCGGCGTGGCCGAGCTGGCGATTTTCGCGGAAATAGCGCGAAACGACGGCGTCGGCCGGGTAATCGAAGCGCAGCAGCAGGCCGAGAACGGCTTCGGCGTGGGCAAACAGGGCGGGTGTGAAGCGGGCTTTCATGGGTAAGGCCTCCTGCCGGGCCGTCCCAAAGGAGGCCTGCGCCCCCTCGGGGGGCAACGAACAAAGTGAGTGTGGGGGCATTTCATTCTATCTCGGTGGCGACTTGCTCGAAGATGTCGCCTTTTTTATCGGTGTAGCGAATTTTAACCGGCAAGCGGTGGCGATCGAGCGCAATCCAGATTTCGGTCACCGTATCGCCCATCGCCCGCAGGTGCAGCGTGCGGAAATGGCCGGCCGGGATGTCGATCTCCTCTTCGCCCAGCGAGTCGAGGGCGAAACGGTCGTATTTCTTGCCGGTGACGACGCCGACCGTCGCCCCGCCTTCCGGATTGCGCAGGTAGGCGAGCTGGTAGTTGAGCGACAGGATGTCCTGGGCACCGGGACTGACCGGCTGCACGGCGCCGCTGCGCGACAGGCGGACTTCGGCGGTCGCCCAGTCGAAATCGGCGTTTTCGTTGGCATCCTTGCCGTTCTTGCGCGTCCGGTAGGTTTCGGGCTGCAGGCCGCCGGCGACCAGCCTGCCGCTGCTTTCGTTCTCGAAGACGAGCGGCTTGAAGAGGGCGACCAGGCCGCTCGTTTCGGTCATGCCGCTCAGCCGGTAACGGCCGTCCTCGGTGAATTCCCAGCCGTGTTCGGCGCGGCCGATCTGGAAACCCTGCGTGCCGTAGAAGATGACGAAACGCATGCGGCCTTTCGCCGGCAGCAGAGGCTTGGCCGGCTCCTGCACTGTCGTTGCCACGGTCGACGGGAAATTCGGGGCAAATTCGGAAGGCTTGTTTTCCGGTGCCGGCGCCACGGGTTCGGCATTTGGCGATGGCTTGGCGGCGCTCAGCGGCGCCGGCCTGACAGGCTTCGGGCGAGGTTTGACCGCCGGTTTCTGTGCGGCGACCGGGGGAGCGGCCGGCGGTGGTGGCTGCAACTCGGCACGCAAGGGCACCGGTTCATCCGCCCCGCCGAAGATCTCGACATCGGTGCCGAACAGCGCCGCGGCATGGATGCCGAGCGAAGCGGCGAGCGCGATGACGAAAGCCAGCGGCATTGCGGATCAGCGGATCTCGGGCGAAGTGATGGCTGGTGAAACGAGCACGGGCGGCTCGGCGAGTTCGGCGACAACCCGGACGCGGCCGTTTTCCAGCGTCAATTTGTCTTCGATAAACCAGCGCACGGCTTGCGGGTAAACAAGGTGTTCCTGGCGCAGGACGCGGGCCGAGAGGCTGGCTTCGTCGTCGCCATCAAGCACCGGGACGGCGGCCTGGATGATGACCGGGCCGTGATCGAGAGCCGGCGTGACGAAATGCACGGTGCAGCCGTGGATGCGCACGCCTTCTTCGAGCGCCCGCTGGTGCGTGTGCAGGCCGGGGAAGGACGGCAGCAGCGAGGGGTGGATGTTGATCAGCCGGCCTTCGTAGTGACGCACGAAACCGTCGGACAGGATGCGCATGAAGCCGGCGAGGACGACGAGGTCGGGCTCGAATTCGTCGATGCATTGAGCCAGCCGGCTGTCGAAAGCCTCGCGCCCGGCAAAGGCCTTGTGGTTGATGAAGTGCGTCGTGATGCCCGATTTTGCCGCTGTTTCCAGTCCCTCGGCCTCGACCCGGTTGCTGATCACGGCGGCAATATTGACGGGCAGATTGCCGGCATCGCGGGCGGCGATGAGCGCCTCCATGTTGCTGCCACGGCCGGAAATCAGGATGACGATCTTCTTCATTTCAAAAAACTCACGGGTAAAAAGATGGCGCTGGCCACGGAATGGCTCAGCCGGGAAAAGGTGCGGCCATTGCGGTCGGCAACGACCTTGGCCATGAAATCGAGCAGGCCCATGACGCGGCCGAATTCGCGCTCGTAGGACAGGTTGCGGTTGGCCGGATCGAGCTCGTTCGAGAGCAGGAACAGTTCGCCGGCCGCCGTGCGGTCGTGACCGAGCTTCCAGATGGCGACATCCATGTTGCGCGCGCTGTTGTAGAGCTTGATTTCGTTGAGGCTGTCGAGAATGTAGAAGTCGTCCTTGTGCTCGAAGGCGGCGTCGACCATGCCGAGCAGCCCGAACATCAGCGCCATGACGCGGTCGCCGGCATAAACCTCGGTGAAAGCCAGCGAGGCCACCGCCCCCTCGCGCAGGCCGGTGAACTCCGGCCAGCTACGGAACTGGCGCTGGCGCAGGCGCTCGACCGCCGCTTCACGGCTGGCCGCACCACCCTTCTTCCATTCCTTCGGATTACGCTTGTAGAGCTTGTCGGCGATGAGCAGCAGGCCGCTGACCACCTCGGCACGATTGGTGTCGGCGATGCGGTCGACTTCCGATTTGAGCAGATATTTCGGGTCGACCGTGGATTCCGTCCGGCCGGCCTTGTCCATCTTCGTCGTACAGGCCGCCAGCGCCAGGACGAAGATGACGGCCAGCCAGCGCATCAGGCGGCTTTCCTGTGCGCGAAATAGCCGATGGCAACGGGCAGCAGCGAGACCAGGATGATGCCGACGATGAGCAGCGACAGGTTCTGCTTGACCCACGGCATGTTGCCCAGCCAGTAGCCGGCAAAGCACAGCGACATGACCCAGGTTACGGCGCCGATCACGTTGAAGAACGAAAACTTGGCGTAGGACATGGCGCCGATGCCGGCGACGAAGGGTGCGAAGGTGCGGAACAGCGGCAGGAAGCGCGAAATGACCAGCGTCTTGCCGCCATGGAGTTCATAGAAGGCATGCGTTTTCTGCAGCGCCGCCTTGTTGAAAAGGCGGGAGTTTTCCCAGTGAAAAACCTTGGGGCCGAGGAAACGACCAATCTGGTAATTGACCATGTTGCCGAGCACGGCAGCTACGAGCAGGACACCGACCAGCGTCCAGATATCCATGCCACCCTCGCCGATGGCGGCCAGCGCCCCGGCCACGAACAGCAGGGAATCACCGGGCAGGAAGGGAAAGACCACGAACCCGGTCTCGGCAAAGATGATGAAGAACAGGATGCCGTAAATCCACAAACCGTATTGCTGGACCATGATGGCCAGATGCTTGTCGAGGTGGAGGACGATTTCGATGAATTGGGTCAGGAGTTCCATGCGGGGCGCCGGGAATTTAAAGAGGCTGCATTTTACCTCATGGCTGGCTACAGGCTGTGGCGCAGGATTTTGCATCGTCGCCCCGGGCGATAAATAGAAATTCACTTTCACCCTCCATTGCATAACCCTATAATTGAGTTATACAAACCATCACATGAGGGAGAGCAATGTCGAAGCCCATCACCGGAATGCTTGGCAAGGCGACAAAAGGCTCGCAACTGTCCATATCAGCAAATGAGATCGCGACCAACGCGCTCACCCCGAAAGGCCGTGGGCTCAAGCGCCACGCCGGTGAGACAGCCAAGGCTCTCGTTGCCCAGCCGACGAATTTTGTTGTCGGGATGGCCGCCTCGGAGCAGGTTCGCATCAGTCGGATTGGCCTGCCGGCCAGCACCGTCGATGTCATGGCCAAGCGACTCGGCATGTCGCGCACGCTCTTCCTCGGCGAGATCGACATGAAGCAGAGCACCATTGAACGTCGCCTTGCCGAGAAAAAGCCACTCACCACGACAGAAACCGATCGCCTTTACCGCGTCGAAAAAGTCCTGGCGCGCGCTACGGAAGTTCTTGAGGACGAAACCGCAGCCACCGCCTGGATACAGCATCGAATCCGCTCCCTCGGCGGTGTCACGCCCCTTTCCCTGCTCGACACCGATGCCGGCGTCGATCTCGTCATGGATACACTCGGTCGGATCGAACACGGCATCGCGGCATGACCGTCAAGCTTTGGCGGATTGCCAAGAATACGGCGCAGTATCAAGCGAACGACATGTCCGGCGGCGGCGCCAAGGCCGTCGGTGGTCGCTGGAACTCGAAGGGCAATTCAGTCATCTACGCTTCCCCGACAATCGCCCTCGCCACCCTCGAGACCCTCGCCCATATCGGCGACGAGATTGCGGCGCGCAATCGCTTCCTGATCCGGATCGAAGTACCGGACGATATTTGGAAAGCGCGGGAAACACTGGATGTTGCCAGGCTCGACCCGACCTGGCTTGCAGAACCTCCCGGCATGGCCACCATCTCGCTTGGCGATGCCTGGATCAAGGGGAATACCGCAGCGCTCCTGGAAGTGCCCTCGGTCATCATTCACGAGGAGTCCAACGTCCTCATCAATCCCGCCCACCCGGATGTCGCAAGGATCAAAGCCAGTCTGGTTCGACAGTTTGTATACGATCCTCGCCTCCAGGCTTGAGTGCCCTCATCTATTGCCGGAGTCCTGAAGTTGTGGCTTCGACCTTGAGGACGAGCCATTCCTGAGGCGGCCAGCCCCCATCCTTTGTCGACCGCACCTCTGCAGATGCAATCTGGGATAATCCGGGCATGCCGACCATCGCCCGCCTCCCCGACCTGCTGATCAGCCAGATTGCCGCTGGCGAAGTGGTCGAAAGACCCGCCTCCGTCCTCAAGGAACTCCTCGAAAACAGCCTCGATGCCGGCAGCAAGGCCATCCAGGTGCATCTGGAGGAAGGCGGGGTCAAGCTCATCCGCCTTACCGATGACGGCTGCGGCATTGCAAAAAACGAACTGGCGCTGGCCCTGACCCGGCACGCCACCTCGAAGATTTCCAGCCTCGACGACCTTGAGCGCGTCGGCACGCTTGGCTTTCGCGGCGAGGCGCTGGCTTCGGTGGCTTCGGTCGCCCGCCTGAGCCTGACCAGCCGCGAGCGCGGCGCCGGCCACGCCTGGAAGCTGCGCGGCGAGCCCGGTGCGGAGCCGGAACCGGCCGCCCTGATGGCCGGCACCGTCGTCGAAATGCGCGACCTGTATTACAACACCCCGGCCCGCCGCAAATTTTTGAAATCGGAAAGCACCGAATTCGCCCACTGCGCCGACGCTGTCCGGCGTCTGGCCCTGACCCGGCCGGATGTCGCGATCAGCCTGACCCACAACGGCCGCAACCTGTTCCAGCTCGCCCCCGCCGACGCGCCGCGGCGCATCGCCGACATCCTCGGCGACGACTTTCTCGGCGCCGCCCGGACCGTCGATGCCGGGGCCGGCCCGCTGTCCATCATCGGCTTCGCCATCGACCCGACGCGTGCCACCGATGCCAGGGACGGCCAGTACGTCTTCGTCAACGGCCGTTTCGTGCGCGACAAGATCATCAGCCACGCCCTGCGCGAAGCCTACCGCGACGTGCTGCACGGCAGCCGCCAGCCGGCCGTCTGCCTGTTCGTCAACATCGACCCGGCGCTGGTTGACGTCAACGTCCACCCGGCCAAGACCGAAGTCCGCTTCCGCGATTCGCGCGCCATGCACCAGTTCGTCTTCCACGCCATCCAGCGCACGCTGGCCGCGCCGGTACAGGCCGACGCCGCCCCGGCGCTGGTCGAACGCAGCATAGCGAGGAGTGAATACCCGGCTTCCACGGTCAACCCGCAAAATCGCCCAAATTTCGAATACGCCCCGCCGCTCCGCCATCAAGGCAGCCTCGGCGTCGCCGAACCGGCTGCTGCTGCCTATCTTGCCTTCGCCCGCGCCGCGCAGCAGGTTGCGCCCTCCTCCACCGGCCCGGCCACGACATTTCAGTTTCAGGCAAATTTTCCGGTTGACCGTGGCAATGACAGCCCGCCGCCCGACAACGCCGGCCCGCCGCTCGGCTACGCGCTGGCCCAGCTGCACGGCATCTACATCCTCGCCCAGAACGCCCGCGGCCTGATCCTCATCGACATGCACGCCGCGCACGAACGCATCCTCTACGAAAAGCTGAAAACCGCCTTCGACAACCGCCAGATCGCCACCCAGGCGCTGCTCATTCCGGCCGTCTTCTCGGCCGACCCGCTAGCCATCGCCGCCGTCGAAGAACACGCCGACGCGCTGGCCGAACTCGGCTTCCAGATCGCACCACTCGGCCCGAATCAACTCGGTGTCCGCGCCGTGCCCGCCCTGCTCCAATCCGGCGACCCCGCCGCCCTGGCCAAGTCGCTGATCGCCGAACTGCGCGAACACGGCATCACCCAGCTCGCCACCGCCCGCCGCAACGAACT
Source organism: Azonexus sp. (assembly GCA_030691385.1). Classification (GTDB taxonomy): domain Bacteria; phylum Pseudomonadota; class Gammaproteobacteria; order Burkholderiales; family Rhodocyclaceae; genus Azonexus. The sequence continues at coordinate 10,919 of JAUYEI010000109.1, forward strand.
CCTCGCCACCATGGCCTGCCACGGCGCCGTCCGCGCCCGCCGCCTGCTCACCGTCCCCGAAATGAATGCCCTGCTCCGCCAGATGGAAGAAACCGAACGCGCCGGCCAATGCAACCACGGCCGACCGACGTGGACGGAGCTGACGATGGATCAGCTCGACAAGCTGTTCCTGCGGGGCCAGTAGCAGGCTAAATAGTCGCCCACAATCTGGCTCCCAAATCGGCATAGGGGGCAGCCATTATAGGCTGCGCCCCTGCCACACCACCCGGCATGCGGGTCCGCACCGGGCGGTTCGAGAAGTTGAGGTCATGAGAGTCGTGGCACCCTGAGTCGATCAAAGTAGGCGATGGTCAGTACC
>JAUYEI010000110.1 GCA_030691385.1 Azonexus sp.
TATAGTCGCTATCTGCGCAAATACAAGTTATTTTAGTGACTACACTTAGAGGCCAAAAGAAAGCGCCGATTGCCCCTATTTAGCAGCAGGGGCGGGCGCTTCCGCGATACTGGGTGACTACAAAATCAAAAGAACTTCAGTTTAACCCCATCCCCCACCCAACCTCCCCCTTGAAAGGGGAGGAGATAACACCATCCGTACTCATAAATCTGCCCAGCCAGTCCCACGGTCAACCGGAAAAAACGGCCAAATTTGAAATACGCCAGACCTAGCTATCGTCCGACGGCGGTGCGACCTTGATGACTTCTTCGAGCGAGGTTATTCCCTGCGCCACCTTGAGCGCACCGGAGATGCGCAGCGGCCGCATGCCTTCGCGGAAGGCCTGTTCGCGCAGCTTGGGAATCTCGGTGAGCGGCTTGATCAAGCGGCGAATCTCAGGCGAATTGACCAGGATTTCATAGACGCCAACCCGACCGGTGTAGCCGGTCATCCGGCATTCCAGGCAACCGACCGGCTGCCAGATCTGGGTCGGCTCGGCTGATTTCCACGGGGCGACCAGCGAACGCCAGGCGGCGCGCTGCTCTTCCCTCGGCTGGACGGCCTTCTTGCAGTGCGGACACAGGGTGCGGACGAGGCGCTGGGCCATGACGCCGAGCAGCGTCGAGTTGATCAGGTAGGCCGGCACGCCGAGATCGAGCAGGCGGGTGATGGCCGATGGCGCATCGTTGGTGTGCAGCGTCGACAGCACGAGGTGGCCGGTCAGGGCCGCCTGGATGGCCATCTCAGCCGTTTCGAGGTCGCGGATTTCGCCGATCATGACGATGTCCGGGTCCTGCCGCATGAGGGCGCGCACGCCGTCGGCAAAGCCGAGCTCGATGCTGTGCTGGACCTGCATCTGGTTGAACGCCGCCTCGACCATTTCGATCGGGTCTTCGATGGTGCACACGTTCACTTCCGGTGTCGCCAACTGCTTGAGCGTCGTATAGAGCGTCGTCGTCTTGCCCGAGCCGGTCGGGCCGGTGACCAGAATGATGCCGTTCGGCGTCGCGGTCATCTGTTTCCAGCGCATCTGGTCTTCGTCCGAGAAGCCCAGCGAGCGGAAATCGCGAACGAGCACTTCCGGGTCGAAAATCCGCATCACGAGCTTTTCGCCGAAGGCCGTCGGCAGCGTCGACAAACGCAGCTCGACCTCCTGCCCGGCCGGCGTCCGCGTCTTGATCCGCCCATCCTGCGGGCGGCGCTTTTCGATGACATCCATGCGCCCGAGCAGTTTGATGCGGCTGGTCATGGCGTTCATGACCGCCATCGGAATCTGGTAAACCTGATGCAGCACGCCGTCGATGCGGAAGCGGACGATGCCGAGATCGCGCCGCGGCTCGATGTGGATGTCCGAGGCGCGCTGATCGAAGGCGTACTGCCACAGCCAGTCGACGATGTGCACGATGTGCTGGTCATTGGCGTCGAACTGCTTGTTGGCCTTGCCCAGTTCGACTAGCTGCTCGAAGCTCGACAGGCCGGACGTCACCTCGCCCCGGGCCGCAGCCTTCTTGACCGATTTGGCGAGGTTGAAGAATTCGACGAGATAACGGCTGATGTCCTCCGGGTTGGCCATCACCCGGCGAATCTGCTTGCGCAGGATCTGCTGCAACTCCTCGACCCATTCGCGGACGAAGGGCTCGGCCGTCGCGATGACGATTTCGCGCGTCGTGACCTGCACCGGCAGAATGCCGAAGCGCGCCGCATAGGCGCTCGACATGACCTCGGCGACGCCGGTGAAATCGATCTTGAGCGGGTCGATGTGCTGATAGTCCATGCCCGTGCGGCCAGCCAGCCATTCGGTCAGCACTTCCAGCGTGAGCAGGCGGACGGGCGGCCCGACTTGGCGCCATTTCTGGTCGGCAAGTACGATCAGCGGATGCGTCTTGCCGCCATGCAGGCGACGCTCGCTTTTGAGGGCATCAGCCGCCTCCTGGCTGACCAGCCCATCCTCCACCATCCAGTCGAGCACTTCGCTCAGTGCCAGGCGATGTTCGCCGATATTCTTGTCACTCATGCGCGGCAATATAGCACGCAGCCGGTAACGATTTGTAAGCGGCAGCCCCTCTGTTTGCACTCCTTTACAACTTGCCGGGAACAATCGTTTCCATGCACCTAGAATGAAGCTGTACCCCACTCGCAAGGAGCGAAAAATGAAAACCCGCCTGATGATGATCGCCAGTGCCCTGCTGGCTTCCCTGATCTCTCTGCCAGCCAGCGCCCAGGCCGGCCCGGGAGGAATGGGCCCCGGCATGGGCCCCGGCGGCGGCGCCGGGATGATGCAAGGCGGCGGCCCGCGCGCCCGTGCCCCGCGGGACTGCAGCCAGGCCCCGAACCCCGCCGCCTGCACCGCCCACCGCGAAGCCCGCGCCCAGGCCCGGGAAGCCTGCAAGAACACCGCCGGCCCGCAACGCCGGCAATGCATGCAGGAACAAGGGCAGAACTTCGACTGCACGAAAGCCGGCAACCCGCCGCAATGCGAAGCGCGCAAGATGGCCTACAAGGAATGCCAGGGCCAGACCGGCCCCGCCTTCCGCCAGTGTGTGCAGCAGAAAATGCCGCCGGTCGACTGCAGCAAAGCCCCGAATCAGGCCCGCTGCGACCTTCACCAGAAAGCCCGCGCCGCCTGCCAGGACAAACTCGGCCCGGAACACAAGGCCTGCCTGCGTGAGCAGTTCGGCGTGAAATGAAACCAGGAAATCAGCCGCGAAATGCCGGGCAACCGGCATTTCAATTTTGGGCAAAATTTCCGGTTGACCGTGGGAGTGAACAAAACGCCGCCTTATTTCCTCCGCAGCGGTTTAAGCAGATCAGACAGCCCGTTATGGTCAATCTCCTGCATCAGCGCCAGCAGGCGGCCGATTTCGCCGGGCGGGAAACCTTCGCGGGCGAACCAGTTGAGGTAGTTGCCGGGGAGGTCGGCGATCAGCGTGCCTTTGTGCTTGCCGAAGGGCATGGCGCGGGTGACGAGGAGGAGCAGGTCTTCGGGGTTCATTGACGGCGTCGTTGAGACAAGGCTGCCATTGTGCCAAAACCCGGCCGTGGCAGATCATCGAAAGTGCCCAGGCTGTCCCGGCTCAGCGCGCCAAACGCCAGAGCGGGTAAAGGCCGAGCAAACCGAGCAGCGGGCCGGGCTGAGCGTCCAGAAAGCATAGAGCTCCCACTGGTGGCCGAAATAGCCCGCAAATTTCACCGCCCCTCAAGGGCGCTGGAGTTTGCGGCTTAGCGCCGAATGCACGGCGCTCGTCAGCAAGCCGCTCTGCTCCGCACCCTGGCATCCAGTAAAATCGGCAGGCCATGACCAAACCTGCTACGCCCAACTATCTCGCCGGCTACCCAGCGCACCTTACGGAATCGGTGCACCGGCTGATTGAGCAGGATCAGCTTGGGAAAGTGCTGCGCCAGAAGTACCCCGAGGTGCATCAGGTGCGCACCGACAAGGCGCTCTACGACTACGTTCAGGAGATCAAGGCGACGTATTTGCGCAACGCGCCGCAGCCGAGCAAGGTGGCTTTTGACGGCAAGTTGCAGACGCTGCAGAAAGCGCTGGGCATTCACAGCCGGATCGCCCGCGTCCAGGGCGGCAAACTCAAGAGCAAGCGCGAAATCCACGTCGCCAGCGTCTTCCGCGAGATGCCGCCGGAGTTCCTGCACATGATTGTCGTCCATGAAATCGCGCACCTCAAGGAAGCGGAGCACGACAAGGCGTTCTATCAACTGTGCCAGCACATGGAAGCGAATTACTTCCAGCTCGAGTTCGACCTGCGCGCCTATCTGTGCCACCTGGCGGCTGGCGGCCCGCCGTTGTGGGCGGCCGAGGTTTCTGCGGGAAACTCGTAAGTTTCACGGTCAACCGGGCTTGCTACGGTCAACCGGAAAAAACGGCCAAAATTGAAATCACGCCCATGGCTGGCGTGGCTTCAAAACTGCTCAGCTAGTCAGAATCCGCACCTTGACGGTCTTGCCCTTGACCTTGCCGGCCGACAGCTTGCGCACCGTGTCCTTGGCGACAGCCCTCGCCACGGCGACGTAGGTACTCTGATCGGTCACCGTGATCTTGCCGACCAGCTCACGGGTCAAGCCGGCCTCGCCGGCCAGCGCGCCCATCACGTCACCGGGACGGATCTTGTCCTTGCGCCCGCCGAGCATGAGCAGCGTGGACATCGGCGGCACGAGCGGCGAATCGTCGGTGACTTCGACTGTTTTCAAGTCGAGGACGTCGAGCTTGCACTTCATCATTTCGGCGATGGTCGCCACGCGCCGGCGGTCGCCGGAACTGCACAGGCTGAGCGCCCAGCCTTCCTCGTCGCCCCGGCCAGTGCGGCCAATGCGGTGAATGTGAATCTCCGGATCGGGCGTCACATCGACGTTGATGACCGCTTCGAGCTGGTCGATATCCAGACCACGCGCCGCCACATCGGTCGCCACGAGCACCGAGCAACTGCGGTTGGCGAACTGGATCAGCACCTGATCACGCTCGCGCTGCTCCAGGTCGCCGTTCAGCGTCAGCGCATGAATGCCGGCGTGGCGCAACACATTGACCAGATCGCGGCACTGCTGCTTGGTGTTGCAGAAGGCCAGCGTGCTGACCGGGCGGAAATGCTTGAGCAGGCGCACGACAGCATCCAGACGCTCCTCATGCTTCACCTCGTAGAAACGCTGGCGAATCTTGGTTTCTTCATGCTGCTCAAGGAGTTTGACCTCCTTGGGCTGACGCAAAAACTGTTTGGCTAGCTGAGCGATACCCTCCGGATAGGTCGCCGAGAACAGCAGGGTCTGGCGCTGTGCCGGGCAGCGTTTGGCGACGTAGGCGATGTCGTCGTGAAAGCCCATGTCGAGCATGCGGTCGGCTTCGTCGAGGACCAGCGTATTCAGCTCGTCGAGCTTCAGATAGCCGCGCTCCATGTGATCCATGATCCGACCGGGCGTACCGACAACGATATGCACGCCGTTTTCCAGACTGTTGGCCTGATTGCGCAGCGTCGAGCCGCCGACTAGCGACAGCACCTTGATGTTCTCTTCGAAACGCGCCAGACGCCGGATTTCCTGCGTCACCTGATCGGCCAGTTCGCGCGTCGGGCACAGGACCATGGCCTGCACGGCGAAACGGCTGGTATTCAGGCGATTGAGCAAGGCCAGGCCGAAGGCGGCGGTCTTGCCGCTACCGGTCTTGGCCTGGGCGATCAGGTCGCTGCCGGCCAGGGCCAGCGGCAGGCTGGCGGCCTGGATCGGCGTCATGCTCAGATATTCAAGCTGGGCCAGATTGGCCAGCATGGCCGGCGACAGGGGCAGCGTGTCGAAACCTTGGCCGGCAGTGGTGTCTTCAGTCATGCCCGACTTAATCCTTGCGCTTGCGCGCCGGCATCGGCTTGCGCTGGCGCTGGCCCGGCTTGTGCACTTCGGCCTGCGGTTTCGGCTTGGGCACCAGCAGGTTCTTGGCCGTCGTCTTCTCGGAAGCGCGATGGGCCAAAATGGCCTTCGTCACATCGGCAGGATCGACCGTAACGCCGGCATGCTCACCCTTGACGTTATAGGCCGAGAGCCTGTCCTTGATGGCGAACAGCAGCTCCGCTGCTTCTGCCTTGCGCGGCAGTCCAGTGACGATTACCTGCGCCGCATCGGTCAGCACGAAACCGCCAGCCTCGGCCTTGATCAGACCACACTTGCCCAGACGGTCGAAGGCCTCGACCAGCTTCGCCTCGTTGGGAATATTTTTCTGCAGCAGATCGGCCGCCGACACGATTTCGACCAGCTCGGCCGGCCGCCGCTTCGAAGAAAGCGCCGTGGCAAGGATGAGAAGGGAGTCAACGTCGTGGACTGGGTGCATCGGAATACCTATGAATAGCAGAGGAATGAGAAACGGCGGGGAATCAGCGGGTCACAGGCTGACAAAAACAGCCTGAAATCGGTTTCTCGCAAGGCCGCTAGTGTACCCGGTTTGCCGGGGCGGGCGGCGGCAAACCGAAGCGCCAACGCCACGGTCAACCGGAAATTCATGCCAATTTCCACACGCAAAAAAGCCGCCAGTCCGGCGGCTTTTTTGCGTTGAGGCTCAAGTTGCTTACTTGCTGTTGCCGGACAACGCCATCATGAGGTCATTGATGCGTTTGACGAAGCCGGCCGGATCGTCGAGTTGCCCGCCTTCAGCCAGCGTCGCCTGTTCGAAGAGCAGCGCAACCCAGTCATCGAAACGATTTTCCTCGTATTTGAAGCGCATCACCGCCGGGTGCTGCGGGTTGATTTCGAGAATAGGCTTCGAGTTCGGCATCGGCTGTCCTGCCGCTTTCATCAGGCGGGCCAGATTGCCCGACGGATCGTGCTCGTCAGACACCAGGCAGGACGGCGAGTCGGTCAGACGATAGGTAACGCGAACATCCTTCACCTTGTCGCCAAGTGAGATCTTCACCTTCTCCAGCAATTCCTTGTACTCGTCGGCTGCCTTTTCGGCTTCCTGCTTCTCGGCCTCGTCTTCAAGCTTGCCCAGATCAAGCCCCCCCTTGGCGACGGATTGCAGATGCTTGCCATCGAACTCGGTCAGGTGGCCAACGACCCATTCATCGACGCGGTCCGAAAGGAGCAACACCTCGATGCCCTTCTTGCGGAAGATTTCGAGATGCGGGCTATTCTTCGCCGCATTGAAGGTATCGGCCGTGACGAAATAAATCTTCTCCTGGCCTTCCTTCATGCGGCCGATGTAGTCGGCCAGCGAAACATTTTGCTCGGGCGTGTCGTTGTGCGTAGACGCAAAACGGATCAGGCCGGCAATCTTCTCCTTGTTGGCGTGGTCCTCGCCAACGCCTTCCTTGAGCACGGCGCCGAAAGCTTCCCAGAACTTGGTGAAATTTTCCTTGTCGTTCTCGGCCATGTCTTCCAGCATGCCCAGCACCTTGCGCGTACAACCGCTGCGGATGCCGTCGATATCCTTGCTCTGCTGCAGGATTTCGCGCGAGACGTTGAGCGGCAGGTCGGAGGAATCGACCACCCCGCGCACGAAGCGCATGTAGAGCGGCATCAGTTGCTCCGCATCGTCCATGATAAAGACGCGACGGACGTAAAGCTTGATGCCATGGCGAGCGTTGCGGTCCCACAGGTCGAACGGCGCGCGAGCCGGAATGTAGAGCAGTTGCGTGTATTCCTGCTTGCCCTCGACGCGGGCATGCGTCCACGCCAGCGGGTCTTCGAAATCGTGCGCGACGTGCTTGTAGAACTCCTTGTACTGCTCGTCGGTGATATCCGACTTGGCGCGAACCCACAGCGCGTTGGCCTGGTTAACGGTTTCGTCCTCCTCGCTCGCGACCTGCTCGCCATCCTTCCAGTCTTCCTTCTTCATCACGATAGGCAAGGTGATGTGATCGGAGTACTTGCGAATGATCGACTTCAGCTTCCAGCCGCCAAGAAACTCATCCTCGCCTTCGCGCAGATGCAAGGTGACATCCGTGCCACGCGTGGCCTTCTCGACCATTTCAACCGTGTAATCGCCCTCGCCGCCGGATTCCCAGCAGACAGCCTGATTGGCCTCGACACCGGCACGACGGGAAACCACCGTGACCTTGTCGGCAATGATGAACGACGAATAGAAGCCGACACCGAACTGCCCGATCAAATGGGCATCCTTGGCCTGATCACCGGTCAGTGCCGAGAAAAACTCCTTGGTACCGGACTTGGCGATGGTCCCGAGATGCTCGACCGCTTCGTCGCGCGACAGGCCAATACCATTGTCGGAAATGGTGATCGTACGGGCGTCTTTGTCGAAGGCGATACGAATCTTCAGATCGCCATCATCGCCGTAGAGCGCACTATTGTTCAGCGCTTCGAAACGCAGCTTGTCGCAGGCGTCGGAAGCGTTGGAAACCAGCTCGCGCAGAAAAATTTCCTTGTTGCTATACAAGGAGTGAATCATCAGTTGCAGCAGTTGCTTTACTTCAGCCTGGAAGCCCAGGGTTTCGCGATTTGCGTTCGCGGTTGCAGACTCGGACATACTAGAAACTCCCAATGAAACATTAAGAACGTGGATTGAGAGTTGGGGGCAGTGCAGCCGAATTCAAGTAGAAGAAGAAGAAGCAAAGATTTCCATTTTTAGCCCAGCAATCGGCATAGGGGGCAGCCATTATAGGCTGCGCCCCTGCCACACCACCCGGCATGCGGGTCCGCACCGGGCGGTTCGAGAAGTTGAGGTCATGAGAGTCGTGGCACCCTGAGTCGATCAAAGTAGGCGATGGTCAGTACC
>JAUYEI010000127.1 GCA_030691385.1 Azonexus sp.
TGAACGGTCTCTTGGCTTGGTAACCGGAGACTCCCCCGAAGGGTTCGTTTGTTCAAGTTCCCTGAGGGGGGTCACCCTTCACCATCACGCTGCTTGACCAGTTCGGCAGCGAATACCATCGAGATTGGTGACCGTACTCACAACCCTCTCGCCTGGATGAAGCGGAAAATCTGAAGCACGATATCCCGCGACTGAACTGCCGGTGCAGGCGCACCACGCTCCTTGATTTTTTCGCACCTCGCCAGCAAACGCGACGGCGTAATTTCTTCCAGCTTTAGACGACCGAACTCCGTGGCTAGGTTGCGATCGTAGATGGCCTTCCGCATTGCACGTGTCGACTCTGCCAGCTTGGCTTCGGCAAAGTACTTTTCAGCCCAGTTCCCGAAGGTCATTCCCTCGTTGGCTTCGATCCGTTTTTCCACCTTCGCACGGGACGGGCTCTCGCCCTGTTCGATGGCTCGTCGCGCATTCGCCAGGAGTTGACGCGCCTCGGCAAGCGACAACGACATACCGTACTCCAGGGTCGACACCTCTCGTGGATTCTTGGCCGCGAGCCCCGGATCGTACTGGCCGATCACGAGGGTTTCGCGACGACCGTTCAATCGATAGTCGTAGCGAAAGCTGATGTTCCCTGTACGCAGAACCGTTACGTACAGCCCTTGCTGGTCGGCGACCTTGTAAACCTTGTCAGCTGCCTTCAGCGTCCTTAACTGCTTGTCAGTAAGCATCTTTTTCCTCCAAACTCGTACCGTCAGTTGATACCGTCAGACCATTTGACGGTATCAACCGTGGTAGTTGAAGGACCTGTTCACCGATACCGTCACCAATACCGTCAAAATCGACGGGCTTGAGTGAGGCAGAGTGAAACCATGTGAGACGCTAACCTGTTGTCAGGACAAGGTTTTCAAGAAAAACTGGAACGCCTTGGGACGTCCTGAAACGAAGCTAAATTATTCCCACTCAATGGTTGCTGGCGGCTTGCCCGAAACATCGTATACAACCCGGTTCAGGCCGCGCACTTCGTTGATGACCCGGTTCGAGACGCGGCCGAGCAGTTCGTAGGGTAGATGCGCCCAGTGGGCGGTCATGAAATCGCTGGTCACTACGGCACGCAGGGCCACGACGTTTTCGTAAGTGCGGCCATCACCCATCACGCCGACGCTCTTGACCGGCAGGAAGACGGCGAAGGCCTGGCTGGTCAGGTCGTACCAACTCTTGCCGATATCGGCCTCGGCGCACAGGCCGGCAGCGGCATTGGCAGCCGTTGCCACGGTCAACCGTAATTCTTCAATGAAAATGGAATCCGCGCGTTGCAGCAGACGGGCTGATTCCAGCTTGACCTCGCCAAGAATGCGCACGCCCAGTCCCGGCCCCGGGAACGGGTGGCGATAAACCATCTCGCGCGGCAGGCCGAGGGCGACGCCAAGTTCGCGGACCTCGTCCTTGAACAGCTCACGCAGCGGCTCGAGCAGCTTGAGGTGCATGTCTTCCGGCAGGCCTCCGACGTTGTGATGGCTCTTGATGGTGTGGGCGCCCTTCTTGCCCTTACCAGCTGATTCGATCACGTCCGGGTAGATGGTGCCTTGAGCCAGCCACTTGGCGGCGCTCAGCTTTTTCGATTCGGCCTGGAAGACTTCGACAAATTCCTTGCCGATGATCTTGCGCTTCTGTTCCGGGTCGGACACTCCCGCCAACTTGCCCATGAAGTCGTCGACTGCATCGACGCGGATGACCTTGAGGCCAAGATTACGGGCGAACATGTCCATGACCATGTCACCTTCGTTCAGGCGCAGCAGGCCGTGATCGACGAAAACGCAGGTTAGCTGGTCACCAATGGCACGGTGAATCAGCGCGGCAGCGACGCTCGAATCGACGCCGCCGGACAGGCCAAGAATCACGTCATCGGAACCAACCTGAGCACGAATGGAAGCCACTGCTTCGGCAATGTAATCGCCCATCACCCAGTCGGTGCCGCATCGGCAGATGCCATGCACAAAGCGCTCAAGAATGGCGCGGCCTTGCAGCGTATGGGTCACTTCCGGGTGGAATTGGACGGCGTAGAACTTGCGATCCTCGTCGGCCATCGCAGCAATCGGGCAGGATGGCGTCGAGGCCATTTTCTTGAAGCCGGCTGGCAATTCCATCACCGAATCGCCGTGGCTCATCCAGACCTTGAGCATGCCGTGGCCTTCCGCCGTCGTGAAGTCGGCGATGTCATTGAGCAGCGCAGTATGGCCATGGGCGCGCACTTCCGAGTAGCCGAATTCGCGGGACTTGCCGGCCGCTTCGGCGGTCATCACCTTGCCACCCAGTTGCTGGGCCATGGTCTGCATGCCGTAGCAGATGCCGAGCACCGGAACACCGAGCTGGAAAACGATTTCCGGGGCGCGCGGGGTATCTCCCTCGGTCACCGAACTCGGTCCGCCGGACAGGATGATGCCCTGGGCGCCGTAGCTGCGAATGAATTCGTCCGAAACATCGTACGGATGGATTTCGCAGAAGACCTTGGCTTCGCGCACACGACGGGCGATTAGTTGGGTGACCTGGGAACCGAAATCGAGGATGAGGATTTTCTGGTGAGCCATTTTCAAAACCTTGAATAAAAAGGGCGGCTCCCGGAGCCGCCCTCAGTAACACGGAAAAGATCAGTCGAGATGGTAGTTCGGCGCTTCCTTGGTGATCTGCACGTCGTGGACGTGAGATTCACGGATGCCGGCCGAGGTAATTTCGACGAAACAGGCATTGTCATGCATGTGGGCGATGGTCGGGCTACCGAGATAACCCATCGACGAGCGCAGGCCACCCATCAACTGGTGGATCACGGCGAGCACGGAGCCCTTGTAGGGAACACGACCTTCGATACCTTCCGGCACGAATTTGTCGACATTCGAGGTGGCTTCCTGGAAGTAGCGATCCGAGGAGCCAGCCTGCATCGCACCGAGCGACCCCATGCCGCGATAAGACTTGTAGGAACGGCCCTGGAACAGTTCAACCTCGCCCGGAGCTTCTTCCGTACCAGCAAACAGACCACCGAGCATGACCGTATCGGCACCTGCAGCAATTGCCTTGGCAATGTCGCCGGAGTAACGGATACCGCCGTCAGCGATCATCGGTACGCCAGTTCCCTTGAGCGAATCGGAGACGTTCTGGATGGCGGTGATTTGCGGCACGCCGACACCGGCAACGATACGTGTCGTGCAAATGGAGCCGGGACCGATACCAACTTTGACGCCATCGGCACCCATATCAACCAGGGCACGTGCCGCATCGGCAGTAGCGATGTTGCCGCCGATGACTTCGATCTGCGGAAAGTTCTTCTTGACCCACTGGACGCGGTCGAGTACGCCCTGCGAGTGACCGTGGGCGGTATCGACCACGATCACATCAACACCGGCTTCGGCCAGCAGTTCAACGCGTTCCTCGGTGCCGGCACCAACACCAACGGCTGCACCGGCCCGCAGGCGTCCGGAGGAATCCTTGTTGGCCAGTGGATGTTCGGTAGACTTCAGGATGTCCTTGACAGTGATCAGGCCACGCATGTGCCACTCATCGTCGATGACCAGCACGCGCTCGAGACGGTGCTTGCGGATCAGTTCCTTGGCATCCTCGACGCTGGCGCCCTCCCGGACGGTAACCAGACGCTTGCGCGGCGTCATGATGGCCTTGACCGGCTGATCGAGATTCGTCTCGAAGCGCAGGTCGCGATTGGTGACGATGCCCACCACCTTGCCCGAACGATCGATCACCGGCAAACCGGAAATCTTGTACTGGCGGGTAATTTCGATCACATCACGCACGGTCATGGTCGGCGAAACGGTGATCGGATCCTTGAGAATGCCGGACTCAAACCGCTTCACCCTGGCCACCTCGGCCGCCTGGGCCTTGGAGGACAGATTCTTGTGGATGATGCCGATGCCACCTTCCTGGGCCATCGCGATCGCAAGGCGACCTTCCGTCACGGTATCCATGGCGGCAGAAAGCAAAGGCAGGTTCAGAGTAATGTTACGGGTCAGCCGGGTGGCCAGGCTAACATCGCGGGGGAGAATCTGGGAGTGTGCGGGGACGAGCAGTACGTCGTCGAAAGTCAGGGCTTTTTGCAGCAGTCGCATGGCCTTTAGCCTTTAATCCAAGGTCACAAAATCGTATTATACAGAAAAGCCAAGGAAACCCAGATGACCTCGAAACCCACCTTCATTTTTGCCCTGTTTTTCCCGTTGACCGTGGCAGTCATGTCAGCCCAGGCGGAAACCTATCAATGGAAGGACAGCAATGGCCAGACGGTTGTTTCAGACGTTCCGCCCCCGGCAACGGCCAAGGGAAGGCGGTCCATCGGCGGCGTGAAACCCGCTGTTGTTTCGGAGGCCATTCCGGAAAAAACGGCTGATGCCCCCAAAGTTGCCGATGCGCCGAAGACTATCGCGGAAAAGGATCTCGACTTCAAGAAACGGCAGCAGGAATCCAGAGAGAAGGCCGACAAGCAGGCCAAGGAACAGGCGGCCGAAAAGGAAAAAAGTGAAAACTGCGACCGCGCCCGGCGCAACCTGGCAGCACTGGAAGCCAATCAGCCGCTCACGGTTTACGATGACAAGGGCGAACGCAAACTGATGGATAGCACCCTGCGCGAACAGGAAATCGAACGGGCTCGCAAATTCATGGCTGACTCCTGCAAATAAGCAGAAAGTTCAGCTTCAGCCCTCGGCGTCGGCATCCCCGGCGCCTTTTTTCATGACCTTGCCCTCGGCCGCCCGTTGCTTCCGAACCTCTTTCGGATCGGCAATCAGCGGCCGGTAAATTTCGACGCGATCCAGATTGCGCAATACGGAGTCAGGCTTGGAAAGCTTGTTCCAGATACCGAACTTGTTCTTCTTCAGGTCGATTTCCGGATATTTCTCGAGCAACCCGGAGGCATCAAGCGCCTGTTGCAGCGTCGCCCCTTCATTTAATTTGACGCGGACAAACTCCTGCTTGTTTGAAAGGGCATAACAAACCTCGACACTCAACATTTCAGCCATGGCTGGCTCCATAAACCTGCGTAGCACGGCGCACGAAGGCATCGACAAACGTGTTGGCAATATGGCTGAACACCGGGCCGATCACCTTTTCGAACAATTTGCTGGAAAACTCGTAGTGCAACTGGAATTCAATCTTGCAGGCGTTTTCGGCCAGCGCCTTGAAATGCCATGAACCTTCGAGGCGACGGAATGGCCCGTCGACCAGGCGAATTTTCATTAGCCGGGGAAACTCCTTGTCGTTTTCCGTCGTAAAGCAGGATTTCACCGAATGGTAGTTGATATGCAGCGTCGCTGCAGTTTTCGCCGCATCGCGAAACTTGAGCTCGGTATGGCTGCACCAGGGCAGGAATGCGGGGTAATCCTCGCAACGGTCCACCAGTTCGAACATGCGTTCGGCAGATTGCTCGATCAAGACGGTCTTTTCAACGAGGGCCATGCAGCGGCAGTATTCCTGTTTCCTGTAGAATCGCGATTTTAAAGGAACAGCCGGTAGCATGAGCATTACGGTCAACAAAAAAGCCTTTCACGACTATTTTGTCGAAGAAAAGTACGAAGCTGGCATTGCCCTCGAAGGTTGGGAGGTCAAGGCCATTCGCGCCGGCCGAATGAACATCAAGGAATCCTACGTCATCATCAAAAGCGGTGAGATCTACTTGATCGGGATGCACATCAGCCCGCTGGCGACCGCCTCCACCCACAACCAGCATGACCCGATACGCACGCGAAAGCTGCTCTTGCACGCCAACGAAATCGGCAAGCTGATCGGCAAGGTAGAGCGTGCCGGTTACACGCTGGTGCCCATCGACCTGCACTTCGTGCGTGGCCGGATCAAGCTTGAAATCGGCCTGGCCAAAGGCAAGAAACAGCACGACAAACGTGCCGATGCGCTGGACAAGGATTCAAAGCGGGAAGCCCAGCGCGCCATGAAGGAACGCCTTCACTAAAGCCATCCAGCTTTCGCAGTATCATTTTTGTTCGTCGTATTGCCATACTCACAAATGACTATGTCGTTTAGTAAACCTGAATGTGGCTCTTTGGCATATCCTTGTGATAACCATGAAAACGATACGAATTGTTCTCGCGGATGACCAGTTACTGATACGCGCCGGCATCCGCGCCATTATCGAGACGCTTCCGGGATACCTTATCGAAGCCGAATGCGCGGATGGCCACGAAACCATTGCCGCCATTCGCAAGCTGCAACCCGACGTCGTCCTGCTCGACATTGCCATGCCCGGGCCATCAGGCATCGAGGTGGCGCGTACCATTCGCCAGTTCGATCGGGAAACCAGAATTCTCGTGCTGTCCAGCATTGACCGTCAGGAAATCGTCGAGCAGGCACTTAACGCAGGCGTCAATGGCTATTTATTGAAGGACTTTGTACTTGCCGAGCTACTGCAAGCGCTGACCACTGTACTCGACGGTGGACGCTTCCTGTCGCCGAAACTCAATGCGATGAACTTGCGCTCGGAGGCCGAATGCGACTCTGGCCACATATCTCGATTGACCACACGGCAAACCGAGATTCTCCGCCACGTGGCATCAGGCAGAACCACCAAGGAAATTGCCCGTGAACTGGGTATCAGCCCGAAAACCGTTGAATTTCACCGCAGTCGTCTGATGGAAAAAATCGGCGTCCACGATGTAACCGGCCTGACCCGATTTGCGCTTCACACAGGCATCGTCAGTTGCCCCTGAACGGATAGGGACTCAGCCTTCCCTGTCGATCAGGAAACCCTGCAGTTCGGCTTCCATGCACTGTATGCACAGGATCAACGGGGCCGACATTGACGGCCAGTCGGGTGCTGAATTGCCAATCGGAGCTTCGAGAAGATGTTCGCGAACGAGTTGTTCGATCTCACGAGCCTGATCGAGACAACGGTTCCCGGAGAACAGGACGCAACTGCTGCGAATGTCATGCAGCACATCTTTCAGCGTCGGCAGATCACCCTGCGCTGCAGCAGTTTCCAGTCGCCGACATAGCGCCGGGGCATTTTCAAGAAAAATGTGAATCAGTCGTTCCGCAGCAGCCTGGTTTCGTCCCAGATTAACCAGCAAATACTCCAGATTGCAGAAGTCGCTACCCTTACGATTGCTGCCGCTCTCAGACATTACCGAATACCTTGGTTTATTTGTATTATTCGGTCATAGCTTATGCCAGCGGGAAAAGACAGGGAACCCGGTGTTACCCTAGGGAAGGCTACCGGAAAACAGAAAAGCCCGAAAAGCAATAGCTTTCGGGCTTGACGGTAGCTGGCGGAGTGGACGGGACTCGAACCCGCGACCCCCGGCGTGACAGGCCGGTATTCTAACCAACTGAACTACCACTCCGCATCATGGCGCCCGGTTTTGGCGGGCTGCAACGAGCGGCGAATAATAGCATGGGGCTATGGTTCCGGGTGCCCGGCTACGACTACAATTTGACGTTTTCAGCCGTGCTATGGAAACGATGACCGATACCGGTACGCTCAATTTCTCCTGGTCGCAGGCCATGGTCGCCGGCTTTGTCGCGGCTGGCACCACCGATGCCGTCATCTCCCCCGGCTCGCGCTCGACGCCGCTGGCACTCGCCATGTTGCGCCAGCCCCGGCTACGCTGCCATGTTGCGGTCGACGAGCGAAGCGCGGCATTTTTCGCGCTCGGTATTGCCAAAGCCAGCCGGCGGCCCGTACTAGTGCTGGCCACCTCAGGGACGGCCCCGGCCAATTGGCTTCCGGCAGTCATCGAGGCCAGCCAGTCTGGCGTTCCACTGCTCCTGATCTCGGCTGATCGCCCGCCTGAACTGCAGGGCTGCGGAGCCAATCAGACCGTCGACCAGATCGGGCTTTTCGGCTCGCACGTCCGCGCCAGCCATGCCCTCGGCACACCGGACAACGGGTTTGATCCGGCTTACCTGCACCGCTTCGCTGCTCGCGCCTATGAGCAGGCGACTTGGCCCCACCCCGGCCTTGTCCATATCAACCAGCCGTTCCGCGAGTCGCTGCTTCCTTTGGCGGATACCGCCGAAGCGGAAATTCCGGACTCCATCCGCGTTGCCCATCCGACGCTGCAGCCAGCACCAGAAGATATTCGCGACTTTGCCATCCGCATCAGCGGACGTCCCGGCGTCATTGTCTGCGGCGAGATGCCGGCACTTCGTGAGGACGGAAAAGCCATTGCCGCCCTGGCCAAGCGGCTCAATGCCCCTATTCTTGCCGAACCGCTGTCCGGCCTGCGCTACGGGGATCATGATCGATCGCGTCTGTGCGTTCGTTACAACCACTGGCTGAGCAATCAGGCATTCTCCGAGCAGCATCAACCGGAATGGGTGTTGCGCTTCGGCACCTTCCCGCTCACCCGCAACCTGCAAAACTACGTGGGGGGAATCCGGCAGATCCATGCCGTGGTCGAACCATGGCCACGCTGGAGTGATCCCGCGCATCGGCTGACCCATCTGTTCCGCGCCGAGCCGGCCGATGTTTGCACCGCGTTGCTGGCAGAATCACTCGTTGCCGCCCCCGGTGGCTGGCGACAGGACTTTGCCGAACAGGAGGTTATTGCCGCGGAGAGGCCTGACGCTGGCCACATTGCTGCCATGCTCGAAGAAATTCAGCATGCCACGCCGTTCTTCATCGGCAACTCGCTGGCCATCCGCCAACTGGACAGCCTGTCAGGCAGTGGCGAAAAAGCCATCCACTTTTACGGCAACCGTGGTGCCAACGGTATTGACGGCAACATCTCGACTGCCATGGGGATTGCCGCGGTTCATGGCAATGTCGTTGCCCTGCTTGGCGACCTGACCACCCAGCATGACCTGGGCGGACTGGCGCTGGCCCAGGGTCGAAATGCCGTGATTGTTGTGGTCAACAACGCTGGGGGCGGCATTTTCGATCATCTGCCCCAGCGCGAGCTGCCTGAATTCGTACAAGGCTGGCGTACCCCGCAGCAAATCAGTTTCGAGCATGCGGCGCTGACTTTCGGCCTTGGCTTTGGCCGCGCAGACTCGATTGACGACTTCAGAAAGACGCTGCGCGCAGCGCTTGCTGCCGGCGGCCCGCATCTGATCGAACTGCAGATGCCCTGAGGCCTTGCGGTAAAATCTGCCCCCATGAATTCGTCGATCAACACCACCGACCCGAGCAGCGCCTCGCCCTTGGGCAAAGCCACGGAATACCAGAGCCACTACACGCCCGAGTTGCTCTACCCCATTCCGCGCCAGCTCAAGCGCAGCGAACTCGGCATTGCCGATGGCGCCCTGCCCTTTGTCGGCGAGGATTTGTGGAATGCCTATGAACTGTCGTGGCTCAATCCGAAGGGCAAACCGGTTGTTGCCGTCGGCACCTTCCGCGTGCCGGCCGATAGCCCGAACCTGATTGAATCCAAGTCATTCAAGCTTTACCTGAACTCCTTCAACCAGAGCATTTTCGCCGATATTGAAACCGTCGCGCAGACGCTAGCACGCGACCTCTCGGCCGCCACCGGCAAGCCGCTCGGCGTCGCACTCGAACCACTAGCCGACCGTCCGCAAGCCGTGATCGCCATTCCGGAAGGCATCTGTCTCGACGATCTGGATATTGCCTGCGACCGCTACCAGCCGGCCCCCGAGCTCCTGACCACGCGAGCTGGCGAAATCGTTGAAGAAACGCTGTTCTCCCACCTGCTCAAATCGAACTGTCTGGTCACCGGCCAGCCGGACTGGGCAATGGTCGTCATCCGCTATCGTGGTCGCCCCATCGACCGGGCCGGGCTGCTGCGCTACATCGTTTCCTTCCGCAATCACAACGAATTCCACGAACAGTGCGTCGAGCGGATTTTCACCGACATCCAGAAGCATTGCGCGCCCGAGGCGCTGGCCGTCCACGCCCGCTACACGCGGCGCGGCGGCCTCGACATCAACCCCTTCCGCAGCACCGGCGATTGCTACGGTCGACCGGAAAATATCCGCGAAATACGACAGTAATCTTTACACCCGTTCACAACAATGGACATCCGGCCCCAAATATAACCTGTATGGCATATTTGATCAGGGAAGAGAGCCTAACAACACGACGTACAATTGATTTTTGACGGTAATTTGATCTTTTCTTGAGGATTGGTTCATGCAGTCTTTTGTTACCAAACAACCCAACAAATTTCAAATCAGCCTCTATGTCATTATTGTGGCCTTTTGCTTGGGTGCTCTTTTCTCAATTCTCACGGAACTGCCTGGCACCCCTTACAACCTCCGCGAACTAATGTGGCACAGCGGAAATCCGTTGAACTGGCTGATGTTTGGCCTTTGGCTATGCTGGTTTGGCCTCGGAAGCGGATTCATGATTCAGGTAGTGCGCCTAGGGCCGTTGCATTCTCTATGGATTCCCTTACTTGCTGCGGGCATCAGCATGGTTAGTTTCCTGTTTCTGAGCCTTGCCGTCACCCCAGAATCCTTTCACGATATTCTCGGCTCCCCCGTCTGGACCCAAGAACGTTGGTATAGCAGCCGATCGTTACCCCCTCTCGCCTTTCACTTTATCGCAATCAATCCAAAGCTAACGTACTACGTTGAATTGTGTGGGCGCTATATCGGGCTTTACGCGCCTGTGCCCATTCTTGTATCACTCGCCGTCAATCTCTTTGATAACGCTGATAAGACTCATCGAGTATCGCCAGTTAGGTTGCTCTTTTGGGCAGTCACGGCTTTGACGCTTTGGTGCAGCAAGTTGATCGTCGTAGATTGGGCGATCACCACGAACGTGGTCGAGTTGATTTCCCAAATGGATACTCTCGGATTGCCTGGAATAGTATGGTGCTACGTGACGCTTGAACTCCTGGCTCTTGGCGGCGTGTTGTTTTGGGCATCCATGGTTCACCTGATCTCGGCAAAATCGGCGCTGCTTGGAAATATTCTGCTGACGCCGCTGGGATACTTAGCAATTGTCTCCGGCCTGAACCAGACAATCCGAAAGTACGATGACGTTCAGTATTCTGCACTGGAATTTCTGTTACTTGGGCATCGCACAGGTGAATGGTCCACGCTAGCTTCGATAGGGGGCTGGATAGCCATTCAGGCGGCGTTCGCTCTTGTTTTAGGACTAGGTCTTCGTTTGGCAACACCTCCCCACACCCCGGCGAAAACAGTCATTGGCTCATTGGCCGTCCCGTTGCATAAAGCGCCGAATACCGTCGCCCGAGGCATGTTTTCTTTTTTGGTATTTCTGATCAGCTATGGATCGCTATATCCATTCGATTTCGCCTTGGCGTCCGAAACCCGCCTGACGTCTCGCCTGAGCGCTTTATTTTCGCTGACTGTTCCCGGCCCGGGCGATACCCTCGGCAACATTATTCTGTTCGCACCCTACGGATTATTCGGCGTTCGGGCGTTTGTGCCAACAAAAGGAGGCAAGTCACAAATGGCCGCACTGGTAGCATCCGGTGTGGGACTAGCAATAGTTCTTCAAGTCGGACAACTGGCGTTACCGACACGTGACCCATCCTTTTTCGACATACTCCTCAACTTGTGCGGGATTTTCCTAGGCACCTGGATAGCCGGCCAGCCTTGGACACATCGCCTTGAAGCGTCGTTCACTGGAACGAGATCAGGATCCATTCCGTTGTTATTGGCGAGCGCATGGGTTTTGTCGCAATTACTGCCGCTAGTTCCCTCCCTCGACTTTTCGGTCGTTCGGGCAGCGTTCAAACCTCTCGTTCTGTATCCAGCATTGTCGTTACCGGAAACAGCGATATATTTTGTATCTTGGCTAACCGTACTCTATCTGCTCAGGCCACATCTGGATCGCCGCGACTGGCTGTTGCCAGTGATACCGATGGCTGTTCTGGCTATCCAACCTTTCCTGATTGGCGGCGATCTGTCGGTCAGTGAGGTAGCCGGAAGCGTTGCTGCTGGAGCGGTCTGGATTGCGGGCTGCAATCGCTTGAAAGCGAGCACACTCGGCATCGCTTTGCTTGGTGCGACGCTAGCTTCAAATCTGCTACCCTGGGATTCCTTTTACGCGACAAGGAGCTTCCACTGGTTACCCTTTACGGGCCTGTTGGAGGGCGACATGTCCAGAAACCTCGCAGCACTTTTGCGCAAGCTGTTCCAATTTGGAAGTGTGCTTTGGCTATTGCGCGAGAGTGGCCTGTCTTGGTCGAAGGGAACTTTCATTCTAGCAACAGCAATTGGCGTTCAAGAGTATCTTCAGACACAGACCGTGGGTGGCACGCCGGAAATCACCGACCCCTTATTGGCTTTGGCCATTGGAATCTTCCTTGCAACGACAGTGCAAGATTCGACACAGTTCAGCCAACCATGCATCGGTGAAGCCCAATCCAGAGATGCCTCTATTGCAAAACCTGTTGAGAGACAACCATCAGCCAACACGGATCACCTGGACGGATTGGACGGGCTCCGTGCATTGGCTGCCCTAAGCGTCTTTGGGGTTCATTTCAATCAGATGATGGGCCTCGACGTCACGATAGGTCCATTCGAACTAAAGCGCTGGCTGGCCAACGGCAACACCGGGGTCGCTCTTTTCTTCGTCCTCAGCGGCTTCCTGTTGTCGCTGCCATTCTGGAAACACGCACTCGCATGCGAAAGCAAAGTCGACATCAAGGCTTACTTTGTACGTCGCCTAGCACGTGTACTGCCGGCCTACTACCTCTGCCTTGGCGGCTTGCTGATCGTCATGGCAGCAAGAGGAACCCTCCCCAGTCTCAACAACGTACTCTCGCATCTGTTCTTTCTGCACAATATCAATGACGGACAAATTCTCAGCCTGAACTCGCCGTTCTGGACACTTGCAGTAGAGATGCAGTTTTATTTTCTATTGCCACTGATCATGCTGGCTTTGCGGCCTCTTTCTTCCAGCATGGCCCTGCTGGCAGTCTCGCTACTTGCCATCGGAACCTATGGCGCAAACTACGGATTGGTGTCCCTTCTTCTCGTACGCGATCAGTGGCCCATTCAGGTAACCGATATCTGGCCCTTCTCGCTTTACATTTCAGGGCCAGACAGCTTTGTCCTGACCTATTCGACTCTGGCGCACCTAACCTACTTCCTGATCGGTCTGGCCACGGCCTCACTATTCGTCCGGACCCGACTGCCCCGCAAAAACAAGATCAGTCTCTGGGCGGGAACCGCTGATGCAGTGTTTTTTTCCTGTGCAGCTAGCGTCTTTTTCATCCTCAGCACTCCGCTGGATGATTTCCTGCAAGCGCCCACCGGTCACTACAACTGGCCGATCATTCCTCTCCTCCTCGCAGCAATGATCTTAGTTGCACCCCGAGCACAGCTTGCAAGAGCGGCTCTCGAATCCCGCCCCCTGCGTTGGCTGGGAACAATCTCCTATGGAATATATATCTTCCACTATCCAATCCAGAAAACTCTGTTCCGACTGTTCGAACAGTCGGGTCTCGTGCCCACGGATTACTGGTGGTTGTTCGCACTCACTAGCTTTGTAGTGACGGTTATCGTCGCGGCGCTTTCCTATGTACTTGTTGAGCGCCCGGTAATACGCTGGGCACGACAGAGTTGCGCTTCGACATCGGTCACAGCGGTAGCACCAATTTCGAATGCACAAGGCGCGCCCGATCTGATACCTACAACAAACAGGGTCCCTGAAACATCCGCAGCCAGCGATGCATGGCATAAGGTACGGGTTTGCTTGGACAAAAAACAGTTACGAGTACTGGACCGCATCTCCGCGATGGAAACCATTAGTGTTTCAGGTGCGGTTCGCCACATTCTTAAGAAATTTATGTCAGACGATTGCGCATCTCTTAGTTCCACAAACCTGTCCTTGGCGTTCGAGCGCGAGGCAGAGTGCAATATTGTTGAAGCGTACGAGATTAGCCTCCGTGGTACGCAATACGTGTTTCTAATGGAACTGTCTGAGCAGCTAAACACCCCTTTCGATGAGGTGTTGCGTGCGATTATCTGCCGCCACCAACTGAGCGGCGGGGCACCTGGATCTCTGGTGAAATCATCATGAATATGATGAGAGTGGCGCTTTTTATATCAAAATAGCAGCCTGTTTTGCCTCAATTTCCCATCCGACAGAGCACCTCATCCTCGGCTAATGATTCAAAGTTCGTCACGACACATCAGCCGCCAAGTCAAGCCCAAGAATAACCTCGTGATACCACTCAATGAATTTCAAGAACATCGACCTTTCCAAACACACACCGATGATCCGGCAATATCTGGCACTCAAGGCCAGCCACCCGAATACCTTGCTGTTCTACCGGATGGGCGACTTCTACGAACTGTTCCATGAAGATGCGGAAAAGGCGGCGCGCCTGCTCGACATCACGCTGACCACGCGCGGTCAGTCGGCTGGCGTGCCGATCAAGATGTGCGGCATCCCTTTTCACTCGCTTGAGCCCTACCTTGCCCGCCTGGTCAAGCTCGGCGAATCGGCCGTCATCTGCGAGCAGATCGGCGATCCGGCAACCAGCAAGGGCCCGGTCGAACGGGCCGTGGCGCGCATCGTCACGCCCGGCACGCTGACCGATGCGGCGCTGATCGACGACAAGCAGGACATCTGGCTGCTCGCTGTTACCACGCTGCGCAACACGGCCGGTCTGGCCCGGCTCAATCTGGCCAGCGGCGAATTCGTTTTGCTTGAAGTGCCGGCCGAGCAGATTCCGGCAGCGCTGGAACGCATCCGCCCAGCCGAAATCCTTTACCCGGAAAGCTGGACGCCCAATTTCGGCCTCGACGTCGCCCGCACCCGGCAGCCGGACTGGTATTTCGAATTCGACTCGGCCCGTCGCCTGCTCTGTGATCAGTTTGAAGTCGCCTCACTGGCCGGCTTTGGCGCTGAAGGGCTAAAGCCAGCCATCGCCGCCGCCGGCGCCCTGCTCCAATACGCGCAGGCAACGCAGGCCGGAAAATTGACCCATTTACGCGGCTTGACCGTGGAGATCGAAGGCGCCTACCTTGGCCTCGATCTCGCCACGCGGCGCAATCTGGAATTGACTGAAACCCTCCGCGGCCAGCCCTCGCCAACCCTGTTCTCGCTGCTCGACAACTGCGTGACCAGCATGGGCTCGCGCTTGCTCCGTCACACGCTGCATCACCCACTGCGTGAACGCGACCTGCCCGCTGCTCGCCATGGCGCGGTCGAATTCCTTCTCGAAGATTACGGGCGCATCGCCGGCGAAATCCGTCGCGGCCTGCGCGGCATTGCCGACATCGAACGCATTGCCGGCCGTATCGCCCTGCGCAACGCCCGGCCGCGCGACCTGGCCAGCCTGCGCGAATCCCTGGCCCGGCTTGATGGCCTGCGCGCCCCGCTGGCCGGCGCTGTCTCGCCGCTGGTTGGGCAGCTGTTCGGCGATCTCGACACACCATTCGCCACGCTCGATCTGCTCGTCCGTTCCATCGGCAGCGAACCGGCCGCGCAGATTCGCGACGGTGGCGTCATTGCCCTGGGCTTCGATGCCGATCTCGACGAATACCGCTCGCTCAACGACAACTGCGGCGCCTATCTGGTCGACATGGAAGCCCGCGAACGCGAGCGGACCGGCATCAGCAGCCTCAAGGTCGAATACAACAAGGTGCATGGCTTCTACATCGAAGTCACGCACGCCAATACCGAGAAAATCCCGGAAGACTACCGCCGCCGGCAAACCCTCAAGAATGCCGAGCGCTACATCACGCCGGAACTCAAGGCTTTCGAGGACAAGGCGCTGTCGGCGCAGGAGCGGGCGCTGGCCCGCGAAAAGCTGCTCTACGAAGCGATTCTCGACGATCTGCAACCAGTCATTCCAACGCTGCAAGTCATCGCCCGCGCCGTCGCCCACCTCGACCTGCTGGCCGGCTTCGCTGAAACCGCCCTCAAGCGCAACTGGTGCAAGCCCGAATTTGCCGCAGAAATCGGGTTGACCGTGGAAGGCGGCCGTCATCCGGTGGTCGAGGGCGAACTGGCCAACAATGCCGAAACCTTCATCGCCAACGACTGCCTGCTCGCCGAAAACCGCCGCCTGCTACTCATCACCGGCCCGAACATGGGCGGTAAATCGACCTACATGCGGCAGGTCGCGCTGATCGCCCTGCTCGCCCACATCGGCTGCTACACGCCGGCCGACCGCTGCGTGCTCGGCCCGCTCGACCGCATCTTCACCCGCATCGGGGCTTCCGACGACCTGGCTTCCGGGCGTTCAACCTTCATGGTCGAAATGACCGAAGCCGCCGCCATCCTGCACCATGCGACGGCCAACAGCCTCGTCCTGATGGACGAAATCGGCCGCGGCACCTCGACCTTCGACGGCATGGCGCTGGCCTTCGCCATCCTGCGCCACCTGATCGACAAGAACCGCTGCCTGACGCTGTTCGCCACGCACTACTTCGAGATGACCCGGCTGTCGCACGAATACACCGAACTGGCCAACGTCCATCTCGGCGCCGTCGAACACAACGACCGCATCGTCTTCATGCACGCGGTTGAAGAAGGCCCGGCCAACCAGAGCTACGGGATCCAGGTTGCGGCGCTGGCCGGCATCCCGACGGCAGTCGTCCGCGCCGCCCGCAAGCAGCTTCGCGAATTCGAACAACGCGCCACGGTCGATCCGCTGCAACCCGACCTTTTCGCCCAGGATTTTTCGCCAGAAGCGCCCGAGCCGGAACCGCACCCGGCCCTCGACCAGCTCGCCACCATCGACCCGGACAGCCTGACGCCCCGCGAGGCGCTCGATGTGCTCTATGCGCTGAAGGGTTTGCTCCGTTGAGGCGCTCATGGTCCATTCCCACGGTCAACCGGAAATTTTGGCCAAAATTGAAATGGTTTTTGCCATTCATCGGCATGATGAGCCAAGCCCATGCGGACGTCTGGCGCTTCGCGCTCATCGGCGACACGCCCTATTCCGAGCACGAGCGGGCCGAACTGCCGAAAATGCTCGAGGCCATCGCCGACAGCCAGGTCGAATTCGTCGCCCACATCGGCGACATAAAATCCGGCAGCCAGCACTGTGACGACAGCCTTTTCGAAGATCGCCGCCAGCTCTTCGCGGCTTCACGCGCACCCTTCGTCTATGTGCCCGGTGACAATGAATGGTCAGACTGTGATCGCGTTTCGAATGGCAGCTACCTTCCCCTGGAGCGCCTGAACAAATTGCGCAGCCTGTTCTGGAGCGATGGCTTTTCACTTGGCCAGAAAAAGCTGACGCTTGAACGCCAGCCCGGCAACTATCCGGAGCACGCTCGCTTTCGCCTTGGCCCGGTATTATTCGTTACGCTCAACCTGCCCGGTGGCAATAACAATTGGGGGCTGACCAGACAACCGAGCCCGGAATTCCTGGCCCGCAATCCGGTCGTCATCGACTGGCTCAAGGAAAATTTTGCCCTGGCCCGGCGCGACAAACTGGCCGGCATTGTCCTGCTCTTCCAGGCCAACCCGGGCTTCACACATTTCAACCAGGGCTTTGCCCATCAGGGCTACCGAGAGTTTCTGGCGTTACTACACCACGAAACATCGCAATTCATCGGCCAGGTCGTCGCCGTCCATGGCGACTCGCACATCAGCCGGATCGATCGCCCGCTCCGGGACAAGGAAGGCCGGCTGCTGAACAATTTCGTCCGCGTGGAAACCCACGGCTATCCGATCATGGGCTGGACGCGCGGCTATATCGACACCGAATCGCCAGCACTCTTCCGTTTCGAAACCCGTCCCTGGCCGCCCAAGCAGCATTGAGTAGGGGACGGAGTCCCCCCGTCGCCCTCTCACACCACCGTGCGTGCAGTTCCGCATACGGCGGTTCATGAAAGACACGGGAGTCGTCGCGTCGTATCGAGCAGCGACACCAAACCTCACGCCTCGCTCGGCGGACGGAAGACCGGCTCGACGTAACGGATCGGAATCATCAGGCGCCGAGCTTGGCAATGAATCCTGGCGGCACCAAAGTCGCCTGGCGGGCGGTGTAGTCGAAGAACATGATGCCATGCTTGCCACGCGCCACTTCGCGGCCGCTGGCCTTGTCGCTCAAACGCCAGACCAGATCGCAGCCGTATTTGTTGAAATCGTTGGCGCCCATGTCGACGACCAGTGTTTCACCATGGAAGGCTTCCGAGCGGTATTGCGCGGCGACATCGGCGACGACGATACCGACGCCCTCGACATCGAGTTCGGTATAGCCCAGCGATTTGAAGAAGCGCACCCGCGCTTCGGAGACGAGCGAAATCAGGTGCGCATTGTCGAGATGGTGACCGTAGTTGATGTGGCTGATATAAATGGGAATGTCGGTCGAAAAACTGAAGTGTTCGGGTAGCTCGATCTTGATGCGGGGCATGGTGATGACGCCTGGTAAATGGGTAAATCCGGATTCTACGGACTGGATAGTAGCCCGGCCAGCAGTCCACACACTACACTAGCAGCCCCGGCGACTGGCCAGCCAGCGCCACCAACCGCCTGCAAGATAACTGTCAAGCGGGCCAGCATGACAGGACCGCAATTGAGTTTCTTTTCGACCGTCGTCAAATTCCTGACGCTCCCGCTTGCCACGGCCAATTATCGCCAGCAGCTACCGCGCACGCTCGTTGCCATCGGTGTCAACGGCGCCTTGCTGCTCTTCGCGATGCTTGCCTACATGCTGGCGACAGTGCTGCCCAACCTGCCGCCGCTCGATATCGTGACCGACTATCGCCCGAAGATTCCGCTCCGCATCTACACGGCCGATGGCGCACTGCTCGGCGAATTCGGCGAGGAACGCCGCGATTTCGTGCCCATAGAGGAAATCCCGCAGGTCATGAAGGATGCCCTGCTGGCCATCGAGGATTCGCGCTTCTACGAGCATGGCGGCGTCGATTACCGGGGCGTCACGCGGGCGCTGCTCGCCGATCTGACGGGCGGCTTCCGCCAGGGCGCGTCGACGATCACCATGCAGGTAGCGCGCAATTTCTTCCTGACACGGGAAAAGACCGTCAAGCGCAAGCTGACCGAAACGCTGCTCGCCTATCGCATCGAGTCGGCACTGAACAAGGACCAGATTCTCGAGCTATACATGAACCAGATTTACCTCGGCCAGCGCACCCACGGCTTCGCCAGCGCTGCCCGCACCTATTTCAACAAAGCCTTGCCCGAGTTGACGCTGGCCGAAGCGGCCATGCTCGCCGGCATCCCGCAAAACCCAGCCAAACACAACCCGGCGGTCAATCCGGTTCGCGCCAAGGCCCGTCAGGGGCTGGTCCTCAAGCGCCTGCGCGTGCTCGGCAAAATCAGCGAGGCACAATATACCGAGGCAGTGGCCCAGCCCCTCACGGTCAACGACCGCCAGTTGTTAAGCGTGCATGCCGACCACGCTGCCGAAATGGTGCGCCAGGCGGTCTTCGCACAATATCAGGGCGAGACCTACACGCGCGGGTTCAACGTGTACACCACGCTCAACGGCGCCGAACAGAACGCTGCCTACGACGCGCTGCGCAGCAACGTGCTGGCCTACGACCAGCGCCACGGCTACCGCGGACCGGAAGATTTTGTCGACCTGCCGGATGACGCGGGCGAACGCGACAACGCCATCGACCGCATCCTGGCCAAGCACCCGAACAGCGACAACCTGATCGCGGCGGTCGTCACCGAAGTCTCAAGCAAGAAAGTCCGGGCCGAACCCGCCTCCGGCGACACCATCGAGATCAGCGGCGAGGGCCTGCGCTTCGTCGCCCGCGCCTTGCCGGCCAACGCCAGGGGGGGCACCCGGATTCGTGTCGGTTCGGTCATCCGTGCCAGCCGCGACGCCAGGGGCCGCTGGTCGATCAGCCAGATGCCCGAGGTCGAAGCGGCATTCGTCGCCCTCAATGCCGAGGATGGCTCCTATCGCGCCCTGGTCGGCGGCTTTGATTTTTCGCGCAAGCAGTTCAACCATGTGACCAGTGCCTGGCGCCAGCCGGGATCGAGCATCAAGCCCTTCATCTATTCGGCGGCGCTGGAAAAAGGTTATTCGCCGGCCACCGTGGTCGAGGATGCGCCGCTCTCACTGCCGGCAGGCGACAACGGCAAGACCTGGGATCCGCAGAACGATGACGGTTACGATGGCCCGATCAGCCTGCGCCGCGCCTTCGCCCGTTCGAAAAACGTCGTCGCCGTGCGCCTCCTGCGGGCGATCACGCCGCAATACGGACGCGACTATCTGCAGCGCTTCGGCTTCGATGCCGCCAAGCATCCGGCCGACCTGACCATGACCCTGGGCAGCGGTTCGGTCACGCCGCTGCAAATGGCCGCGGCCTATGCCGTCTTCGCCAATGGCGGCTACAAGGTCACGCCGCACCTGATCGAGAAGATCACCGACAGCCGCGGCAACGTGCTGCAGGAAACGCCGCAGCCGCCCGTCCGCCAGGACGAACAACGGGTCATCGACAGCCGCAACGCCTTCATCATGGACAGCATGCTGCGCGAAGTCGCCCACAGCGGGACCGGTGCGCTGGCCGGCCAGCGCCTCGGGCGCCCTGACGTAGCAGGCAAGACGGGGACGACGAGCGATGCCTTCGACGGCTGGTTTGCCGGCTACGCCAGCGATGTCGTCGCCGTCGCCTGGATGGGCTTCGACCAGCCCAAATCGCTGGGCGCCCGGGAATTCGGCGCGACGCTGGCCCTGCCGATCTGGATCGACTACATGCGCCAGGCGCTGGCCGGCAAGCCGATCAGCGAACGATCGCCACCGGCTGGTGTCTCCTTCATCAACGGCGACTGGCTCTACGACGAATTCAACATCGACAGCGGCGTCAAGGAACTCGATGTGGAATCGCTACCGGGCATGGTCAGAGATTTTTTCAAGCGCCTGGGAATCTGACAGGGCGATCGTATGGATCCCCTCAAGGCCCCGTAACAAAAAATTAGGGTTCGTAAGGAAATAACCTGGATAGTTATTGACGAACGAGCCCTTAGCCGGAATCGAGTAGGGGACGGGGTCACCCCGTCGCCCTCTCGCTCAGGGTGTACGGTTCCGCATCCGGCGGTTCATTGAACCTTGAAACCTCAGTTGGACGCGGCAGATGGTGCGTTTGGGCGGGATGACCGACGCGAAGCGACGATATGGTCCCTGCGCAGCAGGGATCGATATCCATGTGCGGACGCAGCAGGCTCATGCCTGCAAGAAGGAGCGACAAAGCCGGGCGCCCGACCAGGCGTGCCAGCGGCCCCGTAGCACTGTCACCCAACGGGTGAATGGCCTCGAAGGCGCAAAGGTCCGTATTCATGCGACTGGCTGAGGATGGATGAGTGGTCAACTGCGGTTTCAAGGTTGAACACACTGGAGTCGTCGTATCGTATCGAGCAGCGACACCAGACCTAAACGATCGAAGAAGGACTTTGGGAATACCCGGTGCATGTGGCTTGCACCACTGTTCCACCACGGCCCGTGTCGGTTGCACGCGGAGCGCCAAGCACGTTCCTTCCGTCAATACCGCCTTCATCAAGTTTTTGGCGCGCGTAAAAGGCACTTCCACTGCCGCCACAGGATGCAGCGCAGCTTGCGCCTGATCAATTCAGCCTTTCCGGGCTACCGCAGCATTGCTTGAATTTCTTGCCGCTGCCGCAGGGGCAAGGGTCGTTGCGGCCAGCTTTGTCGCCTTCGTGCTGGACGGTGCCGCCCGTCCGCTTGTTGCGCCAGAAGTTGTACAAGGTCTGGACGATGACTGGCAGGTTTTCCTGAATGTTGGCGATCAGGCGGGCTTCTTCGGCGGGTGGGAACCAGCGTTCGCCGCTCTTTTCGGCGTCTTCCTTGAGCATGCCGTTGAGCACGAACATGGGTTCAAGTAGTTCGGACAGATCGTCGGCGTGCTTGCCGGCCAATTCGTACCAGTCGCCGGCCAGGCCGGCACCGAAAACGTAGGAGTCAGCCCAGGCTTCGTAATCGTATTCCTTGCAGCTTTCGTCGAGCGGATAGAGCACCGGAGCAATCGTTTCGTCGGCCAGCAGCGCGGCGGCGAGGTCGTTATTCAGGCGCATGAGCAGTTCGAGCGCAGCTTCGACATCGGGGTTGCCGCCGGCTTCCAGGCCCTTGCCGAGCGCTTCGGTCAGCCAGATGGCCGGGGCTACCGGCTCGGGGGCGCTGACGACGGCGCACAGCATGGCCTGGATTTCGTCGAGGCGCATGGCCTCGCCCTGGAAAACTTCGGATTCGAGCAGTTCTTCAAGCCGGTCGAGATCGGCATCGGTCAGGGGGGTTGGGTTCATCACTTTAGTCCTCGGCAATTGCAGAATGATAGCCCAGAACCGCAGTGCCTGCAGCTTGTGCCGGGAGCCAGAGCAAGGCAATTGGAGAACGGTAGTGGCTCCTCCCCCTTCAAGGGGGAGGTTGGGTGGGGGATGGGTTTGGTGACGTGCCCAGCCGAAAACGAAACCCGTATCAGCACCCCACCTTTTGTCGATAAACGGGGGGATTATTTCACTGTCTGTGACAGCCGGATAAGCACCTTGAAACCTCAGTTGGACGCGGCTGATGGTGCGTCTGGGCGGGATGGCCGTCAATCGCAACGACGCTCCCCGCCGCCAGGCTCGGTAGTACGCTGCCTACCCAGAGGCGAAAGCTCTTCTCCACGGCGCGGCGATCTAGCAGACCGAACAAACGGCCCAGGGTGTCGTGCGATGGAATCCCCTTCTCCAGTTTCAGAAAGCGGCGCAGCCAGTCGATCCGCTCCTTGCCCCAGGCTTCGATGCCCCCAAAGTCGTCCACACCGCAGACCATGGCGCATGCCGCCAACACCAACATCTCCACCAGATCATGTTTCGAGCGCCCGGCTACGCGTGGCTCCGGAATATCCGCAAACGCCTCTGCAATCGATAGCTGCCTACCGGGAGCTTCCTGCTTTCCTGTCTCCATGAGTCACCCCAAAAAGACAGAAAACCACACAAATCAAGGGGCTGTGAACAGCCCCCTTCGCAACCCGTTGAGCGTGAACGATTGCTTCAGAGGGGCAAGGACAATGGAATTCGAATTTTGATGCGATTGCCCTAGTCAAGCAGTTGTCATCGGTTGATGGCAGTAACCGAGCCTGAGCTTGTGAATCCGGTATGTGTCACTCGTACAAACGGATCTCTGATTGCAAGAAAGTCTTGTACATTGGCGTACATCACTTTGAATTTTTCTGAGACTTGTTGTAACCGTCAGTTATCGAAAATAATCGTAACCTATTGATTTTGTTGGTGCCCAGGACGGGAATCGAACCCGTACGGCCATAAGCCGAGAGATTTTAAGTCAAGGCCCAACACAAACCCACTCAACACAGCGCAACGTAACGCAATGAAATAGCGGGGTTTTGTTGTGTTGGCATGTAGTCCGGGCGTGTTGTTATGAGTTGGTTTGTGTTGTGTGTTACGCGCATTTTACGCGCTGCGCACTCTCCGGTAAAATGCACGGCTTCGCTGCCTGGGTGGTGAAATTGGTAGACACAAGGGACTTAAACATTGAGCACCGGACGGCGAAAGCCCCCGCGTGAATCCCCTCAAATTCGGTGAAACCCCTGGCCGCAATGGTCGAGGCAACGCCGAGCCAAGCCTCGCAAGGGGAAGGTGTAGAGACTAGACGGGGGGCACCTACGGCGCGCAGCGCCACGGTGAAGGCATAGTCCAGCGCACGAACGGCAGCGGCCGGCGGCGAAAGCCGTAGTGTGACGAAAATCCCTCGGCGCAAGCCATACGGGTTCGATTCCCGTCCCAGGCACCAACGGATACAATTTCCAAGCGGCGGCCGGGCGAGTTTGCCACCCCAGCCCGCAAGGCGGTTTCAGTGTCTGTCCTCGTGGCCGCGCCGCGCCCAGCAAAAAGAGGCCCGCCGAAGCGGGCCAAATCGACAAAGCACACCCCAAGGTTCAACGGCCCAGCGCGTTCGCCATGTCCGGCGCGCGATCTGGCAAGCCTTCGCCCGGTCGCCACCAGAAGTCTTGCCCCCAATCCTTGTGGGCGCGCTCGCGCATCCGTTGCAGGTAGCCTGGCGACAGGTATTCCTGCAAGTCTTGCAGCCCGGCGTGATCCAGCGCGCCCTTGGCATACCAAAGATTGACGAACGGCGCATGCGAGCGCGTGAAGCGCAGGGCCTCGGCGCCGACGTGTGTATCCTCGCCACGCACCGCCTGGCCGATATTGCCGAAGGTCAGGTCGGCGGCCTCGAAGGCGCTGCCGATGACCGGCCCGGCCAGGTTCATCCAGTTCGGAAGCCCTGCCCGGTTCTGGCCGCCCATGCCGGTGTAGAGAACATCGCCGAAGATACCGACGCCACCGCCCTGGGCGAATGCCGCGCCCCAAAACTTGGCCGTGGTCATGTCGCGGGGGTCTTTGCCGTTAATCAGGTCTTTCAGTTGTATCGCAATGGCGCCAAAGGTTGTGAGCCCGGTAGCCAGGGCGGCGCTGTACGCCACGGCCGACGCCTTGTCCCCGACGCGCCATTGCTCGGCAGCACGGCCCCAATGCCGGGAAATCATCGCCAGGGGGAAGCCCTTGAACAGCGCCAGGGAGCGCAGGAACTCCCCGGCAAAGGTGCCCTTTTGCGTCCCTCGGGAAATCGCCGCGCGGGTGTTCAGGTCTTGGCCCAGCGATGCAAATTCGGATTCGTCGGCAATCGTGCCCAGCAGCCGCGCCACGGCCCGGTTCTGGTCGCGCACGGTGAGCCCGGCCGCCTGCAGCTTCGCCTCGTCGATACCGCGCACCGCTTGCAGCGTCAGCATCTGGCTACCGCGCCAGTTTTCCGGGGTTGCGAGTTGCCACACCTTGAAGTCTGTCTCGGTCACGCCCTTGCGTTCCAGGCGCAGCCGGTCGCCGGCATCGAGCGCGGCCCAGGTGGTGCGGGTGATCTTGCCCAGCGCGCCCATCATCGTGACGGAGAAGCCGCGCCGCACGGCATCGGTCCAGGCTTCCAGCAGGCTGGCCTTCATCGTGGCGTTTGCCAGCTTGGCCGTCCAGCCCTTGCCGATGTTGCCCTCGGCCCAGCGGTTCATGTCGCTGATGATGGAATCAGCCACCAGGCCGGCGCGGTTGGCGTAGTCGGCCGTGTCCTTGCCGAATGAGCGCACCAGGTTGATAGTCGCGTCGACCATGCCCAGCCGGTTGAAGCCGGTCGTCACAAAGTAGGTCGGCAGGTCGGTGATGCTGGAAATAAACGCGCTGCCCAGCTTGCCGAATACCTCGATATTCCGGGCGCCCTGGGCAACTTCGGCCAGGCGCACGTTCACCGCCTGCCCGGCCTTGCCCGTGAGCACGTCCCACATTTCGGCAGTTCTGACCAGGTACGGGCCGACAAGATCAGCCTCGCCGGTCTTGCGTGCGGTGTCGTGCAGAAAGCGGAATTGCACCTCGGGATTCGGGCCGAATTCCTCAACCAGGCCGATGTCGTTGGCGAGGCGGGAGACGTGCCCCTGCATGGCCGAGAGGATGCCGCCCCGGTTGTAGTTCTTCGCGTACTCCAAATAGCTGGCCGCGTCCTTGAAGTGAATCGCGCGGTGTTCGCTGCCCCGGTTGGCCCGCATCCCGTGCCCTTGGGATTTCCCCGGCTCCAACTTGTTCAAGCCGCCCGTGGCGATGGTTTCCCATGCCTTGCCCAGCATGTCGGCCAGTTGGGCGTCGTCCAGGCGCACGCCGTTCTCATCGACGTAGCGGGCGCGATCCAGCAGGGGCAGGATGTCCTCCACCCACTTGGCCTGTCCGGCGCGGGCGACGCGCACGTCGTCGTGAGGCTGGGGCAAATAGCCGTAATCCAGCTTTGCCACGTCGCCGCCGGAAGCGTTGAAGCGCTGGCGCATGGTTTCGACGGTATCCAGCCAGGCGCGTGCGCCCTTGGCCGCCATGGCGTTGCCGGTGGCCTCGCCGAAAATCTCGCGCACCAGGTCGGCCGCCTCGCGTGCATCCTCGATCATGCCAAGGAAGCGCGGGTGCACTGCGTTGAAGGTGTCGATCAGGCCGGAAAAGTATTCATTGGAAACCCCACGGGTGAAGCGGCTGGCGTCGTCCAGGATGCGGGCCACGGCGGCAAAGGGCTTTTTTCCCTCCCCTCGCAATGCGGCGTAACGATTCATCACGCGGTCGTGGGCAATGATCGTCAGGGCGACGCGCTGCTTCTGCTTCGATGCGGTAGCCAGCACGCCCTTGCTGGCCTCGCCCGCTGCCGCGCGCAACCGTGCCTCCCGGCTCATCTGCTGCCATGCCGCCGGGTCTTTCCGGGCCAGTTGCTTCATCTGGTCCAGGATGCGCGCCTCGATGCCTTGCGCCTCGACCTGGGTGATACTGCGGCCGATGGCTTGCGCAACGGCCTGGATGCATTCGTTTCTCATTGTGGGAACCTCAAAGCGCATTCAATGGCGGCGTCGAATGCCGCCGAGTCAGTACGGGCGCGTGCTTCCAGGTCATCGGCTGCATTCAGCAGTTCGGCAACACGGAGGTCGACGCCATCTTCGTTACGCACTACGGCGTCCGGGTCGCGCGCGGCAATCTCGAACGCGCGGGCCTGCTCGGGTGTGTCGGCCTTGCGTCCTTGGCTGGCCGGTTGGGCGGCCTCATCGGGCGAGAACATGCGCGTCACAGTCTCGACCAGGCGCTCCACGGGATTGGTGGCGGCTTTCGGTGCGGTGTCGGCTTGCTGCGCCACCTGCAGCGGCACCTCTGGCGCCAGGGGGCCGACTTCCGGCGCCTTGTTCGGCACGCCCTCGGCCAGTACTTCCTTGACCGGGCCATCCGCCACGCGACGATATGCCCCCGCGATCTGCTCAGGATCAGCAGGGACACGATGCGCCACGCTCACCGGTTCGCCTGCATCAAGCTGATTTCTCGCGGTGACCTGCGCCTCTCGCGCAGCATTGGCCGCCTCGATGTCGCCAGAGCGCACCAGCGCGTCGGCATCGCGGACGCGTGCCTCGTGCATGGTCAGTGCGGCCGCGTGCTCGTCAGGGGTCAGCCGTGGCGCGGTGGCAGGCTTGCCACGGTGGAAGCCGGCACCGAAGGCGGCGCCAGTCACGGCGGCCACGGCCAGATTCACCGGGTCGAACGGTTGATACTGCGCCGCGATGCCCTCGTAGTCGGCTGCTTCCAGCAGGGTGTGAATACCGCCAATTTCGACCACGTTCAACGCCGGATTTACGGCGGCGCCGATTGCAGCGCTTTGCAGCCGGGTGGAGCCCATCGCCGCCGGCAGGCGCATGCCCACGGCACTGGTTACGCCGGTCACGGCGCCAGCCAGGGCGGCGGTTCCACCGTCGACGCCCTTGTCGCTCAATTCCTGGGCACGGTTGATACCCAAATCCGCACCGAAAAGCACAGGCGCTGCCGGGCCACCGGCCACCGCATAGGCGCCGGCCTTGGTCAGGGAAGAAAGCACCCCGTGGGTAATCTGGCCGGCCATGCCCACCGATGCAGGGTCAGGCAGATAGTCCTGGGCACGCTCGCGGAATTGGCGCGCCACCTCGCTGTTGCCCATCTGGTCGATGGTTTCCCGCTTGAGTTTGTCCATGTCGGGCATTGGTTGCCCGTGGATCATCGCCACCGTGGGGGCATCCCGATACGCTGCCGCCTTGCCGTAGGCGTCGAGAACGGCGGCCCAGGCGCTCCCGGCGGTGTAGGCCGCGTGGGGGAAAGCGTCAGCAATCGCGCCGCCCACCCCGCTGAATGTACCGGGGGCTTCGGGCGCTTGATAAGGGCGCTGCACCGATTGGGACAGCGAGGTGGCACGCTCCTTGGGGAAGAGTTCGTCGAACATTATTCACCCACCTTGAGAATGAACGGCGCGCCGCCTGGGGTGCGCACCACGTCGTTACCGGCCATGACCAGGTAAGAGCCCTGCCCGTAGGTTTGCAGCCGGGCGCCGGGCAGCATCTTGCCGAAATCAGCAGCGCTCACGCGGTTGCCGCCGACCAGGTACTCGCCGCCTTGCGCTGCCAGTGCGACAGAAACCCGATTGCGCAGGGCGTCGCGGAACTGGCTGTCCTGCCAGCCGTAGGGCTTGGCGATCTTGCTGCCGTTGTGTTCCATGATGCCGCCGGTAGCGATGCGCACAGCCTGGGCAACATCGCCGCCACCATCGGCTTTGACTTTGGCATAGATGCCGAAGGCGGCCTCGGCAGCCGCATCGCGGCCCTGCGGGGTCTGATACACGCCGTCGATGGTTTTGTAGATCTCGGCCTTGGTGCCAATCTCGGCGGTTTCGTCGATCTTCGCGCGCTTCTGCTCGATAACTTCCCGGCCTTGTAGGTACAGCAGGGCCGCGCTATTGCCGGCCGTCGTGTTGAAACTCGTCAGCATCCCGGCGATGGCAACACTCTGGTGTTTGTCCTTCAACTGCGTGGAAATGGACTGAATGCCGGCGGCGCCCGTTGCGGTGAATACCTGCCCCAGCACGCGCGCCTTGTCGGGCGCTTGCAGGCTTGAAATGTATTCGGCGAAGGCGTCGGCCTCGGGCTTGGTCATGACCTGCAACGGCGTGCCGTAATCGGTCGCCATCTGGCGCGCCACTCCCGCCCGGCGGCTCAGTTCGGGAACAAAGCCTCTCGGGTCATTGAACCGCTCAATCGGGCGCACGCCATAGCCGCCGGCTTGGATGGCATAGGCCACCGGGTCGTCGGCGCGCGCTTTCTGCACCTGGCCGATAGCCTCGACCAGCTTCTCGTAGTTCTGCTGGCGCACGGCGAAGCCATCGCCCGGCGTGGGCTTGGCGGTTTTCACCATATCGACCAGGGCGGCCGTGGGCAGCGTCTTGACCTGTTGCAGGGTTTGGCCCAGCTTGGCGACGCCCTGCAACTCGGCGTAGCGTTTCACGCCCTCGGCCTGCCCGTAAGCCTGGATGAATTCGCCCTCGTTCGGCGCATCCGGCGCGAATCCGTTGGAGAGGTAGGCCGCCGTCGCGTCCTGTACCCGGCCACGCAGCGACTCGCGCGCCTCGCTCATCTGCTGGTGAGCCTGCGAGCGGGCAAGCTGCAACACGTGCAGGCGCCAGTCGGCCGGCAGCGTGTCGAGTTCGTGGTACCCGGTCGGCCCCGTGGGGTCGCCCTGGGCACTGGCCGACGCCTTGGGCAGCGGGGAGCCCTTGGTCGCTGCGGCCAGGCCCGTGGCGATCTGCTGGTCGGTGTACGGCTGGTTGCCGTTCTCGACGCGAATCATGGCGCGGGTCAGTTTGGCGAGCGTGTCGCCGTCGCGCAGGTTGAGCGCGGCGTCGGGCTTGACGCCCATTTCCTTCGCCACGGTGGCGACATAGGCCACGGTGTTGTTCTCGGTGGCGGGCGCCCAGCGCGAAACGATGGCCTCGACACTGTTGAGGCCGTGCTTGTCCTGATAGGTAAGCAGGGTTTTGCCCATGGCGCGGATGCCGGCCTCGGGTGAGGCAAACGTGGCATAGCGCGGGTCGTTGCCCTGCACCTCGCCCTGCCAGTTGTCGCCGCCCTTCATGATGTTGCCGGGGTTGTTGTTGCGGATGCCGCGCGGTGCCGTGGGGTCAGCACCCTGGGCCGAAGTCGTCACGCCTGAACCGCCGGCCGCGTTGTACTGCGCAGCCAGTACCGGGGCGGCAGCGTGGAACAGGTGGGCGCCGATCTGCTCGCGCGCCAGTGGGCTGATTTGCTCGGCGTGCTGGCGGTAGTGGGCGAAGGCGGCGGCCGGGTCGGTAATGCGCCAGGCTTCATAGCGCATCTTAAAGGCGGTGTCCTGGTACTTGGTCGCCTGCAACTGCGCCGTCGCCTCGTCCCAGCCATTCAGGCGGGCCAGCGTTGCGGTTTCCTCACGGGCCACGGCAATGGCCTGGGCGAAGCGGCCGTCGTCGGCGTAGTTCATCGCGGCATCTTGCAGACTCACCACGGCGCGCGAGTCGGCGGTCTGGATCTGGTACTTCCGGTTTTCCTGCCCGGAATGCCGCGCCACGGCATCGAGGGCGTGCTGCATGCGGGTATTGAGTACCGGCTCGATCATCTGGCGCACGGTCGGGCTTTGCACGCCTTCCAGGGCCTTGCGGCGGATGTCCTGCAAGCCTTGGACGGTCTGCTCGAAGCCCAGCACCGCGTTCTTGCCCTGCTGCACCATGTAGCCGCTTTCCGGGTTGTAAAGCGCCTCGCTGTATGACGCCGTAACCTGGGTGTCGATGTCCTTGGCGACGGTGGCGTTGGCTTCGCGCTGCATGTCGGTGGCAATGGCCGTGAGGGACTGGCCGAGGTTGGACATTCCCCGCCCCATTTGCTGCGCCTGCTG
Source organism: Azonexus sp. (assembly GCA_030691385.1). Lineage (GTDB taxonomy): Bacteria > Pseudomonadota > Gammaproteobacteria > Burkholderiales > Rhodocyclaceae > Azonexus. Next base: position 30,113 of record JAUYEI010000127.1, read on the forward strand.
CCCTGCTACGTCGGCAATTTCAGGCATGCCGATGCGGGCCTGCGGCAACGTGTTGGGCGTGGCTTGGAAGCCGTCGTAAGTCGGTACGGTTGGCACTTGGGTTACTCCTTGATCGTCTTGAAGTCGGCCGGATACTGGCAGCGGCGCCGGCCTTTGATGATGTCGCGCACGGTGCTCTTGGGCATTTCAACCAGGCGGCCTATTTCGCCGTAGCTCTTGCCCTCATCGCGCAGGCTCAACACCATTTCGATTTCTCCGTTGGTGTATTTCGCGTTCTGGTGGTCCTCACCAATTCGCAGGCCGGCGTCGTTGATGGCTACGGTGCGTAGCGTGCCTTCACCAGCAAGGCGTGCCGCCTTTCTGCGTTCATAAGCCGCCCTGGAACCAGCGCTGCGGCACTGTTTGCACTCTCTGTATCCATCGTGCCTAATCAGAAGGTTGTCGCCGGACAGTGGGTGCCCGTGCTTGCAGTGGGTCTTAGGGGGGCGAGGAATTCCAGTCGTCAAGCGAGAGACTGAATGTCGGGTAACGCCCATAGCGCGGGCGATGCTGGCAGGGCCGAGCCTTTGGGCCCTCAGTTCGAGCACGCGTGCCTTGTCCTGCTCGGTGGCCTGTTGCTTGGTTGCCACCACCTCGACGGCCCACGTCTTGCCGCGCACGATCTGCCACGCGGTACGGCCGGAAACGCCGAAGTGCTCGCCAAGAGCCTTGAATGTCAATCCGTGCTCATTGCGCAAATGGCGCATTTCCTCGACCTTTGCAAAAGTCAGCTTGGCTCTAGGGTGGTGCTCGCCGACAACCCTTCCATTGGCAGATAGGCCGATGGTCCGCACGGTCATTTCTCCTTGCTGTACTGGTACCAGGAACTCGCCACGCTGCCCGCGCTGCCCAGCAGCGAGGAAACCGCCGACATGCCGGGGCTGATAGCGCCGGCCGTTGCGCGCGCCGCCACGGCTTCGTTCTGGTAGTTGGTGGCCTGGGTGCGCATTCCCCAGGCGGTGCGCACGGCGTTGGCTTCCAGGGTGTTGGCGTCAATCGTTTTCATGATGTCGGTCGACGCCTGAATCTCTACCGCGTTGCCTTCGCCCAAATCCACCCCATTGGCCGCAAGCGCCGCGCGTTGTCGGCTCTTCAAGCGTCCGGCGTTGAGCGTGAGGGCGCCGACCTGCTGCTGGCCCTGCAAGAGGGCCGACTGCGCGCCGAGTTCGGCGATACGGGCGTTGATGTCGGCCAGGTTGGCCTGGGTTTTCAGGTTGATTTTTTGCGTGGCCGCGCTGTAGTAGCTGCCAATTGCCGAAGATGCAGCCCCGCCGATTTGCAGGAACAGGCCGCCAAGTCCTAGTCCGCTCATACTCCCTCCCGTTCAAGGTCATGGCGCGCCCAGGCCAGCGCAATTTCGCGCCAGGTGTCCCGACAAAGCCAAAACGTCGCACCCTGGATCAGACTCTCGAAACTGAGGTGCGGATGCCGGGCAACAAAGCGCGTCAAAAGGCGCTCTTCATCGTCAAGCATTGCGCAAATGCGGCCCGGCGGCTGCTTTGCAATCTTGCGCGGTGGGGCGAGCAACTGCATGTCCGCTACTCCCGGTTACTCTTGCCCGCGTGCGGCAATGTGCTGAATGCCCTGGCTGCTGAATCCGTCGCCGGCCACCAGCATGGACGTGATGTTGTAGGCCGGAGAAACACCGCCCACCACGTAGCGCAGGCGCAGGAACTTCTTGAGGCCGGAAATGCTGCCCAGGGCGATGTTGAACACCTTGTCGCCTTCCGGCTTCTTGATGCCCACCAGCTTTGTATAGGTCGAATCGTCGGCAGAGGTTTCGAGTTCCACGGTCAGCGTGGGGTTGGTGCCCGACTCGCTGCGCACGATGACTTGCACGGCCTGGTCAATGCCGGCGGTGAGGCCCGGCGGGATTTCCACGCTGTTGGTGGAATAGCCCGTGCTGGTCACGGCCTGCTTGTCGGAAAACTGCTGTTGAGCGTCGATAAACATGGTGCGGGCTCCTTATGCGAGGGATTCGTCGACTTTGGAATGGACGGTTTCAACACGCTTCGTTAGGTTCTCGACGCGGCTCTCGATGCACTCACCAATGGGCGGCAGGTCGAGGCGTTCGAGGCGTAGCGAACCGTGCGGGGCAAGGCGGGAGAAAATATCGGCCTTGCGCAGTTCGTCGCCCAGGCAGTGGCCGAGCACGTTGTCGGTGAATGCGGCGTAGGTGCAGAGGTGCAGGTAGTCGTGGGAGCGCACCCGCTCGGCCTGCGTCACCAGGTCATAGGCGCCGTCGCTGGCCTCGCGCGCATCGGCGTGGAAGGCTTCAAGTTCAGCGGCCAAGCTGGCGACGATTTGCCCGATCTTGTGGGCGCGCGGTGGCAGGCGCTTGGCGGCGGCCTTGAACTTCGCCAGTGAGGCGTCGTTGGCCTTGCGCTGGGCCGCCTTCTGTTCCGCGATCAGGTCGGCTTGCAGCTTCTCGGCGCGGCGGTCGCAGGAAGCGACAAGCTCCTGCACGGCGGCGGTTTCGGTCTGCACGCGCTTGACCTCGGCCAGGTCGCCAGCGTCGGCGGCCGCATCGAGGGCGGCCTGTAGGGTTTCAAGGGTCTGCTCGTGGCCCGCCTTTTCCTTGGCTATGGCCTCGATCTTCTGCTGTGCGTTCATGGTGGGGTTCCTTTGTCCAGTTGGATACCCCGATGCTGTCACGCGGCAACGATGGGAAGGCCGTACTCCACGCCGATTCCACGTTCAGGCGCAAGGGTGGAACATAGGCAGGGTCGAAGCTCGCGGAACCGTCCACGCGCACCTTGATGGCCCGAATTGCCACGGCCAGGGGCATGCAATACGGCTCCACCCAGGTGGCTGCGCGGCCGAGGGCGTTGTCCAGGCTGTTGGGCAACATACCCCGGTCGGCGGCGAAGAACACGAACGGCGCATTGTCGCCGTGCAGGAAGATTTCCCAAGCCGCATAGAGCCCGACCAGTCGGTTGGGCGCGGGGATGGTCTTGTAATCGTCCTCGAAGCCGATCAGCACGTAGCCGGGGTGGAAAGCAAACACCACGGGCTGCGCTGCCCGGCGTTCCTGCCAGGCCATTTCTTTCAATACCTCGTCGACGTTCCGCACAAGGTTGGTCAGTCGTTGGCGGTCGCCTGGGGTCTGCTGCATGGCCTTTATCAGGCGGATAACGTCGGTGTAGATCTGTTTCTTGCTCATTTTGGGGCATCCTTTACGCAGAAAATTACGCAAACCGCTGGAAAACCTCGCCAATACTGGAAAGCGGAAGGTCTGCAAATCCGTTGAGGGGTCATAAAAGGTCGCTCACGTCGTTGGGGTCGGCCGGTTTTTGCTGCCGTGCCTGGCGCACGTAGTAGCTCGCGTCGAGCACGCCGGCCGGTGCCTCGACGGGTGGCGCCTGAGTCTCGCGCCGCGCCTTGATGGCCTGCCGGCGCTGTTGGTGCTCGGCCGCCCGGCGCTCTTCCAGGGCGCGCAGCTTCTCGGCTTGCTCGGCCTTCTTCTGGCCGGCCCGCTTCGCGGTTTTCCAGTATTCCGGCGGGGGCGTGTCGACCTGCAATTCGGCCTCCAATGTCTCGACGCTCTCGAAGCGCTTGCGCAGCACGCGCAGGGCCTCTTTCACCAAGAGCCAGCGCTTGAACCGGATGGCATCCTGGGAAACCAGCCAGGCCAAATACTTGGTCGGCAGCGCGGCCACGTCCTGGCCTTTGTAACATCCGATGGGCATCTTCATGCTTTCGGGTTCCTTTCTCTGTATTGCGCCCCGGCGCGCGGGCGTTGAGGTGTAAGGGTTGTCCAGTTCTCGCCCATTTCGGCCGGTGCGCTCGGGTCGTCATATATCGCCCACGCCACGCGCGCGTAGTGCGCGGATTGTGTGCGCATGGCCCTGGCCGCTATATCGCTCGCCTGCATTGCGCGCGATGCGTGAAGCAAATCCGGCCAGGGGTTCAATTTGGAAATGAAGGCGCGATGTCTTGCGGATTGAGCACCGCAGCACCCCCGCACCGTGCAACACTGCAACACCCCTAAAGGGTGGTGTTGCGTTGCGTTGCACTTGGCCCGGATGCGCAACAATGCAACACGGTGCAACGTTGCGCCCGCGTTGCATGTTGCGCGCTGTTTTCTGTGGATTCGCAAAATATGCGGATTCATCACAGCACCGAAAGGCAATCGTTTTCCAGAAAGAACGGTGCCTCGTCCCCCTCGCACAAGGTCAGCAGCGCCCGCCGTGCTCGTTGCTTTCGGGTGTCGCGCTTGCCTTCCTCGGCTGCTGGCCCTCGGCGCACAACCTCGGCGAGCACCTGGTCGACCTCGATTCCGCTGTTCTGGCCGAGGGCGATTTCTCCCACCACGTCGATCACCAGCTTTTCCCAGGGGCCGACGCGCTTCTTGGGGTCGATGCGCCCGCCTGCCGGGATCTCGGCCTCTCGAATCACGCACGAGTCGATCACGTCTCCGTCCTCGTCCATGCCGATAGGCACAGAATGAAGTTCAAACCCCCATTCCAGGCCGTCGATGCCGTCCTTCTGTTTGGAGATTCGCACCATGCGGCCCATGGGCAGGCGCAGCACCTCGATTTCAGCGTCGGCCGCTGCGCGGATACCTGACCAGCCACGCGCCCCCCTGGTTGGGTCTTTGCCGGCGTGATGCACCAGGACAACGACGGCGCCGGTAGCGCGGTGAATACCCCGGCAATGGGTCAGGGCCTTGCCGATGTCCTCGGCCGCGTTCTCGTTGGCGCCGGGGATCACCTGGGCGAAGGTATCGACGATTACCACGTCGGCCGGGCCGCCCGCCACGATGGCCTTGGCAACGTCGAGCGCGTCGGCCTTTTGCAGGAAGTTGGGCGTGGCGTGGATGATGCCCAGCGGCAGGCCGGCGAAGCTCACGCCGTGGTGCAGTTCGTAGGCGCGCAGCCGGTTGCGGAAGCCCCCGCCACCCTCGGCAGCGATATAGACCACGCGGCCGGCCTTGGTGCGGTTCTTGCGCCAGTCGATACCGCGCGCGATGGCGGCGGCCATGTCCAGGGCGAGGAATGATTTACCCGAGCCCGACTCTCCGAAGAGCACCACAAGCTCGGCGCGCGGAATCACGCCCTTGATGATCCAGCCAGGCGGCTGGCCCTGGGCGAACTGGTCGGCCGGCACCACGCGGAAGCGTAGATCCTCGGCGGCCGGCTCGTCGGGGATGGCCTCGAAGTCGTCGGCACTCGCAATGTCCAGCGCGATGCCGGCGCCGTGCTCGTTGGCGAGTTTGACCAGGTAGCGTGCCGTCACCGGGCGGCCCGGATTGCTGCCGAACGATTCCCAGCGGTGGCGCAACACGTCCTCGCTCGGGTACTTGCTGCCCTTGGCCGACCAGTCGTTCCAGTAGTCGAAGCCTTCGCCCTCGGTTTCGTGGTGCAGGGCCATGCCCACGTGCAGCCAGGCATCGTGCCCCATGTCCGGGTCGAGCGCAGCCAGGGCGGCGGCGATCTGCGCCGGGGAAAGGTCCAGGCGGGGCTCGTAGGCCATGAGCGGGTCGTCGGTGGCCTCGTCCTTCGCCACACGGCCGAAGCGCGCCAAGGCCAGCGCGCGCACGTCCTCGGTAACGTCGGCGATGGTGTCGTCGTTGCCCAGCAGGTCGGTAACGTCCAGGCGGTTGCCGGTGAAGGTCACAAAGCCCGTGCTGCTGAACGTCTCGAAGCCGAACGGCGCGCCGTTGTCCTTGTGGTTGCCCAGGTCGCCGCGCATGAAGGCGCGCACGCCGTTGCCGGATGGGGAATACTCGGCATAGGTGCAGGCCACCAGCTTCTCGACCTCGGGATGCACGCCACCGTCGACGATGCACTGGTCGAAGTCCAGGGCCACCACGCCGAACTCGGGCAGGATGGCGAGGCCCACGCCGTCGAATCCCCGGCGCTCGGCTGCTGCCCTGGCCGCGTCGAAGGTCACAAGCTGGCGGCGATCCTCGGGGCTTCCCTGGGTGCCCTTGCGCCGGCCGCCGGTCACGTAGTACGGCACCTTGCGCGGCTTCTTGTCGCCGGGCTCAAACTTCCAGATAAGCCAGCCGGGCAAATCGCGCAGCGCGGCCGGGGCCACGAGGGGAAGGTTGCCTATTTTTTGAGCGCCCGCTACACTTCCGACTGTCGATTCTGTTTCCTTTCGGTTGTCCTCGATTGCCCCGGTGCCCGCCGGGGCTTTCGTCTTTTCGGGGGTGTCAATCATGGCTTCCCCCGTTCGTCCAGCCCTCGGCGCGTTCTGCACGCTGCAAGGCTTCCAGAGGATAGGTAATCCGGTTGGCATTCACCGGCATGCGCTTTCTCACAACCCGATCCAGCGCCATTACCGACCAGCGGGGGGTGTAGCTGCCCGCCACGTCGGGCAATCCAATTTCACCGCGTCGCTGCGCCTGGTAGAACTCGTCCTCGGTCATGTTGAGCGCGGCGCACATTCCGCGAATACCGAAATCACGCCGGACAGGTTGGTGCGCGGGCGCCCCTTTCTTGCCCGTGAGGGTGGCGGGATGATGCAAAACGTTGCGGCCATCCTGCGCGCGGCGCATTGCAAAGCCGGCCTCGATCCACGCCTGGTCCTCGGCGTCGAACTTGTCGGCGATTGCTGCCACCGCGTCGAGTTCCTGGTCATTCAGCGCAAGGTCGCGCATATTGACCAGCGCGGCGCGGGTATGGGGGAAGGTGTCGTATTCGGCTTTATTGCCCATGCCGATGTTGGAGAGGTCGCGGCGGCTCATGCTGCTGCCCTCCCGGCTTCGGTTTGAGTCGCCAGCCAGCGCTCGAAACGCGACTTGGAAATGAGCATCTTGCGGCGCAAGCCCTTGACGCAAGCATCTGCCAGGCCGTTTTGGTCGCGGTGGCGAAGGTGCCAGTTCATCGTATTGATGGACAGAACTTTGGGATATTGGGCGACCAGTTCTTCGATGGTGAAGAGGTCGTCAAGAGCGATTGCATCGCCTTGGGGGGCTTCAGGTTGCATGGCGCACTCCTTGATGATTGCCACGCATACCCGACCCGGAGTGCCCGTAACGTGTTGACCGATAGCTTCCAAGGCGTGACTTCATTTTGGCGGACTATCGCACGCCGACAGTCATAGGTACGCTGCCGGACGACCGCGCACTCTTTGGCGCGCGAAACAAGTATGGCGCAACTCAGAATTAGGTACGCACACCCCCGCTAAATTATGTTTTTACGCATGAAAAAACCGCCCGAAGGCGGCCTCGATGCAGGGCGGCGCCGGTCAGTGCTGGGCCGCTTGCGCCTCGATGAGGGCCTTCACGCCGGCCAGTTGTTCGTAGCTGTCCATCATGCTGTCGAAAGCCTCTTTGTAGCCCTCGGCTTCGCTGTCCAGCCGGCGGATTTCGTTGAAGTAGTCCTCCAAGCTGCCATTGATGGCACACAGGACGGCTTGGGTTTGAACGGGGTTCAGGTTGAGCGTGGTCATGGCGTGGTTCCTTTCGTGGTGAGGGTCAGGCGGATTTGTTACCCAGCAGGCGTTCGGCCAACTCGACGGCATCTTGCGCGGCCAGGTGCTCGTAGCGCTTGAGCATGGCGAGGGTCTGGTGGCCGGACACGACGGCGGCCTGGGTGAGGTTCGCGCCGCCTTTCAGCATCTTGGTAATGGCCGAATGCCGGGTGGTGTGGAGCACTACCTGGTCGAGCGGGTCGTCGCGGTCTTTCAGCAGGCCGGCGCGCTGGCGCACAAATCGCCAGATCGTGTCCACGTTCTTGGGCTGGGCCGGGTGCTTGGGATCGAAGAACACGTAGTCGGAATTGATCGGCCGCACCTTGATGGCCTGTTCGAGGGCGGCGCGCACGTCGGAAACCAGCGGCAAGGCCCGCGCCCGGCCGTTCTTGGTTTCGTGCAGGATTGCCACCGACTCGGCCAGATTGACGTGCTCCCACCGCAGGTGGAGCACTTCGGATTTACGCGCGGCCGTGGTCAGTAGCATGCGCAGGAATAGCGGCATCATCGGCCAGCGGCTACCCTCGGCAGCAGCCAGCAGGCGGGTTACTTCCTCGTCGGTCAATACGCGCTTGCGGCCGTTGCCCTCGGTCAGCTTCTCCACCTTGCCGGCCTTCATTGGGTGTGCCTCGATCATGCCGCGCTTGAGCGCGAAGTTCATCACGGCGGACAGGGTAGCCAGGTGGCGGTTGATCGTGGCCGGCGACAGCAGCTTGCCGGTGGGCTTGGGGCCGCTCGACGTGGCGCGCATGGCTGGGCGGGTTTGGAGAATCGCCAGGGCTGCGTTGATTTCGCCGTGTGTCACCTCGTTGAGGCGCAGCGGGCCTAGCTGCTCAATCCAGAAGTCGAGGTGGCCGGCGTCCCAATACCGCGTGCCCTTCATCGGGGGCGCAGCGGCGAACAGTTCGGCCAGCTTGGCAAAGGTAGTGCCGGCGCCCTTCGATTTCTTTTCCAGCAGGACGGTGGCTTCGTTGTTGCGCAGCCACTCCTTCGCCTCGGTCTTGGTGCGGAAGCTCTTGGACTGGCTCTTGAATCCGGTGCGCCGGATGTGCGCCCGGTAGATCGTGACGGCCTTACCGTCCTTGCCGACCTTCTTGGACTCGACTATCGACCCCATGGTGTTGGCTCCTTTTCAACGGATTACGCATTTTTACGCGCGATGTGCTTCAAACCGTTGAAAATACTACACCACAAGATGTTTTTAAGTCTCTTGTGTCTACCAATTTCACCACCCGGGCTGGGTGCAATAATTATATCGGCGCCCGATATGAAAAAAGGGAAAGCGACCAGCGCTTTCCCTTTTTTATTTGGAGCGGCAGAAGAGTCTCGAACTCTCGACCTATACCTTGGCAAGGTATCGCTCTACCAACTGAGCTACTGCCGCAAAAACCTGGAGGCGCGAGCAGGAGTCGAACCGACCTACACGGATTTGCAATCCGGTGCATAACCGCTTTGCTATCGCGCCGTGCCTCTTTTGCTACTAAAAACCGGACTAACTAAAATCCAATTTCAGAAAATCTGGAGCGGCAGAAGAGTCTCGAACTCTCGACCTATACCTTGGCAAGGTATCGCTCTACCAACTGAGCTACTGCCGCGCTGAAACAGAGCGCGCATTATAGGCGACACAAGGGAATTGTCAACATTGGCCCCTACTTTTCTGCGGTTCGTTTTGCAATTTCTGGCCAGGCCATGCGCAGGTAGTAGCCCATTGACCAGAGTGTCAGCAAGGCGGCTATCCAGATCAACCAGTTACCGAGTCTTTGCATATCGGCGCCAAACAGCGGCTGGTAATAAAGGAGAATGGGAATGGCGAGCATTTGTGCGGCCGTCTTGATCTTGCCGAGCATCGACACAGCGACACTTTTTGCGGCGCCGATCTTGGCCATCCATTCACGCAGTGCTGAAATGGTGATTTCGCGACCGATGATGATGGTGGCGACGATGGCATCAGTTCTACCCAGCTCGACGAGAACGATCAGTGCAGCAGCAACCATCAGTTTATCGGCGACCGGGTCGAGAAAAGCACCAAAGGCCGATGTCTGGTCGAGCTTTCGCGCCAGATAGCCATCCGCCCAATCGGTCAGGGCAGCAGCGACGAAAATGGAGGTTGCAGCGAGATCGCGTTCATGCGACGTGGCCCAGTCTGCCGGCAGATAGTAAACAGTAATCAGCAGCGGTATCGCCACGATACGAAGCCAGGTGAGCAGGATGGGCAGATTGAAGGGCATGGTTCAGTGTAATGCGGAATGTATCTTTTCAGCCATATCCCGGCTGATGCCCGGTACTTCGGACAACTGTTCCGGGCTGGCGGCGAGTACGCCGGGCAGGCCGCCAAATCGGGCAACGAGTGCTTTCCGGCGGGCCGGTCCAACGCCCGGCAGGCTTTCCAGTGTTGAGGTTTTTCGCGCCTTGCCACGCTGGGCGCGATGGCCTGTGATGGCGAAGCGATGAGCTTCGTCGCGTATTTCCTGGATCAGGTGCAACGCGGGGTGTTCCGCAGGCAATTGTAATGGCTCGCGGCCATCCGGAAAAACGAGTGACTCCAGGCCAGGCTTGCGCCCTTCGCCTTTGGCGACACCGATCATCGGCAAATAGGCCAGGCCGAGATCGGCAAGGGCGGCAAAGGCGGAAGCAACCTGCCCTTTTCCACCGTCGATCAGGACAAGGTCAGGTGCTGTGCCCTCACCGGCGGCAATGCCGTCGTAACGCCGACTGACGGCCTGGCGCATGGCCGCATAGTCGTCGCCGGGCGTGATGTCGCGAATGTTGAAGCGCCGGTAATCGGCGTTTTTCATGCGGTTTTCCTGGTAGACCACGCAGGAAGCTACAGTTGCTTCGCCCATCGTGTGACTGATGTCGAAGCATTCGATGCGAACGATGGGTTCGGGCAGTTGCAAGGCTTCCTGCAGCGCTGCTAGTCGTTTTTCTTGCTGCTCGGTTGCCTGGCTTCGCGCCAGGATGGCCAGCTTGGCGTTCTGAAGGGCCATCTCGACCCAGGCTTTGTGCGAAAGGCTGCGCGCCTGCATGACGAGAACCGGGCGTCCAGCCAGTTCGGCCAGCACTGCTTCGCTCTCTCCTGGCTCATCTTCGGCCGGCCATGGGCTAACCAGCAGGCGTGAGGGGGCCGGGTGAATGGCGTAGTGCTGGCGAATAAAGGCGGCGCAGGCATCGGCCGGATCGGATTCGCCAGCATTGATCGGAAAGAACGGGCGGTCGCCGAGATGACGACCGCCTCTGACCATGGCCAGGTTGACGCACAACTGCCCTGCCTCCTTGTGGGCGACCAGGATGTCCATGTCCTCGCCCTTGTTGCTTGAGACAAACTGTTTTTCCTGTACGTGGCGCAGTGACTGGATCAGATCCCGATATACCGCGGCCTGTTCGAAGGCGAGGCGTGCGGAAGCCGCTTCCATTGCTTGATTGAGGCGCTTTGAGACTTCCTGCTGTTTGCCAACGAGGAACATCGAGGCCAGTTGAACATCCATCGCGTAGTCTTCCGGCGCGATCAATCCGACGCATGGCCCGCTGCAGCGTTTGATCTGATACAGCAGGCATGGCCGCGAACGGTTTGCGAACACGGATTCTTCGCAGGTTCGCAGGCGAAACATTTTCTGCATCAGGTGGATGCTGTCGCGGACCGCCCAGCTTGATGGATAGGGGCCAAAGTAGTCGGCCTTGCGATCGGGGTTGCCGCGAAAGAAGCCGAGCCGGGGAAACTTCCCTTTGGTGAGAACGATGTACGGGTAGGACTTGTCGTCGCGAAAAAGGATGTTGTAGCGCGGGGAAAGCGACTTGATCAGATTGTTTTCAAGCAACAACGCCTCGGCCTCGGTGCGCGTTGCCGTGGTTTCCACAGTGGCGATCTGGCTGACCATGTGCGCGATGCGCGGGCTGGAAACATTTTCCCGGAAATACGACGAAACCCGTTTTTTGAGGTTCTTGGCCTTGCCAACGTAAAGAACGGCGGCGTTGTCGTCCAGCATGCGATAGACGCCAGGTAATTCTGTGAGGGTGACCAGAAAGGCTTTGGCGTCGAAACTCATCGAGCGGGTTCAGGCGAGGCGGGTTTTGACCCCGGCAAACACCGCTTCGAAGCTTTCGCGTGAAAGCCGGCCGGTGCGCCAGTTATAGCCACTGCAATGATAGCTGTCGACGAGTATTCGCCCGTCCGGCAATGCATGGCTGACGTTGTGGCCGAAAGTAAATTCCTTGAGCTTGAGGCCATAGGCCCAGAGCAGCGCCTGGTGGGCGATTGCGCCAAGGGCGACGATGACTTTGAGTCGGGGCATCGCGGCCAGTTCGTCCTTCAAGTGGCTGTTGCACTGGCGAATTTCGGCTGTTGTCGGCTTGTTGGCGGGCGGCAAGCAACGCACGGCATTGGTGATGCGGCAGTTGCTCAGTTGCATGACTGGGTTGGCCCAATTGTCGGCCCCCAGCGGTTCTGGTTGGCTGGCAAAACCGAAACGGTGCAAAGCGGGGTACAGCAGTTCGCCGGCGACATCGCCGGTAAAGGGGCGGCCAGTCCGGTTGGCGCCCTTTTCGCCGGGGCCGAGGCCGACGACAAGCAGTTCTGCATCAAGTGAACCAAAGGCGGGAACTGGCAGGGCGTACCATTTGGGGTCGCGCTGGCGAATGTTGGCAAGGTGCTCAGCCAGTCGTGGGCAGGCTGTACAGCCGGTGGGATCTTGAAATCTTGACATGGCGTAGATGTTAGCATGGCGGCCATGCAGCTTCATTGGGACATCTTTTGCCGGGTTATCGACAACTTCGGCGACATCGGCGTTTGTTGGCGTCTAGCCAGGCAACTGGTGGCCGAGCACGGCCGTGAGGTACGTTTGTGGGTTGATGATCTGTCCAGCCTGCAGCCCTTGTGTCCGTCCGTGGATCCATTGAAAGCAAGGCAGTCGCACCAGGGCGTTGAAATTTGTCTCTGGGCCGAGGATGCTGCGGTCGACTGCTCGGCGGATGTCGTTATCGAGGCCTTCGCCTGCGACTTACCAACAGGGTATCTGGCGGCAATGAGCCAATCTTCGCCAAAACCGTGCTGGATCAATCTCGAATACCTGAGCGCAGAATCCTGGGCTGAGGAGTGTCACGGCATGGCGTCGCCCCACCCCACCCTTCCCTTGATCAAATATTTCTTTTTCCCGGGATTTTCTGCAAAGACAGGAGGATTGCTGCGTGAGAACGGCTTGTTTGCCGAGCGTGATCGCTATATTGCGGCTGGGTCGACAAGCGACTCGCTTGAAGTCAGCCTGTTTTGCTATGACAAGGCCCCGGTTGGCGCTTTGCTTGATGCCTTCCGGGACTTAGCTACGCCTCTTGTTTGTCATGTGCCACCGGGCAAACCACTAGCGGCGGTGCAAGCGCATCTGGGCGGAAACGGGCCGTGGCAGCTTGGCAACGCGCTGATTCAGCCGATTCCTTTCATGCCAATCGATGATTTCGATCGATTGCTGTGGCGCTGCCACATCAATTTTGTGCGTGGCGAGGATTCGTTTGTGCGTGCCCAGTGGGCCGGCAAACCGTTTGTCTGGCACGTTTACCCGCAGGACGACGGCGCGCATCTGACCAAGCTGGAGGCGTTTCTCGGGTGCTATGGCGAAGGACTGGATGAGCAAATGAAAACGGTCCTCCGCAGGATGTTTGTCGCCTGGAATCTCGGCCGCAATATCGCTTCAGCCTGGCAGGGCTTCGTTGACAGCAGGGTCGCCATTGCCCGCCACAACCGGCAATGGGCCGAAAGGCTGGCAGCGAACCCTGATTTGGCCACGGCACTCGTCAAATTCTGTGCGGCCAATGTATAATTTAACGTTTTTCCCTTTTCTGATCTTAGAGAATCCCGAATGAAAACCGCAATGGAACTCCGCTCCGGCAACGTCATTATGGTCGGTGCCGACCCGCTCGTCGTTCAGAAGAGCGAATACAACAAGTCCGGCCGCAACGCCGCTGTTGTCAAAATGAAACTCAAGAACCTGTTGACCGGTGCCGCTTCCGAAGCTGTTTACAAGGCCGACGACAAGTTCGAGCAGGTCATTCTCGACAAGAAGGAAGTCACCTACTCCTACTTTGCCGATCCGATGTACGTGTTCATGGATGCCGACTACGAGCAGTTCGAAGTCGAAGCCGAGAACATGACCGACGCGCTGAAGTATCTGGAAGATGGTCTGGCTTGCGAAGTTGTTTTCTACAACGGCAAGGCCATTTCTGTCGAACTGCCGAACAGCGTCGTGCGCGAGGTTATTTACACCGAGCCGGCCGTCAAGGGCGACACATCGGGCAAGGTCATGAAGCCGGCCAAGCTGGCGACCGGCTTCGAACTACCGGTTCCGGCTTTCGTCAGCATTGGCGACAAGATCGAAATCGACACCCGTACCGACGAATACAAGAACCGCGTCAAGTAATCAGCGGTTTCTCCAGTATTTGATTCGGGCAGCTTCGGCTGCCCGAATGCATTTCAGGCCATCAGTTTTGCGATGGTCTGCTGGGCGGTGATATAGGTGCTGTCGGATTGCAGCACTTCCCAGTCTTTTGCGGTCACTTTTGGGGTGAGTGCCTCGACTCGCTGACCGCGTAGCTGATCGATTGCTGGCCTCCAGTTTTCGAGTACGTCGCCGACAACATCCGGCGCGTTGCACACCAGCAGCATGTCGCAGCCGGCGTTGTAGGCCATCTCGACGCGGTTGAGCATGCCCCCGACCACGCCGGCGCCAACCATCGACAAATCGTCGGTAAAAACCACCCCATTAAATTTAATGTCATTTCTCAAATAACTTATCCATTTATTTGAAAATACAGCCGTATTGCAATCTACACAGTTGTAAATAACGTGTGCCGCCATGACGCCATCGAGGGGTAGTTGCCGGTAGGGAAGGATGTCTTCCTGCATGGCTTCCAGTGCCCGATCATCGACCGGCAATTCGACATGCGAATCGGGAATGACGTAACCGTGCCCGGGAAAATGCTTGCCGCAGCTTCCCATTCCGGCCAGATGCAAGCCTTCGCCCAGAGCGGCGGCCAAGGCGACGACCACCGCTGGCTGGCGATGGAAGGCGCGATCACCGATGACGCGCGACGGGCCATAGTCGAGGTCGAGGACCGGGGTGAAGGAGTAGTCAACGCCTCGGGCGCGCAGTTCAGTTGCCAGCACGTAACCGACTTGGCGTGCCGCGGCGAGTGCCGTATCGGGATTGTCATCCCAAAGCTTGCCCAGCGCGGCCATCGCCGGCAAACGGGTAAAACCGTTGCGGAAGCGCTGTACCCTGCCCCCTTCATGATCGACGGCGATCAGCAGCGCCGGTGTGCGCAGGGCGTGGATTGCCGCGGTCAAGACCGACAGTTGCTCGGGATCGGCATAGTTCCGCGAAAAGAGGATAATCCCGCCGACCAGCGGATGGCAGAGCCGTTCGCGGTCGAGATCAGTCAGTTCGGCGCCGGCGATATCAATCATCAGCGGGCCGAGCGGCAAATGCGTCATGCGTGTTCCAGAATCACATAGGCAACGGCGTATTCCGCTTCGTCGCTGATCGAAAGATGGGCGTTGAGGTTTTTGTTTTTGAGCATTTTTTCCAGTTGACCGTGGAAGTGCAGTTCCGGCTTGCCCAGATCGTCATGGCCAACCGCAATCGCCGTCAGCGTGGCCGGTGGGCGCACACCGGTGCCCAGCGCCTTGCTGAAAGCCTCCTTGGCGGCAAAACGCTTGGCGAGAAAGCGACCTTTGTCGGCCGCCTTGGCGAATTCTTCCATTTCCTGCGGCGCCAGCAGTTTCTCCAGCGCCTTGTCACCATGCCGCTCCCACATGCCGCGCAGGCGGGCAACCGCGACGATGTCAGTGCCGATACCGTAAATCATTCGGGGGAAATCGCCGCTTCGCGCATCAAGGCCTTCATTTCGCCGACCGCCTCGCGCAGACCAACAAAAATGGCGCGACTGACGATGGCGTGGCCAATGTGGAGCTCGCGTATTCCGGCCAATCGCGCAATGGGCTGGACGTTGTAGTAATTCAGCGCATGCCCGGCATTGAAACGCATGCCGAGCTGGCGGACAGCCTGCCCAGCCACGCGGACCTTGTCGAGTTCGGCGAACACAGCCGGTGCTTCTGCATCGCGACCTTTATCGTGAAAGGCATGGGCGTAGGGACCGGTATGGATTTCGCAGACGCGCGCGCCAATCCGGGCGGCGGCTTCGATTTGCGCCACTTCGGCATCGATGAATACGCTGGTCACGATGCCGGCGTCAGCTAGACGCGAGATGACATCCTTCAAGCGCGATTCCTGCGCCAGAATATCGAGGCCACCTTCGGTCGTGACCTCGTGGCGTCCCTCGGGAACCAGC
Organism: Azonexus sp.; assembly: GCA_030691385.1. Taxonomy (GTDB): domain Bacteria; phylum Pseudomonadota; class Gammaproteobacteria; order Burkholderiales; family Rhodocyclaceae; genus Azonexus. The sequence continues at coordinate 45,908 of JAUYEI010000127.1, forward strand.
ATGGCCATTTCCGGCTTGAGAGCACAGGCAATGCCGACCATTTCGTCGGTCGCCGCCATTTCGAGATTGAGCTTGATCTGGGTAGTTTCACGAAGACGACGGACGTCGGCGTCCTGAATATGGCGGCGATCTTCGCGCAGATGCACGGTGATGCCATCAGCCCCGCCCAGATGGGCTTCAACGGCGCCCCAGACCGGGTCTGGCTCGTAAGTCCGGCGCGCCTGGCGGATGGTCGCCACGTGGTCGATATTGACGCCAAGTTCGATCATAGCTCTTGCAACTCCTTGAATATCTTGCGTGTTTCAAGTTCTTTTCCAGCCAGATAATAAGCCATCAGCGTGCGCATCAAGGCCTTGCTTTCATAGCGCGAACGCGAGTCGGCAAAGTCCTCGGCCTCGAGATCGAGCAAGGTCTTGCCAACGACGACTTGGGCCGCTGCCTCTTCGTGTTCAAGGCGTACCGGTCCCTGTTCCATGCGGTAAGTGTAAAACGCTTCCGGCAGGATCGGGTTGCCGGCGCTATCGTGATTCAGCGTCAGGCCGTAGCCCAACTCCTGCAGGAGCGCTTTTTCGAAGCTGCGCAAGTCGGCTTCGCGAACTTTACCCGACGGATCAGCCGCCAATCGGACCAGCATTTTGGTGTAATGGGTAAATAAATGTTCGTGCGCATCTTCGCGCGGCAACAGGTGCATCAGCAGCTCGTTGAGGTAATAGCCACAGAACAGTGCCTCGCCGGAAAGCAAGGGCTGCCCGCCTTGCCACTCGGCTTTCATCAGGGTCAGCACTTCGCCCTTGCCTGCCCAGCCGATTTCAATCGGCTGAAAGGCCATGAGCAGACCGCGGATCGCCGAACGCGGTCGGCGCGCACCGCGGGCCAGCAAGGCCATCCGCCCGAAATCGCGGGAAAATACTTCAACAATGAGGCTGGTTTCCCGAAAGGGATAGCTGTGTAGAACGTAAGCCGGCTGGCCGTCGACTTTGCTGCGCAGGTTCATTCGTAGCCGAGGCTCTTCAGCAGGCGTTCGTCATCATTCCAGCCCGACTTTACCTTGACCCAGATTTCAAGATAAACCTTGCCACCGAACAGGCGTTCCATATCCTGTCGCGCCTCAGAGGCAATACGTTTGAGCTGTTCGCCGCCCTTGCCAATCACGATGGCCTTGTGGCCCTCACGATCAACAACGATGGCGGCGAAAATCCGGCGCAAGTCGCCTTCGGTTTCAAACCGCTCAATTTCAACTGCTGTAGCATATGGCAGCTCGTCGCCAAGCAGGCGAAAGACCTTTTCGCGGATATATTCGGAAGCGAGGAAACGTTCGCTTTTGTCAGTCAGGTCATCTTCCGGGAACATCAGGCCATCGTTGGGCAGATGTTTCCTGGCTTCATTCAGCAGGTCCTCTGTTTGCCGCCCTTTGGCGGCGCTGACCGGAATGACCGCGGCGTAATCGTGATCGGCTGCAACCTCGGCCAGGAATGGCAGCAAGGCGGCGCGATCCTTCTGCAAATCGGTTTTGTTAACGACCAGGATGACCGGCCGGTCCTTGGGCAGCAGGCGAACGACGGCCTTGTCCTTGGCATCATAACGACCGGCCTCGACGACGAAAATCACGACGTCGACATCGCTCAGGGTTTGAGTTACGCCGCGATTCATCGCGCGGTTCAGCGCATTGGAGTATTTTGTCTGAAAACCAGGCGTGTCGACAAAAACGAACTGCGCGTCGTCCTTGGTCAGAATGCCGGTGATGCGGTGCCGCGTGGTCTGCGCCTTGCGCGAGACGATGCTGATCTTTTCGCCAATCAGCTTGTTGAGCAGGGTCGATTTGCCAACATTGGGACGACCGACGATGGCGATATATCCGGAACGAAATTTTTTCATGCAGAGAGTTCTTTCAGCGCCTTGTCGGCAGCAACCTGTTCGGCGATCCGCCGGCTTGAGCCATGGCCGACAGTTCGCAAGGAAGGAGATTCGATTTCGCAGGCCACCTCGAAGCGTTGCTCATGGGCGGCGCCGGTGGCTTCGAGCAGTTGATAGCGCGGCAATGGCTTTTTACGACCCTGTAGCCACTCCTGCAGGCGGGTTTTCGCATCCTTTTGAAACTCGCCGGGCTTCAGCCTGGCAAGCAATGGGGCATAGAGTTTGTCGATGACCGCCTGCGCCGCCAAAAAACCGGCATCAAGATAAATGGCGCCGAACACGGCTTCCAGCGCATCGGCCAGAATGGATGGACGCAGCGCCCCGCCGCTTTTCAGCTCACCTTCGCCAAGACGCAGGGCATCGCCAATATTCAGGCCAAGCGCCAGTTGGTGCAAGGCATCCTGATTGACGAGATTGGCGCGCAATCGGGAGAGATCACCCTCCGGCAGTTCCGGGAAGCGGTGAAACAAGGCGGCCGCGATAGCGCAGTCGAGAATGCCGTCACCAAGAAATTCAAGGCGCTCGTTGTTTTGTGCACCAAAACTGCGATGCGTCAGCGCGGTCCGAAGAAGATGCGGGTCGGAAAACGAGTGGCCAAGTTGGCGGGCGACAGAGGATGCGGTCATGCCTTATCCAGCAGTCGACCCCTTGTAGTCGATCAATAGGCTGACGTTCCAGAAAAGATGAATTCGTTTTTCATAATCGAAGGAAATGACGACCTTGCCATTTTCCTTCGTGATATCCAGTTGACTTGACTTGAAATCCAGCATGTCAATGTCTGCGAATTTGTCAAAAGATGCTCGGATATCAGCGACCGTTGAGTCAGGGCCGGCTTTAGCGGCAGTCGCCTTGATATCCTTGAGAATTTTCTGGTACTCAATAAAAGTCGGTGTCACTTTCATGCCCAACACGGCAACCAGAATGAGAATGACGCTCCAGAACATCAGCCCGGACAGGGCAACGCCACGTTGATTTTTCATCATATCCCCTTACCTGAATGAACCGATCCGGCTGAAATCGCTGAAATTCAACCAGATAAAGAACGCTTTGCCGACGATGTTTGCCTCGGGCACGAACCCCCAAGCCCGGCTATCACGGCTGTTGTCGCGATTGTCGCCCATCATGAAGTAGTGACCGGCCGGCACCTTGCAACTCACGCCCGCAGCATGGTAAGTGCAATTTTCACGGTGCGGAAAGCGGGCAGCGTCCGGAATAAAGGCCGGGGCATCCGCATCATTAAGGGCACGGTGTTCGGTATCACCAAATTTTTCAAGCAGTTGCTCGGAGTAATAAAGTCGCTCCGGGTGCAGATAATCCCCTATTTTTTGCGTCGGGACAGCCTGGCCATTGATGGTCAGTCGCTTGTTCTGATAGGTCACGGTGTCACCGGGCAAGCCGACGACGCGCTTGATGTAATCGAGTGAGGGATCTTCCGGGTAGCGGAAAACCATGACATCGCCCCGCTGCGGGGTGTTCATGTCGATAATTTTTTTATTGATCACCGGCAGACGAACACCGTAGGTGAACTTGTTAACCAGAATGAAATCACCAACCAGCAAAGTCGGAATCATCGAGCCTGACGGAATCTTGAACGGTTCGAAAAGAAAGGAACGCAGCACGAAAACGATCAGGATGACCGGGAAAAAACTTGCGCCCCACTCCACCCAGAGCGGTTCCTTGGCATTTTTGGCGCGCAGTTTCCGGAATTTGAGGATGTCCACCGCGTACAGCACACCGGTGACGACCAGCAGCACAAATAGAATCAAGGCAAAGTTCATTGCAATTCTCAGTTATCGACGCGCAGTACAGCCAGAAACGCTTCCTGCGGAATTTCGACGCTACCAACTTGCTTCATACGTTTCTTGCCGGCCTTTTGTTTCTCCAGCAGTTTTTTCTTGCGCGAGATATCGCCGCCATAGCACTTGGCCAGCACGTCCTTGCGCATCGCCTTGACGTTCTCGCGCGAAATGATGTGCGAGCCGATAGCTGCCTGAATGGCTACGTCGTACATCTGGCGGGGAATCAGTTCGCGCATTTTGCTCGCCAATTCGCGACCGCGATATTGTGCATTGGCACGGTGCACGATCAGCGACAGGGCATCGACTTTTTCGCTGTTGATCAGGATATCCAGCTTCACGACATCGGCGGCGCGGTATTCCTTGAAATCGTAGTCAAGCGAGGCATAACCCTTCGAGCAGGATTTCAGCTTGTCAAAGAAGTCCATCACCACTTCAGCCATCGGCATTTCATAGACCAGCTTTACCTGGCGGCCATGGTAGTGCATGTCGACCTGGTTGCCACGCTTCTGGTTGCACAGCGTAATGACGTTACCCAGGTAATCCTGCGGCACGAAGATGGTGGCCGTGATGATCGGTTCGCGGACTTCTTCGGTTTTGGTGATATCCGGCAGCTTGGCCGGATTTTCGACCTCGACGATTGAGCCATCACGCATGACAACCTGGTAGACCACCGTAGGCGCCGTGGTGATCAAATCCTGATCGAACTCCCGCTCCAGACGCTCCTGAACGATTTCCATGTGCAGGAGGCCCAGGAAGCCGCAGCGAAAACCAAAACCAAGCGCCTGAGAGACTTCTGGTTCGTAGTGCAACGAGGCATCGTTGAGCTTGAGCTTCTCGAGCGATTCGCGCAGCGAGTCGTACTGGTTGGATTCAATGGGGTACAACCCGGCGAAAACCTGCGGCTTGATTTCCTTGAAGCCCGGTAGCGCTTCGGCTGCCTTACGGTCCATCCTGGTGATCGTATCGCCGACCTTGGCTGCCTGCAGTTCCTTGATGCCAGAAATGACGAAACCGACTTCACCAGCTCGCAGCGCCTCGCGTGACTCGGATTTTGGGGAAAATACGCCAACCTGCTCGCACAATTGCTGTGCGCCGGTGGCCATGAAGAGCAACTTGTCCTTGGGTCTCAAGACACCATCGACCACGCGCACCAACATGACGACGCCGACGTAGTTGTCGAACCATGAATCGATAATCAATGCCTTGAGCGGTGCTTCCGGATCGCCCTTGGGCGGGGGAATGCGCGCGACAACGGCCTCCAGGATATCCTCTACCCCAAGGCCTGTCTTGGCCGAAGCCAGGACAGCCTCGGATGCATCGATACCGATGACGTCCTCGATTTCCTGTCGTGCATTTTCCGGGTCGGCTGACGGTAGATCGATCTTGTTCAAGACCGGCACCACCTCGACATCAAGCTCTAGCGCCGTGTAGCAGTTGGCCACCGTCTGTGCCTCGACACCCTGCGAGGCATCAACTACCAGCAAGGCACCTTCGCAGGCCGACAGTGAGCGTGAGACTTCGTAGGAAAAGTCGACGTGTCCCGGTGTGTCGATTAGGTTCAAGTTGTAAACTTTGCCGTTACGCGCCTTGTAGCTCAAGGATGCCGTTTGTGCCTTGATGGTAATACCGCGCTCACGCTCGATATCCATCGAATCGAGCACCTGCGCTTCCATCTCGCGATCGGAAAGTCCACCGCAGAGGTGAATGATGCGATCAGCCAGCGTTGATTTGCCGTGGTCGATATGCGCAATGATCGAGAAGTTTCTAATATGATCCATTGGTGCCAGTAAAAAAGGGCGCTGTCCGGCGCCCTTCCCTTTTTAGAAGACCCTGAATTTTAGCGGATTCCAGCCAAATATTCACGGGTTTTGGCTTCATCCAGAAAGTAATGGCAAAGCTCGGTGTCGCCATGGAGCAGTACAGGCACCAACTCATCGTACCGGGCCTCAAGGGCTGGGTCTGCATCGACATCCAGCACGGTGACTGAGGCGCCAAACTCTTCTGCTAGCGGCTTTAATGCCACCTCCATGTCGTGACAGAGATGGCAGTAGCCGCGACTCATCAGGGTCAACTCAATTGCCATTGAGACCCTTGATTGTAATGAAGGTCTGCATCTCACCGCGCCGGATCAGCAAGGTGACGTTGCTGCCTTTCTCGAACTGGGCCAAAAGCTTGTTGAACTGATCAACAGTTTTGATCTCGGTCGTTGCCCCCTTGCTGATAACAGCAATGATGATGTCACCGGGGCGCAAGTCAGAGCGCGCGCCTGTGCCACGGAGATCCTCGATCAACAAGCCGGAATTCATCTTTAATTCGCGTTTCTGTTCGGCGGTCAATTCGCTGACTACCAAGCCAAGGCGATTGGCTGGCTGCTCCGCTGACCTGGCACTGCGTTGCGGTTTAGTGGTGGCGAGTTTGTCGTCGGGAACCTCACCAATGACAACACCGATTTCACGGGTTGTCCCCTTGCGCCAGACCTGAACAGTTGAGCGTGTTCCAGGTTTGGTGATGCCTACCATGCGGGGAAGGTCGGCCGAGTTGCTAATGGTCTTTCCATCAAACTTGAGGATTACGTCACCGGCCTCGATGCCCGCTTTTTCGGCTGGGCCATTGTTTTCGACGGAGTTAACCACGGCGCCCATTGGTTTTCCCAAGCCCAATGACTCGGCGAGCTCCTTGCTGACTTCCTGAATGACGACACCTAGTCGGCCGCGGCTGACCTTGCCTGAGGCGCGCAACTGGTTCTGGATTTCCATGGCGACATCAATCGGAATGGCAAAGGAAACACCCATGTAACCGCCGCTACGACTATAGATTTGCGAATTGATGCCGACCACTTCGCCGCGCATGTTGAACAGCGGCCCACCGGAGTTGCCAGGGTTGATCGCCACATCGGTCTGAATGAAAGGCACGTAGTTTTCCTGCGGCAACGAGCGGCCTTTGGCCGAGACGATGCCAGCGGTTACCGAGTTATCAAAACCAAAGGGGGAGCCAATTGCAACAACCCACTCACCGACCTTCAGTTGCGCCGGATCACCTAGCTTGACGACTGGGAGACCTGTTGCATTGATCTTGAGCAACGCGACATCCGTCCGCTTGTCGGCGCCGATGGTCTTGGCCTTGAACTCGCGTTTATCGGTCAGGCGCACCGTTACTTCGTCGGCACCATCGACAACGTGGGCGTTGGTCAAAATATAGCCGTCACCGCTGACGATGAAGCCAGACCCAAGCGACTTGTTCTCAAAATCACGCGGCATGCCACCGCCAGGGTGGCGGGGAACAAACCGCTTGAAAAACTCAAAGGCCGGATCGTTTTCATCGAACGGGAACGGCATTACCTGGGACTGTCCGCGCACGACGTGTGTCGTACTGATATTGACGACAGCCGGACCCTGTTTTTCAGCCAGTTCGGAAAAATCTGGCAATCCTCGCGTCTGGGCAAAGACAAACGAACTGAGGAACCCAATGAGAAAAAAAGTAATCAGGCGCTTCATGGGCGACATAACCTCCGAATTCGATCAGGAACGGGAAATGATATGAGGGCGTTCAGTAAAATTTCCAGTCTTGCCGTGCGAACGGGCAATGACATACAGGAATGCAATACTCAGTCCAATTCCAGCCCCAATAATGGCGCTCAAGTCGCTACCGAATAATGCGCCCAGCGCTGCGCCGGCAATTGTTACGGTCAACGGCAAAATATAGGCAAAATTCGCAGTGCGGCTCACACTACCTGCTGCGATTGCAATCGTTACCCGATCACCGGTATCGGCACCGATAGTATTTTCGACCCGGTAGGTTTTCTGGCCACCACAGAACATCTGAGTAAGTTGTTGGCCACCGCAGCCACCTTCTTCATGGCAGCGTCCGCAGCCCCCATGCTCGACCTCGACGTTGGCAAACTTGCCATCCAGGGTGCGGACAATCGCTTTGATGGTGGATTGTTCGGAAACCATGCTTACCAACGTTTGTCTGAAGCGGTGTCGAGCAAGGGGCGTAGCTTCCCTGCCACCGCCTCGCGGGCGCGAAAAATTCGGGAGCGCACTGTGCCAATCGGGCAATCCATGATGCCGGCAATTTCCTCGTAGGACATGCCGTCAATTTCGCGTAGCACAATCGCCGTTCTCAGCTCTTCAGGAAGCGCATCCATCGCTGCGTTGATTGTTTGGCCAATCTGCTTGGTCAGAAGCAGGCTTTCCGGCGTGTTGATATCGCGCAACTGCGACGCGTCATCGAAAGTTTCAGCCTCGTCGTTGTCAAATTCGGTTGTTGTCGGTGCCCTGCGGCCCTGTGAAACAAGGTAATTTTTGGCCGTGTTGATGCCAATGCGATACAGCCACGTATAAAAGGCACTGTCGCCTCTAAATGACGGCAGGGCTCGATAGGCCTTGATGAACGCCTCCTGGGAAACGTCCTCAACTTCTGCCGGATCGCGAATGAAACGCGACAGCAAACGACCCAGCTTGCGCTGGTATTTGCTCACCAACAGGTCGAAGGCGTGCTTATCTCCGCCTTGCGCCCGCTCGACCAGTATTTGATCGATCTCGCGCTCACTCATGGCTCTCGTTTTCCCTGGGGTTTGGTCGTTGCTTTCTTTATGGCACAAGTATAGCGCAGCCATTTTCACGAAGCCGATAGGTATTTATCCCTATTTGTGACTATCTGTAACCGGATGAATCGTTTTCTGCATGCTATATTTGGCGCAAAATAACTCTTACAGAGAACAGCGTGCAGAAATTTGATGTCCTTATAATCGGTAGCGGACTGGCGGGGCAATCCGCAGCCTTGCGACTGGCTTCATCCCATTGCAGTGTTGTTCTGGTCAGTAAGCGTAGCCTTGAAGACTCAGCCTCCGGTTGGGCTCAAGGGGGAATTGCTGCAGTGCTCGACAGCCGTGATTCGATAGAAGCGCATATTCAGGACACACTGATCGCCGGCGCTTGGCTAAATGATGAAAAGGCAATGCGCTTCGTTGTCGAAAATGGCCGACACGCCATCGAATGGCTGATCGAGCAAGGTGTTCCCTTTACCAAGGACGATACGGGCTATCACCTGACGCGCGAAGGCGGTCATAGTGCCCGTCGCGTTATTCACGTGGCCGATGCCACCGGAATGGCGGTCCAGGATACCCTGACCAAAAAAGTCCGCGCCAATCCGAACATCACTGTGTTGGAAGACCACATCGCCATCGACCTGATTACCGGTGACAAATTGGGAACGGGCGAAAAACGCTGCTTTGGCGCCTATGTTCTGAACAACCGCGACGGCGAAGTCGTCACTATCGGCGCAGCCAACACCCTGCTGGCGACTGGCGGCGCAGGCAAGGTCTATCTCTATACAACCAACCCGGATACCTCGACAGGTGACGGCATCGCCATGGCCTACCGCGCAGGTTGCCGAGTTGCCAATATGGAATTCATTCAATTCCATCCAACCTGCCTTTATCACCCGCAGGCCAAGTCTTTCCTGATTTCTGAGGCGGTGCGTGGTGAAGGCGGACTCCTTCGCCTGCCGGATGGCACCCGTTTCATGCCCGAGCATGATGATCGTGCTGAACTGGCACCACGCGATATCGTCGCCCGTGCCATCGACTTCGAGATGAAGAAACGCGGCCTGGATTGTGTTTTCCTCGATATCTCCCACAAGGGCGAGGACTTCATCCGCAATCACTTTCCCAACATTCATGCACGCTGCCTGGAGTTGGGTATCGATATCGCCCAGGAACCCATCCCGGTCGTTCCAGCAGCGCACTATACGTGCGGCGGTATTGTCAGTGATTTGCACGGGCGGACCGATGTTGCGGGACTCTATGTCGCTGGAGAGGCATCGTGCACCGGGCTGCACGGCGCCAATCGTCTCGCCTCGAATTCCCTGCTCGAGTGTTTGGTGTTCGCTGAAGCCGTGGTCAAGGATATTCTGGAAAACAAGATCACAACCCTCCCTTCGTTACCGCTGTGGGATGAGAGCCGGGTTACCGATGCCGACGAAGAAGTGGTTATTTCCCACAACTGGGATGAACTTCGCCGCTTCATGTGGGACTACGTCGGAATTGTCCGTACAACAAAGCGCCTGAAACGCGCCAAGCACCGCATTGGCCTGTTGATGCGCGAGATTGAAGAGTTCTACGCCAATTTCCGGGTCAGCCATGACCTGATCGAATTGCGTAATCTGGTCGTTACCGCGGATTTGATCGTTCGCTGTGCCATGCAGCGTAGGGAAAGTCGTGGGTTGCATTTTTCCCGGGATTATCCGGAGATGGCTGGCAAGGCAAAAAATACGGTACTCAGGCGTCGTCGTTTGGCCCGCTGAAATTCGCCTGCCAGCGTACAAACATCCGCAAGCGTCTTAAATTTTCGCTATTTTTCCGGTTGACCGTAGCAATCAGCGTCGCGGTTCGACCGTCCTCTGTCGTCAAACGGATGATGCTTAGCCACGGGTGAATGGTTGCCCCTGGCTTGGGTGTCGCCTGTACAAAATCGCTTTCGCCGACCCGTGTGATGAAAATGCCACCGTTGCGTTCGAGCCGGATTGCCTTGATGCTTGGCGTCAGAGCGTACCAAGCCTGTATCGCCAAAACCAGGACGGCAATAAACAGGCCCGCGCGTATTAATGGCGAGCACTCAAACCCCAGGATTGCTGCACTTGCCAGCACTGAAACAGCCAGAAGCATGGCGTCGAGAAAGGGCGAACGGTGCAGTCCGATGGTGATCGGAAACTGCACCGTTGGTTTTCCCGCAGAACTGGCTTAGATACGCTTGAAGACCAGCGATCCGTTGGTGCCGCCAAAGCCGAAGTTGTTCTTCAGCCCATACTCAATATTCATCGGCCGTGCCGCATTGGCACAGTAATCGAGATCGCACTCGGGATCCTGATTGAAGATATTGATCGTCGGCGGCGAGATCTGGTTATGAATGGCCAGAACCGTAAACAAGGATTCGATACCACCGGCACCACCCAACAGATGGCCAGTCATCGATTTGGTCGAATTGACCACCAACTTGTAGGCGTGATCACCGAAAGCTGCCTTGACGGCATCCGACTCGTTCTTGTCGCCGAGTGGCGTCGAAGTACCGTGAGCATTCAGGTACTGGACGTCAGACGGCGCGATGCCGGCGTTCTTGAGGGCATTGACCATGGAACGGCGCGGGCCATCCATGTTCGGTGCGGTGATGTGATAGGCATCGGCACTCATGCCGTAACCGACCAGTTCGGCATATATCTTGGCACCACGGGCCTTGGCGTGCTCGTACTCCTCCAGCACCATGACACCAGCGCCCTCACCCAGAACGAAACCGTCGCGATCCTTGTCCCATGGCCGGCTGGCCGTGGTTGGATCGTCATTGCGGGTCGAAAGCGCACGAGCCGCACAGAAACCGCCCATACCCAACGGCGATACGGTTGATTCTGCACCACCGGCCACCATGACATCGGCGTCACCGTATTCGATGATACGTGCCGCGTCGCCAATCGAGTGCGTACCAGTCGTGCAGGCCGAAACCAGGGCGATATTCGGCCCCTTGAAGCCAAACTCGATCGACAGGTTGCCCGAGATCATGTTGATGATCGAACCCGGCACAAAGAATGGCGAAACTTTGCGTACGCCACCCGCGTTATATTCGTCCTTGGTTGCTTCGATCAGCGGCAGGCCACCGATACCGGAACCGATGGCAA
>JAUYEI010000017.1 GCA_030691385.1 Azonexus sp.
ATCGCCTCCTGAATCAGTTACTCCGTTGCTATCAATGATAGCAACGGAGCAAGCCATAGAGCAAACTGGGGGTGTTTGGGATTTATCGAGCGTGGCTCGCGCTTTTGTGCCTAGTAGTCAGTCAAGGTGAAACAGACGGAAAAAACCGTAGGATGGGTGAAGCGCAGCGCACCCATCGAACTCAGCGCGATGGGTGCGCTAACGCTTCACCCATCCTACCAATTTATCCGATAAATTCAGGTTGACTGACTACTAGGCCGTACCGTGTTGGCGCCGACCGAGCCACGGCAAAAAAAAGCGCGGTTCACCGAAGTGACCGCGCTAAATATCCACCAAAAAGGAGGATGGAGGAGACAACGTCGAATCGCCCAAAAGGGGAAAATGAACGAATCGAGTTATTAGCATTGTCTAATATTATAATGTTCTGCGCAAGTGTTATTTTAAAAAAACCGGTCATTGGTAGATTACCGCGACATTCTCTCCCCCCAGGCAACCCGTCAGGGATTCCAGCAGATGGTCGTGCAGCCGCACTTTCCAGCCCTCGCCGAGGTCGATGTCGCAGCATGCCACGCTATTGCGGTAGCCTACCCGCACGGCGCAGCCGTCTTGCTTACTTGTACCCACCTGGGTATAGGGCGCCATGATGTCGAGCAACTTATGCGCATCGGACTGGCCGTTGCAGGAAAGCCGCAGGCATTTGGCAAATTGGGTGCGCGCGCCGGACAGGTCGAACAACCGCTCCGCCACCACCCGCAGGCCGCCGGAATAGTCGTCGCGGCTGACCTTGCCCTCCACCACCAAGAGCTGGTCTTCCTTGAGAAACTCGCGGTTGGCGTCGAATAGTTCGCTGAACACCGAAACCTCGACCCGCCCCGAACCGTCCTCCAGCGCGATGAAGGCCATTTTGCCGCGCCGCGTCATCTGGGTGCGAATGGCGTAAATCACCCCCGCCAGCCACACCGGCTGGGTCTGCGGCGCGACATGGGCGAGTGCTACCTTGATGAATCCGGACAACTGCGGGCGGTAACCGTCATAAGGATGGCCGCTGAAATAGAACCCCAGCGCCTTCTTTTCGTTGAGCAATTGCTCGACCGGTGTCCAGCGCGTAGCGGACACCATCTCGGCGCCGTGGTGCTCGCCGTGACCGTCCATCAGATCGAACAGGCTGTTCTGGTTAGCCGAGCGCGCCGATTGTTCGGCCAGTTCGAGCGCGGTGCCGACCGAGGCGAGCAGGCTGGCGCGATGGTCTTCGATCGCGTCGAACGCGCCGGCGCGCACCAGCGATTCGACCACGCGCCGGTTCACCGCGCGCTTGTCGACGCGGCAGCTGAAATCGAACAGGCTGGTAAACGCCCCGCCCTGCTCACGCGCCTTGACGATGGAGGCTATCGCCGCCTCGCCGGTACCCTTGATCGCGCCCAGGCCGTAGCGGATACGCTTGGCGTCGAGCGGCACGAAACGATACTCGGAATGATTGACGTCGGGCGGCAGGACTTCCAGGCCGTTGTCGATGCAATCGGCATACATGGTATGCACTTTGTCGGTGTCGAACATGTCGGCGGACAGCGTCGCCGCCATGAAGGCCGAGGCGTGGTGCGCCTTGAGCCAGGCGGTCTGGTAGGCGACCAGCGCATAGGCGGCGGAGTGCGACTTGTTGAAACCGTACTCGGCGAACTTCTCCATCAGGTTGAACAACTCGGTCGCCAGGCGCTCGTTCACCCCCTGCTTCACCGCGCCCTCGACGAAAGCACCGCGATGCTTGGCCATTTCGTCGGCCTTCTTCTTGCCCATGGCGCGGCGCAGCATGTCGGCGCCGCCCAGCGTATAGCCGCCGAGGATCTGCGCCTCCTGCATCACCTGTTCCTGGTTGACGATCACGACGTAGGTGGGTTTCAGCGTCACTTCCTGGATGGGGTGGAAATACTAGGACTTGGCCTTGCCGTGCTTGCGGTTGATGAAATCGTCCACCATCCCCGAGCCCAGCGGGCCGGGGCGGAACAGCGCCACCAGCGCCACGATGTCGTCGAAACAGTCCGGCAGCAGGCGCTTGATCAACTCTTTCATGCCGCGCGATTCCAACTGGAACACCGCAGTGGTATTGCCCTCCTTGAACAGGCGGTAGGTGGCCGGATCGTCGAGCGGGATCAGTTCCAGCGGGCCGACGTCGCCGCCCAGTTGTTTGACGAAGCGCACCGCCCACTCGATGATGGTGAGCGTGCGCAGGCCCAAGAAGTCGAACTTGACCAGGCCGACCTGCTCGACGTCGTCCTTGTCGAACTGGCTGACGGTGGCATCACTACCCTGCTGGCAATACACCGGGCAGAAGTCGGAAATCTTGCCCGGCGCGATCAGCACGCCGCCGGCGTGCATCCCGACGTTGCGCGTCAGGTCTTCGAGCTTTTCCGCCAGGCCGAACAGCTCGCGCACCTCCTCCTCGTTGTCGTAGCGTTCCTTGAGTTGCGGCTCCTTTTCCAGCGCCTGTTTCAGCGAAACCGGCTTGACCCCCTCTATCGGCACCAGCTTGGACAGCAGATCGCAATAATTGTAGGGCAGGTCGAGCACGCGCCCGACGTCGCGGATCACCGC
>JAUYEI010000060.1 GCA_030691385.1 Azonexus sp.
CCTGCCATGCGGCGGTGTGGCTTTTTTTTATGTGCGCCCAGCATGGGCGCACTCTTGTGGGTGCAAGTCCCACCGTAAGTTGCTCACAGCGAACGAAGCGAAGCGCAGCAGTGTTAACGGCGACTGCGGAAGGGTGACTGACCGTGGTGGGGAGGAAGCGTGGAGCGAAACTGCGAGCCGATGGACAAGAACCGGATAGAAGGCGTTGCCGAGCAGGGCGAGCGGGCATGATTCCGCGAAGCTCTCGTGATCAAGGCGGAGTGGCGTAAATCCGGCGGTTGTGCAGCGAAGGAGTGCGTTCTTACCCGGGGAGATCTCGCCTCATGGCGGAAAGGCCGACGCCGCAAGGCGGAGCGAGAAGTCAGCCGAGGCCGTAGTAGCTGCCGGGAGGGGGCGAAGGGCCGAACGAGGAGAAGTGTTCGAGACCATGTCGATGTTGAACGCAATGCGTCAGATGTCTGCGAAAGCAGAGCGAGCAGGTGTAGCGCACGGTGAAGCCGTGCGTGATCCTGTCAGCGACGAAGCGGCCAACCCGCGACGGGACACCGAGAGCACAGGGTCAGCGCTGCTTATGGCAGTGCTGACGAGAGAGAACCTGCGGCAAGCATGGAAACGTATCAAAGCCAACAAAGGGGCGGCGGGTGTGGACGGTCTGGACAGTGAAGAGACCGCACGACACCTCGTCACGGCATGGCCATTGATCCGGGAACAACTGCTGCGGGGGGCGTACCGGCCCAGTCCGGTACGACGGGTAAGGTGTTGGAGAAGCACGGCCATTGCTTTGCGCGCTACGCTGACGACGGCAAGGTCTATGTGCGCAGCCGGCAGGCGGGCGAGCGGGTAATGGCACTGCTGCGCAAGTGTTACGGCAAGCTGCGGCTCAAGGTGAATGAGACCAAGAGTGCGGTAGCGAGCGTTGCGGGGCGGAAGTTCCTGGGCTATAGCTTCTGGTTTGGCAAGGATGGGGTGAAGCGGCGGGTAGCCGACAAGCCCATGGCGACGTTCGAGCAGCGGATCAGGCAACTGACCCGGCGCTCGGGCGGACGCAGCATGGCGGAGGTCATCGACAAGCTGAAACCTTACCTGCTGGGATGGAAAGCCTACTTTGGGCTGGCGCAAACGCCGGGCGTCTGGCGAAGGCTGGACGAATGGCTGCGACACCGGCTCAGGGCAATCCAGCTCAAGCACTGGAAGCGGGGTAGCACGATCTACCGGGAACTGACCAACCTGGGTGCGACCGAGCCTGTAGCAAAGCGTGTGGCAGGCAATTCTCGTTGCTGGTGGCGGCATAGCGATGGCGACATCAAACGGGTGCTGAGCATTGCCTACTTCGACAAACTCGGCGTGCCCCGACTCTCATGACCTCAACTTCTCGAACCGCCCGGTGCGGACCCGCATGCCGGGTGGTGTGGGAGGGGATCGGTCAGATAAACTGACCGCCCCTATCCCGATTGTGGAATGTAGTTCTTGCGCCGGTTATTATTAGCGGTGCTGACTTCTTTCTTCTCCCGTTTTTCCAACCCGCATTCCACGCCATTTTGGCGACTAGAGGAGGCCTCTTGGCCAAACCAAACTACCAGTTCGAAAAGCGCCAACGAGACCTCGCCAAGAAAAGCAAGCAGGAAGAAAAACGCCGTCAGAAGCTGGCCGACAAGGCTGGCAATGCTTCGGCCGAAGATGCGGCGTTGAGCCCGTCCGAGGCTGGCTTGCCGACTTCTGACAGCGAGCTTCCCAAGGTCTGAGGACGGCTTGAACAGCGCGGTAAACGTTCGCATCGAGGCGCTGGCGCCGGCGTTTGTCGACCGGGTTGACGCTCTGGCCGAGGCGCTGGGTTTGCCGCCGGCGGGGGAGGCTGAGTTTGCCTTGCAGTTGGGGGGCGACGGCTTGCAGTTGCAGGAGCTGGGGCCGGATGCTGCGGGTCCGGTGCGGGTCGATTTCCTCGAAGGAGCGGTGGCACATCGTCGTCAGCATGGCGGCGGGAACGGCCAGATGATTGCCAAGGCGGTCGGCATCCAGTCCGGGGTTCGGCCGGTGGTTCTTGATGCGACGGCCGGTTTGGGGCGCGACGCTTTTCTGCTGGCCCAACTGGGTTGTCGCGTCACACTGATCGAGCGCCATCCGCTGATCGGGGCCTTGCTGGCCGACGGCCTGGGGCGGGCGCTGGTCGATCCGGAGGTGGCACCGATCATCCTGCGCATGGATTTGCGGCTTGGCAATGCCATCGAGCTGATCAGGAATTGGTCCTCTGAGCCGCCACAGGTGATCTATCTCGACCCGATGTTTCCCTGCCGGGACAAGAGTTCTCTGGTGAAAAAGGAAATGCGCGTCTTTCGTCCGCTGGTTGGCGGAGACGACGATGCCGGGCAACTGCTGCAGGCCGCCCTTGAGTTGGCGACGCATCGCGTCGTCGTCAAGCGGCCGCGCAGGGCGCCGAGCGTTGATGGCCAGCCGCCGGGCTATGTGCTGGAGGGGAAGTCCAGCCGCTATGACATTTATCCCAAGAAGGCCTTGAAGGCCAGGTCGTGACTCTGGGAAACTCGCTATATTGAAATCAGGTGGTAACACTTGATGTGCACAATGCGGGCTTTTCGAGAGGGGGCGATCATGGAATTGCTGCTGTGGCGCCACGCTGAGGCGGAAGATGGTGACGACGATTTGAAGCGGCGTCTGACTTTGCGCGGCGAAAAGCAGGCGCGGACGATGGCGGCCTGGGTTCTTGCGCATCAGCCCAAGGATCTGCGCATCATCGCCAGCCCTTCGGTACGCACCCAGCAGACGGTCGAGGCCTTGAAGCTGCCCTTTGAGACCAATCGCAAGATCGGGCCGGAGGCTTGTGTTTCCGAACTGATCGCGGCATCCGGCTGGCCCTCGGTCCCGGGTTCGGTGCTGATCGTCGGCCATCAGCCTTCGCTCGGGCGCATGGCGTCGCTGCTGCTGGCGGGGCATGAGTCCGATTGGAGCATCAAGAAGGGCGCCTTGTGGTGGCTGAGCAACCGCGTTCGTCGGAACGAGACGCAGACCGTGCTGCGCGCGGTCATTCCCGTTGAAATGCTGGACTAGACAAGGCGCTGCCTTTGCCGTGAAATAGGCTCTTTCGCATCGAGGGATGGAGAGAGATGGTCACCCGAAAAAAGACGACGGTAACACCGCCGAAAAAGATCACCGTAGCGGAATCCAAGCCGGCTCCCCGCGCCGTTCGCCGGCGCCAGGTGAAGAGCGGCGATGTGCCGCCGGTGCTCACCGAACAAGGCATTGAAGGTTTTGCCGTGCGGGCTGCGGTCGACGGTGCCCAGGCATCAATAATGGGGGCGATGCGCGATGTGATCGCCGGCATGCCGCCGGAAGAGTCTGTTGCCTTGCTCCGCGGCCTGCTCAAGCAGCAGGGCGCGGTAGCCGAAGAGTTGCCGCTCAATCCGGATGACGAACTGGCAAAAGATTGGCGCGACGGCGGCTACCCATACAAGAACCTCATGCTGCGCCGCAATTACGAGCGGCAGAAATACCGGCTGCAGGTCGAGTTGCTCAAACTGCAGGCCTGGGTCAAGGAAACCGGGCAGAAGGTGGTCATCCTCTTCGAGGGCCGCGATGCGGCGGGCAAGGGGGGCACCATCAAGCGTTTCATGGAACACCTGAATCCGCGCGGCGCCCGCGTCGTGGCGCTGGAAAAGCCGAGCGACATGGAGCGCGGCCAGTGGTATTTCCAGCGTTATGTGCAGCATCTGCCGACCAATGGCGAGATCGTGCTGTTCGATCGCTCCTGGTACAACCGGGCCGGCGTCGAGCGGGTCATGGGGTTCTGTACCGATCAGGAGTATTCCGAATTCGTCCGTCAGGCCCCGGAGTTCGAACGCATGCTGGCGCGCAATGGCACGCACCTGATCAAATTCTGGTTCTCGGTCAGTCAGGAAGAGCAGCGCCGCCGTTTCGGCGAACGCAAGGTGCACCCGCTCAAGCAGTGGAAACTGTCACCGATCGACATGGCCTCGCTCGACAAGTGGGGCGACTACACCAAGGCCAAGGAGGCGATGTTTTTCCACACGGATACCGCCGATGCGCCATGGACGGTCATCAAGTCGAACTGCAAGAAGCGGGCGCGGCTGAACGCCATGCGCTATGTGCTGCACAAGTTGCCGTACAACAACAAGCATGCGGAGCAGATCGGCAATCTGGATCCGCTGATTGTGGGTCGCGCCAACGTGGTTTACGAGCGCGGCGAGCAGCAGGGCGTGCCGATTCTTTAGGCTTCGGCGCGATCGACAGCATTTCATTTTTGGCCGTTTTTTACGGTTGACCGTGGAATACCCCCGGCGGATGCAATGAGCCGGGGGGGGTCAGCCACATTGGTACGACGGGAATGCGGCCACCGGGACGGTTTATCCGTCCGGTGGCCTTGATTTTCGATCAACATGTGCCGAGGGACTACCCGGATAGTCCGTTGCCGGTTCGCTGGTGCCGACCTCGCCAAGGCTGTGTTGTGCTGGCGGGTCGGCCAGGTTTTCTTCTCTGACATTCCTGTAATTCCGGTCATCCCGGCGTTACAGCACGCCTCATCCGGGAAGCTGTTGCGTAGTCCGAAAGGATCATCCTTGAAACCTCAGTTGACCGCTCATCCCTGTCTGGTCTGCCGCGTGAATACGGGCTCCCCTGCCTTCGATGCCATTCACCCGTTGGGTGACCGCGCGACGCGGCTGCTGGCAGGCCTGCTCGGGCGTCCGGCTTGGTCGCTTCGCCTTGCAGGCATGAGCCTGCTGCGGCCTCGCTTGGCGCCGGCCATCCCGCCCAGGCGCACCATCTGCCGCGTCCAGCTGAGGTTTCAAGGATCATCAGGCCACAATATTGCTGCAATGATGAGGTAATAATTGTCGGCCAGAGTCAGAATTGTACGGTCACCCCCAATGGATTTTCCCGGTGTGAATCGGCGCATTGGTGACGCCATGCTCCGGCCACCCACCCGACGATGAAAGATGGTCGAGTCGCAATTTTGAGAGGAATGTCATGAAAGGCAGCAAGCATCCAAGGAATGATCTGACGATCAATCCGTCAGGCAACGAATCGATCATCAATGTCATCGGCCGCGTCGAAGTCAGCCGCCGCCGCTTCATCCAGGGTTCAGCCAGTGCCGGCGCGCTGGCTGCTGCCGGCGGCCTGACCCTGTCCGGCCTGGTCAACAGCGTGCATGCCGCGGCTCCTGCTGCTGCGGTCGGTATCGGTTTCGAAGGCATTCCGCCCAGCCTGGCGCCGGTTGCCGACAAGGTCACCGTGCCGGCTGGTCATACTGTCAAATCCCTGGTTTCCTGGGGCGATCCGATCATGCCGGGGGCCGCTGCCTACAAGGCAGATGCCAGCAATAGCGCTGCCGAGCAGGCCATGCAGTACGGCATGCACACCGACGGCATGCATTTCTTCCCCTTCCCGAGCCGTGGTCAGGTCCTCAGCGACCGCGGCATCCTGTGCGCCAATAACGAATACACCCACGAAGAAATCCTCTTCCCGGACGGTCAGGTCGGCGCCGGCTACAACATCGAGAAGTGCCGCAAATCGCAGGCCGCGCACGGCGTTTCGATCACCGAAATCCGCCGCATCAACGGCAACTGGAGCGTCGTCAAGGGCTCCATCTACGGACGTCGGCTGACCGCCAACACGCCGATGCGCATCGCCGGCCCGGCCGCCGGTCACGCCCTGATGAAGACCAAGGAGTTCAACATCGCGCCGGCCGGCTCGGTCGCCACCGGCAACAGCACCGACGGTTTCAAGGCCTTCGGCACCATCAACAACTGTGCGCATGGCATCACCCCCTGGGGCACCTACCTGACCTGCGAAGAGAACTGGAACGGCAACTTCGGCGCCAACGCGCCCCTGCCGGCTGTTGCCACTGAAGCCGGCAAGCTCTACAGCCGCTATGGCGTCACTGCCGCCGGTTTTGGTTATCGCTGGCACACCGCCGATCCGCGCTTCGATCTGGCGGTCAACCCGAACGAAACCAACCACTTCGGCTGGGTCGTCGAAGTTGATCCGCTTGATCCGAAGAGCGTGCCGGTCAAACGCACCGCACTCGGTCGCATCAAGCGCGAGAGTGCCCAATACGTCGTTGACCGCACCCAGAACCTCGCCTTCTACATGGGCGACGATGAAAAGAACGAGTACATCTACAAGTTCGTCTGCGCCGACAAGTACAACCCGGGCAACCGTGCCGCCAACCGTGATCTGCTCGACCACGGCACGCTTTACGTCGCCCGCTTCAATGCCGACCTGAGCGGCATCTGGCTGCCGCTGACGCCGGACAGCATGAGCCTCGATGGCGTTGCCCTGCGCGACAACCCGAACTTTGCCGGTGCCGACGATGCCGAAGTCCAGGCCAAGATCCTGATCAAGACCCGCATGGCGGCCGATGCCGTGGGCGCCACGATGATGGACCGTCCGGAATGGACCGGCGCCCGTCCGCGTCTCAACGGCAGCGACGAGATTGAGATCTACTGCACGCTGACCAACAATGATCGCCGTGGCACGACCACTGCCTCAGCCAACAAGGCCGATGGTTCGACGACGGCTGCTTCCGCCCGGCCGCCGGTCGATGCAGCCAACCCGCGTGAGGACAATCGCTACGGTCACATCATCCGCTGGCGCGAAGCCGGGCAGTCGGTGCTTGCCACCGAATTCGGCTGGGACATCTTTGTCCAGTGCGGCGACACCGCCACGACCAAGACGGCCAAGCCGACCAACGACTACAAGGGCAACATCAACGACGATCCGAACGGCTCGGCCGATATCGGCGCGCCGGATGGCCTGTGGTTCGACTGGTTCGGCCGCCTCTGGGTGCAGACCGACCAGGCCGGCAACGGCACCGGCGACTGGATCAATATCGGTGCCAACAGCCTGTCCTGTGCCGATCCGGTGAGCAAGGAGTTCCGTCGCTTCCTGACCGGCCCGAACAAGTGCGAAGTTACCGGCATCACCATGACGCCGGATGGCAAGACCCTGTTCGTTGGCATTCAGCACCCGGGTGAAGACGCCGTCGCCGCCAACCCGACCGCGCTGTCCAACTGGCCCGCCAGCCAGTGGGCGACGCGTGCCGACGGCACCCCGTTGCCGGGCGGTCGTCCGCGCAGCGGCGTCGTGGTCATCACCAAGGACGACGGCGGCATCGTCGGCGCCTGAGTCTTTGAACCAGCCCCGGCGCCAGCCGGGGTTAATTCGATAAAGGAAAATCAATGAACAAGTTCAACCTGATCGCCGGCCTGCTGCTGGCGATTTCCTCCGCCGCCTCCCACGCCGCCGTGATCGTCGACCGTGCCGACGTGCCGGCCTCGCAAACCGTCATCGACTTTGAAAACGAAGATGGCCTCAAGCTGCCCGGTGGCTACATCTACAACTTCGCCGGCGGTTCGCTCACGGCCAACAATGACTACACCGTCGGCCAGTACATTGCCGATCTTGGCGAAAACGGCGTGTGGGGTGCCGGCAATCACTTCGTCTCGTTCGACACCATCGGTCAAATGACCATGAACATCAGCTTCGCCGCGCCGACCAAGGGCGTTGCCTTCGATTACAGCATCTACGAACAGGATGCCGATGGCTCCGCCATGCTGACGGCGCGTTATTACGATGCCAACGACAGCCTGCTGAAGACCGCCAAGTTCATCTTCTCGCCGTTTGGCAGTGCGACCTATGACCAGTTCCAGAGCTTCGGTTATGTCAGCGACGTGGCCAACATCGCCCGCGTCAGCATTTCCGGCGAGGGCGTCGTGCTCGACAACCTGACCTTCACGGCCGCGGTTCCCGAGCCGGAAAGCTACGCCATGCTGCTCGCCGGTCTCGGCTTGATGGGTGTGGTTGCCCGTCGTCGCAGCATCCGCGCCTGAAGACGGAGGCCTTCCAGGCGGCAGGGCTTGCCCTGCACAAACGACAAAGGCCGGAAGATTCCGGCCTTTGTCGTTACCGCGAGTGACATTTCAACCTTGAAACCTCAGTTGACCGCTTATCCAGCCTTGGCCAGCCACCTGAATACAGGCCTTTGCGCCTTCGAGGCGATTCACCCCTTGGCTGACAGCGCGACGTGGCCGCTGGCACGCCTGGTCGGGCGCCCGGCTTTGTCGCTCCTTCTTGCCGGCATGAGCCTGCTGCGGCGTCGCTTCGCGCCGGCCATCCCGCCCCGGCGCACCATCAGCCGCGTCCAACTGAGGTTTCAAGGTTCAATTTTGGCCGTTTTTTCCGGTTGACCGTGGCAGGTGCGGCGGACGGTGCCGAGGCCGGTCCGGCCCTAGCTGATGACGTATGAGGCACCACCGGTGGCGATGAGCAGGCCGGTTTCGTTCTCCAGCGTCATCTGCACCGAGGCGATGCGGCCGCCGAGACGGGTTATCCGTCCGGTGGCCGTAAATTTTTTGCCGATGCCCTGATGCAGGTAATCGGTACGCAGGTCGATGGTGCCGATGCGGCCGAAGCGATGGCCGACCTGCTCGGTCGTTTCACTGTTGAATTTCTCGGCGATGGCCACGGTCGCGGCCAGACCGCCGACGGTGTCGAGCACGCTGGCGATCACGCCGCCATGCAGGCGGCCATGTAGAAAATGGCCGATGAGGTCGGGGCGCATGGCAAAACTGATTTGCGGCGCGGCCGGGTCGAGCGACTCGACCTTGAAGCCGAGCAATTCGTTGAAGCAGAGCTTGTGCTCGAAAACATCGCGCAAAGTGGCTTCGAGGCGGGCTTGCTCCTCGGGGGAACGGCGGGGCAGGGTGGGGGTCATTGGGTCCGATAGGCCTTAAAAAGGGTGAGGGGGTTGCCGTCGCCCAAGTCGAACGCAATTTTAACGCAGCTTACTTTTTGTGCGCTGCCGGTACGTCGGTGCCGGTCGGCGCGTCGAGGAAGCGCTGGCGGAAGTCGGCTTCCGGCATCGGCCGGCCGCTCAGGTAGCCCTGGTGGATATCGCAGTGAAAGTCGCGCAAAAGCACCAGTTGCGCTGCCGTTTCGACACCTTCGGCGACGACTTCGAGGCCGAGGTTGTGGGCCATGGTGATGATCGCCGGGACCAGCGCGCTACCGCCGGCGTAGTCGCCGGCATCGTCGATCAGGGCGATGACGAAGCTGCGGTCGATCTTGAGGCTGCTGAAGGGCAGGCGGTGCAGGTAGGACAGCGAGGAATAGCCGGTCCCGAAATCGTCGAGGGCCAGGCGGAAGCCGCGGGCGCGCATGGCGTGGAGCATGTCGACGTGGTTGCCCTCGGCCTGCAGCAGCATCGACTCGGTGATTTCCAGCTCGATTTGCCCGCAGGCGACGCCGTGTTCGGCACACAGCGCGGCGACCGTCTCGGTCAGGTCGCCGGGCCAGAACTGGCGGGCCGAGAGGTTGATGGCCATGTGCAGCGGTGTCGGCGACAG
Source organism: Azonexus sp. (assembly GCA_030691385.1). Taxonomy (GTDB): domain Bacteria; phylum Pseudomonadota; class Gammaproteobacteria; order Burkholderiales; family Rhodocyclaceae; genus Azonexus. Next base: position 9,375 of record JAUYEI010000060.1, read on the forward strand.
GCCGTTCCAGCGGGCCAGGCAGGCGATTGCCTCGGTCAGTACCCAGTGGCCGATGGGGATGATCAGGCCGGTTTCCTCGGCTACCGGGATGAAGCGGTCGGGCGGAATCCACTGGCCGTCGTCCTGCCAGCGCAGCAGGGCCTCGGCGCCGAGCAGGCGGCCGCTGGCGGTATCGAACTTGGGCTGGTAGTGCAGCGCGAAAGCCTGTTGCTCGACGGCCCGGTGCAGGCGCAATTCGATCGAGGCGCGCTGCAGCACGCGCTCCTTCATTTCCGGCGTGTGGCGGGCCACCTGGCCGCCGCCATGACGCTTGGCCACGTACATCGCCGTATCGGCGTCGCGCAGCAATTGCTCGGCATCGGCGGCGTCGTCCGGGTACAGGCTGAGCCCGATGCTGGCGCCGACGTGCAGCTGGTTGCCATCGGTGACGAAGGGCTGGTTGAGGCGTTCGAGGAAATCGCGGGCGCGGGCTTCGGCCGTCGCGCCATTGGCGATGCCGGTGAGCAGCACGATGAATTCGTCGCCGCCCTGGCGGACCAGCGTGTCGGACGGGCCGAGGCCGCCGCGCAGGCGCCCGGCGACATCCTGGAGCAGTCTGTCGCCCAGCCGGTGGCCGAGCGAGTCGTTGATGTCCTTGAAGCGGTCAAGATCGATGAACAGCAGGGCGACACGCTCTTGCCGGGCGGTCGCCTGGTGCAGTGCCTCGCCCAGTTTTTCGGCGAGCAGCAAGCGATTGGGCAGGCCGGTCAGCGGGTCATGCTGCGCCATGAAGGCGAGTTCCTCGTCGTGCTGCTTGCGTTCGGTGATGTCGGTGACCGAGCCGGCCATCTGGTAGGCGACGCCGTGACGGTCGCGCACCGCGATGCCGCGCGAGGCGATCCAGCGGTACTGGCCGCTGCTGGCGCGGACCCGGTACTCGCAGTAAAAGTAGGGGGTGCTGCCCTTGAGGTGCTCGGCGACGGTCCGGTTGTAGTGGGTACGGTCGTCCGGATGGACCAGTTCCAGCCAGGCATGCGTGTCGGGCAGGAAATTGTCGCGGTAACCGAGGATTTCGAGCAGCCGCTTGCCGACATCGAGGCGCTTGCTGACCGGGTCCCACGACCAGAAGCCGTCGTGCGCCGCGGCCATGGCCAGGCTATAGGCGCGCTGCGTGGCCCATAGCTGGCGCAACTGAGCCTGGACGACGTAGCCGCCGAAGAGAATGAGCAAGGCCAGGCCGCCGCGCATGACGAACGACGATTCCCACCACCAGAGCAGCGGGAAGAGTATGCCAAGCAGTGCGAGCAGGGCCAGGCGCGCCAGGATGCCGCGATTGCCCAGGCCGGGGAGTGGTTGGTGCAGGGAATGGATCGACATGTCTCCGGGGCGTTTCTGGTTTCCTGGCAGGGCGTTTGGCAACTCGCGCCGGAATGTTTTGCCGCAGTATCTCTTCCTGTTTCAGCAACGGTCAACTCCGGGAAAATCCCGGAAAATCTCGTGTCATCGAGGTATGTCCACAGCATGGCTGGCCTTGGCATATTTGGCTTGCGGATGCTGGTGCAGGGTGCCAGCTTCGAGTTCAGAGGCGGGCGGACGGGTATTCCGTTGCTGTTGTTTTTTCGTTCCAGAGCGTCGGCCGGAACGAATCGGCCGAACACCACTGGCGTGGGGTTCGGCCGATTTGTTGGCGTCGGTTGCGGTTCAAAACCGCAATCGGGTTTTCTGGCTATTTCTTGCGTGGCGCCGGTACGTCGGTGCAGGTGCCGTGCGCCACTTCCGCCGCCATGCCCACCGTTTCGCCGAGCGTCGGGTGCGGGTGGATGGTCTTGCCGATATCGACCGCATCGCAGCCCATTTCGATGGCCAGGCAGACTTCGCCGATCATGTCGCCGGCGTTCGGGCCGACAATCGCCCCGCCGATGACGCGATGCGTTTCGGCATCGAAGATCAGCTTGGTGAAGCCGTAATCGGCACCGTTGGCAATGGCACGGCCGGAAGCTGCCCACGGGAACTTGGCGGCTTCGATCTTGCGGCCTTCCTTCTTGGCCTGGTCTTCGGTGACGCCGACCCAGGCGACTTCCGGATGGGTGTAGGCAACACTCGGAATCACTGTGGCGTCGAAGGCTGACTTTTGACCGGCAGCAACTTCCGCCGCGACGTGCGACTCATGCACCGCCTTGTGGGCGAGCATGGGCTGGCCGACGAGGTCGCCGATGGCGAAGATGTGCGGGACATTGGTGCGCATCTGGGCGTCGACATTGATGAAGCCGCGGTCGGTGAGAGCCACGCCAGCCTTGTCGGCACCGATCTTGTTGCCGTTCGGGGTGCGGCCGGCGGCTTGCAGGATCATGTCGTACTTGACCGGTTCCGGCGAAACGCCTTCGCCTTCGAAGGTGACATAGAGACCATCTTCCCTGGCATCGACGGCAACCGTCTTGGTCTTCAGCATGATCTTGTCGAAGCGCTTGGCGTTCTGCTTCTCCCAGACCTTGACCGCGTCGCGATCCGGGCCTTGCATCAGGCCATCCATCATGTCGCCGACCTCGACTGTTGAGCCCAGGGTCGAATAGACCGTGGCCATTTCGAGGCCGATGATGCCGCCGCCGATGACCAGCATCTTCTCCGGCACGAAGCGCAACTCAAGCGCCCCGGTCGAATCGACAATGCGCGGGTCCTTCGGGATGAAGGGCAGGTGCATGGCGGCCGAACCGGCGGCGATGATGCATTTCTGGAACTTGACGATCTTCTTGGCGCCGGTCTTGTCCTGGCCCGTGCCGTCGGTGACTTCAACTTCGATGTGATGCGGGTCGAGGAAAGTGCCGTAGCCGCGCACGATCTCCACCTTGCGGCCCTTGGCCATGCCGGCCAGACCGCCGGTCAGCTTGCCGACGACCTTGTCCTTGTGGGCGCGCAGCTTGTCGATGTCGACGGTCGGTGCGGCAAAGCTGACGCCGAGATCGTTGGCGTGTTCGGCTTCCTCCATGACCGCTGCGACGTGCAGCAAAGCCTTGGACGGAATGCAGCCGACGTTGAGGCAGACGCCGCCGAGGGTGGCGTAGCGCTCGACGATGACCGTCTTCATGCCGAGGTCGGCCGAGCGGAAGGCGGCCGAGTAACCGCCGGGGCCGGCGCCGAGGACGAGCATCTCGCACTCGATGTCGGCACCGCCGGCATGGCTGCCGGCGACCGGAGCGGCCACCGGGGCCGCGGCCGGGGTTTCCATTTTTGGCTCATTTTTCGGGTTGACCGTGGCAGTCGCGCCGCTTTCAACCTTGATCAGCAATGCGCCTTCACCCACCTTGGCGCCAAGCTGAACGAGCACTTCCTTGACCACGCCGGCGACCGGCGACGGCACATCCATCGTCGCCTTGTCCGATTCCAGCGTGCAGATCGCGTCATCGACCTTGATGCTGTCGCCGACCTTGACAAACAAATCGATGATCGGCACTTCGGCGAAATCGCCGATGTCGGGGACTTTGACTTCTACCAGATTGCTCATGGTGTTCTCCCCTTACAGCGCGACGCGACGGAAGTCGGCCAGTAGCTGGGCGATATAGACGTTGAAGCGGGTCGCCAGCGCCCCGTCGATGACGCGGTGGTCGGCGGTCAGCGACAGCGGCAGCACGAGGCGCGGCACGAATGCCTTGCCGTCCCAGACCGGCTTCATGGCCGACTTGTTGACGCCGAGGATGGCGACTTCCGGTGCATTGACGATCGGCGCGAAGTAGGTGCCGCCGATGCCGCCCAGGCTGGAAATCGTGAAGCAGGCGCCGGACATGTCGGCCGGCTTGAGCTTGCCGTCACGCGCCTGCTTGGCCAGATCGCCGGATTCCTGGGCCAGTTCGAAGACCGATTTCTTGTCGACATTCTTGACCACGGGGACGACCAGACCATTCGGCGTGTCGGCCGCAAAGCCGATGTTGAAATACTTCTTGAGCACCAGATTGTCGCCGTCGAGCGAGGAATTGAATTCCGGGAATTTCTGCAGACCCTTGACGCAAGCCTTCATCAGGAAAGCCAGCATGGTCAGCTTGGCGGAGCCTGTGCTGAGCCCTGTCGAAGCACCACCTTTCTCGTTTTCCTTGTTGAGCAGCACGCGGAAGGCTTCGATGTCGGTGATGTCGGCATCTTCGTGGTAGGTGACGGCCGGGATCATCACCCAGTTGCGCGACAGGTTCTGGCCGGAAATCTTCTTGATGCGCGACAGTGGCTTGACCTCGATCTCGCCGAACTTGGCGAAATCGACCTTCGGCCACGGCAGCAGATCGAGCCCGCCGCCGAGGCTGGCCCCGGCAGCGACCGGGGCCGCGGTGGCGCCGGACATGACGCCCTTGACGTACTTGGTCAGGTCTTCCTTGACGATGCGGTTCTTCGGGCCGGTGGCCGGTACCTTGTTCAGATCGACGCCGAGTTCGCGGGCATAGGCGCGGACAGACGGCGAGGCGTGAACCTTGGCGCCGGCAGGTAGAGCCGGGGCCAGCGTCGCCGGTGCTTTCGCTCCTCCCCCTTCAAGGGGGAGGCTGGGATAAGCAGAGACTTGGCCGCCGTTGTTTGGCGGCTTAGTCGGTTGCTTAGCGGTTTCATCAGGGGGATGGGTGGGCGAACGCTGGGCGTTAGACCCATCCCCACCCTGGCCCTCCCCTTGAAGGGGAGGGGAAGAGGCAGCCGGGGCCGAAGCACCCGTTTCGACCTTGATCAGAACCGTGCCTTCGCCGACCTTGGCGCCGAGCTGGACGAGCACTTCCTTGACCGTACCGGCGACGGTGGAGGGTACGTCCATCGTCGCCTTGTCGGATTCCAGCGTGGCAATGGCGTCGTCAACCTTGATGCTGTCGCCGACCTTGACGTACAACTCGATGACCGGCACTTCGGCGAAATCGCCGATATCGGGGACTTTGACTTCAATGATTTGGCTCATGTCGTCTCTCCCTGATTAAACCGACATCGGGTTGGGTTTGTTCGGGTCAAGGTTGTACTTGACCAGAGCGGCAGCAACCACTTCGCGCTTGATTTCGCCGTTGTCGGCCAGCGCCTTGAGGGCCGCCAGCGTCACCCAGTGACGATCGACTTCGAAGAAATGACGCAGCTTTTCGCGGGTGTCCGACCGGCCGAAACCATCGGTGCCCAGCGTGACGTACGGTGCCTTGACGAAGGGACGGATCTGCTCGGAGAACAGCTTGATGTAGTCGGTGGCGGCAATGACCGGGCCCGTGGTGCCGGCCAGTTTCTGCTCGACGTGCGACAGTTTCGGTTCTTCAAGCGGATGCAGCATGTTCCAGCGCTGCGTATCGATACCGTTGCGCGCCAGTTCGTTCATGCTGGTGCAACCCCAGAGGTCGGACTCGACACCCCAGTCGGCCTTGAGCAGGTCGGCGGCAGCGATGACTTCGCGGAAGATGGTGCCGGAACCGAGCAGTTGCACGCGCGGACCAGCCGACTCGCCACCCTTCTTGAAGGCGTACATACCCTTGATGATGTCGGCTTCGGCGCCGACCGGCATGTCCGGATGCTCGTAGTTCTCGTTCATTACCGTCAGGTAATAGAAGACGTCTTCCTGTTCCTGGAACATGCGGCGCATGCCGTCCTGGGTGACGACGGCGACTTCGTACTGGAAGGTCGGATCGTAGGAAACGCAGTTCGGAATCAGGTTGGAGAGGATCAGGCTGTGGCCGTCTTCGTGCTGCAGACCTTCGCCGTTCAGCGTCGTGCGGCCGGCCGTGCCGCCGATCAGGAAACCACGGGCGCGCTGGTCGCCAGCCGCCCAGCACAGGTCGAGAACGCGCTGCATGCCGAACATCGAGTAGCAGATGTAGAACGGAATGGTCTGGACGTTATGGACGGAATACGAAGTGGCGGCGGCGATCCAGTCGCTCATGGCGCCGGATTCGTTGATGCCTTCCTGCAGCACCTGGCCGGTCTTCGATTCCTTGTAGAACATGAGCTGGTCATGGTCTTCCGGCACATAGTTCTGGCCTTCCTGGTTCCAGATGCCGACCGAGCGGAACATGCCTTCCATGCCGAAGGTGCGCGATTCGTCGGGCACGATGGGCACGACGTTCTTGCCGACATTCTTGTCCTTCAACATCATGTTCATGATGCGGACGATGGCCATCGTCGTGGACAGCTCGCGGCCTTCGCCGGATGCCTTGAGCAGGGCGGCAAAGCTGTCGAGCGACGGGACTTGCAGCGGCTCGGCCTTGCGCCGGCGCTGCGGCAGGAAGCCGCCGAGGTCCATGCGACGCTGGCGCATGTACTGGTATTCCGGGGAGTCTTCGGCAAACTTCAGGTAGGGCAGTGCTTCGAGCTGGTCGTCCGGCACCGGCAGATTGAAGCGGTCGCGGAAGCGGCCGATCTGCTCCTTGTCCATCTTCTTCTGCTGGTGCGAGGTGTTCATTGCCTCGCCAGCCTGGCCCATGCCAAAACCCTTGATGGTCTTGGCCAGGATCAGCGTCGGGGCGCCCTTGGTCTTCGTGGCGCGGTCGTAGGCGGCAAAAATCTTGAAGATGTCGTGGCCGCCACGGTTCAGCGCCCAGACTTCGTCATCGGTCCAGTCAGCGACCAGTTCCTTGAGTTCCGGCGTGTTGAAGAAGTTTTCGCGGACATAGGCGCCGTTCTTGGCCTTGAAGGTCTGGTACTGGCCATCGACCAGTTCCATCATGCGCTTCTTGAGGATGCCCTTCTTGTCGCGGGTAAACAGCGCATCCCAGTGGGTGCCCCAGACCAGTTTGATGACGTTCCAGCCGGCACCGCGGAATTCGGATTCGAGTTCCTGGATGATCTTGCCGTTGCCGCGCACCGGGCCGTCGAGGCGCTGCAGGTTGCAGTTGATGACGAAAATCAGGTTGTCGAGCTTTTCGCGACCGGCCATGCCGATGGCGCCGAGCGATTCGACTTCGTCGGTCTCACCGTCGCCGAGGAAGGCCCACACCTTGCGATCACCGGCCTTGGCCAGTCCGCGCGAGTCGAGATACTTCATGAAGCGGGCCTGGTAAATGGCCTGGATCGGGCCGAGGCCCATGGAAACGGTCGGGAACTGCCAGAAATCCGGCATCAGCCACGGGTGCGGGTAGGACGAAATGCCCTTGCCATCGACTTCCTGGCGGAAATTGTCCATCTGGTCCTCGCTCAGACGGCCGAGCATGAAGGCGCGGGAATAAACGCCGGGCACCGAGTGGCCCTGGAAGAAAATCAGGTCGCCGCCGGACGGATCGTTGATGCTGCGCCAGAAATGCGAGAAGCCGACGTCGTACAGCGCGGCTGCCGAGGCGAAGGAGGCGATGTGGCCGCCGACGTTGGTCTCCTTGTTGGCGCGCACGACCATGGCCATGGCGTTCCAGCGGATATAGGAGTGCAGCTTGATTTCCATGTCCGGGTTGCCCGGGTACTTGGGCTGCTGGTCGACCGGGATGGTGTTGATATATTCGGTATTGGCCGAGTAGGGCAGATCGATCCCGTCTTCGCGGGCCTGGCCGATCAGTTTCTCGATCAGGTAATGGGCGCGCTCGGCGCCTTCCTGGGTGATGACGCCTTCCAGCGCGTCGATCCATTCCTTGGTTTCCTGCGGATCGAGATCGGCAGGGTCAGGCAAATTGTTCGGTTGTTCGGCCATGGTTTGTCTCCTAGGTTGGGTTTCATTTTGTTTTGCCTGTTGAGCAAAACAACTTTAGCTGCTTACGGGTCGGTTCGCGAGCCCGTGTTTTCCCTAATGATCGTTCCGCATTGTAAAAATAAAATCCGCATCGTGCAATATGCGCGAGCGCATACCTCGGGTTTTTTTGCAGGTTTACAACGAGGGAATCAAACGCTGGCCCAGCCGGCCAGGGTGTCGCCGAAGAAGGCGGTAGCGATCAGGGCCAGCGGTGAAGCGGCGATGAATATCTTGAGGACGCGGGCGATGAACGGATGGGCGACCTGCGACTCGATGAAGCAGCGGGCAACCAGCGCGCCCTTGAGCCAGATGATCGCGGCGACCAGCAGTGGCAGCCAGCGGGCGTCACGGAACCATTCGCTGAGGCCGAGGCTGAACAGCGTCAGGGCGACCAGCGTCAGCCATGCTGCGGTCAATAGTCGAAAATGGTCGATTTTGCTCGGCATGCTCAGGCCAGGACGTAGAACATCGGAAAGATGACCAGCCAGATGATGTCGGTGGCGTGCCAGTAACTGGCCAGCGCCTCCAGGCCGGCATAGTCTTCCGATGTGTAGCTGCGGAAGGCCAGTCTGGCCAGCACCCACAGGATGCCGAGGATGCCCCAGATGGCGTGCACCAGATGGGTGAAGGTCAGGTAGTAATAGACGGTGAAGAAAATTCCCGATTCGCCGTTGATGCCGTTGGCCAGGTTCCAGTCGATTTCGAGCGCCTTGGTCAGCGGGTAGCCGAGGGCAATGACCAGGCCGGCGACCAGCCAGATGACAGCGGCGCGATGCTTGTCCTGGCGGATGGCATTGACCGAGCAGGCGATGAAATAGCTGCTCGTGATCATGAGCAGCGTGATGGTCATGCCGGCGGTGACCGACAGGCGTTGGGCGCCGTCGTGAAAAGCCTGCGGGAAATGGGCGCGGGCGATGAAGTACACCGCGAAAAGCACCGCGAATTCGACAAACTCGCAGGTAATGCCGGCCCAGATGCCCTTGTTGCCGGGGATACGCAAACGGTTTTCGGCAACGGGGGGCGGTTCGGCGAGGAGGGTGGTGGCGGTCATGGTCGAAATCTTGGCGAGCGTTCATTGTTCCGTGGGGGCTCGGTGCCGGCCTTGATGTTCATCAACGGCATCCAGCCGGGTTCTGATGCCCCCTAACCTGAAGTTCTCCCGCGTGAAGATCGAATTTCCCTTGCCACACAAGCGATTTGCGTGGATGTTGAAGTCCGCGTTCTGACTACACCGTGATTTGCCGCAGAAGCTGGAGCGCGCGTTGTTGTTTGGGGTTGGGTGTAGTCAG
>JAUYEI010000032.1 GCA_030691385.1 Azonexus sp.
CGGTTGCTTAGTGGCTTCATCAGGGGGATGGGTTGTTTTCTGGGGCGCGAATCCATGACCCATCCCCACCCCAACCCTCCCCTTGAAGGGGAGGGGGCTTGAACTTGCGCGAACTCCTCCGCCGCCTGTTCGACGCCGCCATCGCCGCGGCCGATCCGGCGCTGTGCGTGCCGCCGCATTTACCGCCCGATGATGGCGGCCGACTGATCGTCATCGGTGCCGGCAAGGCCTCGGCGGCGATGGCGCGGGCGGTCGAGCAACACTGGTCAGGGCCGCTTGAAGGAACGGTCGTTACCCGCTACGGCCACGGCGTGCCGTGCGAACGGATCAGGATCATCGAAGCAGCACACCCGGTGCCGGACGCGGCGGGCGAAGCGGCAGCCCATTTCATTTTTGGGCAAATTTTCCGGTTGACCGTGGAAGACCGGGTTCTTGCCCTGATTTCGGGTGGCGGTTCGGCCCTGCTGGCGGCCCCGGCACCCGGCGTCACGCTGGCCGAAAAGCGGGCGCTCACCTCGGCGCTGCTCCGCTCAGGCGCAAGCATTGGCGAGATCAACTGCCTGCGCAAACACCTGTCGGCCATCAAGGGCGGCCGCCTCGCCGCCGCAGCCTGGCCGGCTTCGGTACTGACCCTGGCCATTTCCGATGTGCCCGGCGACGACCCGGCGGTGATCGCTTCCGGACCGACGGTCGGCGATCCGACGACCTGCGCCGAGGCGCTCGGCGTCCTCGATTTCTACGGCATCGCCATCCCGCCCGAGCTGCGCCGCCGCCTCGAATCCGGTGAACTCGAAACGCCCAAGCCGGGCGACCCGCGCCTGGTCAACAGCGCCTTCCGCCTCATCGCCAGCCCGCGCCAGATGCTTGAAGCAGCCGCCGCCGAGGCGCAGCGGCTCGGCATCACGCCGCTCATCCTCGGCGACGCACTCGAAGGCGAAGCGCGCGAAGTCGGCAAGCTCATGGCCGGCATGGCGCGTTCCTGCGCTCAACACGGATTTCCGGCCAAAAAGCCCTGCGTCCTGCTCTCCGGCGGCGAAACGACGGTGACCATGAAGGGCGACGGCCGCGGTGGGCGCAACAGCGAATTCCTGCTCGGCCTGGCCTTGGCGCTCGACGGCGCGCCGGGCATTCACGCCCTGGCCGCCGACACCGACGGCATCGACGGCAGTGAAGACAACGCCGGCGCTTTCGTCGGGCCCGACACGCTGGCCAGGGCGAAGGTGGCCGGACTCGACCTGCGCGCCCGACTGGCCAACAACGATGCGTGGACCTGCTTTTCCCAACTCGGCGACCTGCTGGTCACCGGCCCGACGCGCACCAACGTCAATGACTTTCGCGCCATCTTCGTAGAATGACCGCCATGAGTTCGCACGACCCCGCCTTCACGACCGACCTTGCCGCCCTCACCGCACGGCTCCGCCTGTTCCTGCCGCCCCACTGCCTGCTGCTCGGCGAAGAGGATCTGCGTCCCTATGAGTGCGACGGCCTCACCGCCTACCGCGAACTGCCGCTCGCCGTCTGCCTGCCGGAAACCGAGGCGCAGGTCATCGACATCCTGCGCACCTGCCACAGCCTCGGCGTGCCGGTCGTCGCCCGCGGGGCCGGCACGGGGCTGTCCGGCGGCGCCATGCCGCACGCCCAGGGCGTCGTCTTGTCGCTGGCCCGCTTCAACAGGATTTTGCGCGTCGACCGTGCAGCGCGGCTGGCCGTCGTCCAGCCCGGTGTGCGCAACCTCGCCGTGTCGGAAGCCGCGGCCCCCTTCGCTCTCTACTACGCGCCGGACCCGTCGTCGCAAATCGCCTGCACGCTGGGCGGCAACGTCGCCGAAAACTCGGGTGGCGTGCATTGCCTCAAATACGGATTGACGGTTCACAACGTGCTGCGCATCCGCGTCGTCAGCATCGAGGGCGAAGTCTTCGAGATCGGCTCAGAAGCGCCGGATGCGGCGGGCTATGACCTGCTGGCGCTGCTCATCGGCTCCGAAGGCATGCTCGGCGTGGTCACCGAAGTCACCGTCAAACTCGTGCCCAAGCCGGAACTGGCGCAGGTCGTCATGGCCTCCTTCGCCGATGTCGCCCAGGCCGGCGACGCCGTCGCCGCGATCATCGCCGCCGGCATCATCCCGGCCGGGCTGGAAATGATGGACAAAGCGGCGACGGCCGCCGTCGAGCCGTTTGTGAAGGCCGGCTACGACATGAATGCCGAAGCCATCCTCTTGTGCGAAGCCGACGGCACGCCGGAAGAAGTCGCCGAGGAAATCGCCCGTGTCACCGAGGTGCTGACCGCTGCCGGCGCCAGCGACATCCGCGTCTCGCAATCCGAAGCCGAGCGCCTGCGTTTCTGGGCCGGGCGCAAGGCAGCGTTTCCCGCCGTTGGCCGCATCACGCCCGACTACTACTGCATGGACGGCACCATCCCGCGCAAGCGGCTGGCCGAAATGCTGTCCTCCATCGCCGCCATGGAAACCAAATACGGTCTGCGCTGCGCCAACGTCTTCCACGCCGGCGACGGCAACCTGCATCCGCTCATCATGTACGACGCGTCGCAACCGGGCGACTGGGAACGGGCCGAAGCCTTCGGCGCCGAAATCCTCGAACTGTCGGTGGCGCTCGGTGGCTCGATCACCGGCGAGCACGGCGTCGGCATCGAAAAAATCAAGCAGATGTGCGTCCAGTACGCGACACCGGAAATCGAAGCCTTCCACCGCGTCAAGGCCGCCTTCGACGAAACGGGCCTGCTCAACCCCGGCAAGGCTGTGCCCAGCCTGCACCGCTGCGCCGAATACGGCCGCATGCACGTGCATCACGGCGACGTGAAATTCCCCGAGTTGGAGCGCTTCTGATGACGCTCGACGACATCGTTTCCGCCGTCAAAGCCGCCCACGACGCCGCAAAGCAAGTCCCCTTGGGGGACAGCCACTCGCCGCTGCGCATCCGCGGCGCCGGCAGCAAGGATTTCTACGGCGGCCTGCTGGCCGGCGAAGTGCTCGATGTTTCCGGCCATCGCGGCATCGTCGCCTACGAGCCGACCGAGCTCTACATCACGGCCAAATGCGGCACGTCGCTTGCCGAGATCGAGGCTACACTGGCCGAAAAAGGCCAGATGCTGGCCTTCGAGCCGCCGCATTTCGCTGGCGCGACGGTCGGTGGCTGCATCGCTGCCGGCCTCTCCGGTCCACGTCGGCAACAGGCCGGTGCCGTGCGCGACTTCGTGCTCGGCGTCAAATTGATCGATGGCACCGGCCAGGTGCTCAATTTCGGCGGCCAGGTCATGAAAAACGTCGCCGGCTACGACGTGTCGCGCCTCATCGCCGGCAGCCTTGGCACGCTCGGCATCATTGCCGAAGTCACGCTCAAGGTTCTGCCCAAGCCAGTGGCCGAAACGACGCTGGTTTTTGCATGCGATGCGGCCGAGGCGATTTGCCGGCTCAACGAATGGGGCGGTCAGCCGCTGCCGGTTTCGGCCTCCTTCTGGCACGATGGTCAGCTCTGGTTGCGCCTTTCCGGCGCGCGGGCGGCCGTTGAGGCGGCTACCAGCAAGCTCGGCGGCAATCCCACGGTCAACCCGGAAAAACACTGGAATTCGATACGCGAGCAAACGCATCCGGCTTTCGCGGCCAGTCCGTTGTGGCGATTGGCCTTGCCATCGACCGCGCCGTGTCCGGAACTCGATGGCCTGTGCGCCATCGAATGGGGCGGGTCTTTGCGCTGGTATGCCGGCGCAGTCGATGGCGATCACGCGGCCGTGCGTGCCGCCGCCGCTAGCCTCGGCGGCCATGCCGTGCTCTACCGTGCACCGGAATCGCTGCGCTGCCGGGAAGGCGCTTTCGCGCCGCTGCCGCCGGCCATGCTCGCCCTGCATCGCCGCCTGAAAAAAGCTTTCGACCCGCAGGGCATGCTCAACCCCGGCCGCCTGTACGCGGAGTTCTAGGCTGATGGATACCAAAATCACCGCCGAGCTGCGCGCCACCCACGCCGGGCAGATCGCCGAGGAAATCCTGCGCAAGTGCGTGCACTGCGGCTTCTGCACGGCAACCTGCCCGACCTACCAACTGCTCGGCGACGAGCTCGACGGCCCGCGCGGCCGTATCTACCTGATCAAGCAGGTGCTCGAAGGCAAGCCGGTCACCGAGAAAACGCGCACTCACCTCGACCGCTGCCTGACCTGCCGCTCCTGCGAAACGACCTGCCCGTCGGGCGTCAAGTACAGCCATCTGCTCAATGTCGGGCGCGCCGTGGTCGAGGCAAAACTGCCGCGCCGTTTCGCCGACCGCGTGACACGCGCGCTGCTGAGGACCGTGTTGCCCAACCCTGCGCTGTTTGGCCCGGCTATCGCCCTTGGCCGTGCCGTCCGGCCGCTCTTGCCGAGCGCACTGGCCGACAAGGTGCCGCCGGCCCAGCCGGCCGGTGCTCCGTGGCCGAAACCGGCTAGCCATCCGCGCCGCATGCTGGCGCTGGCCGGTTGTGTCCAGCCGTCGCTGGCCCCGAATATCAACGCGGCGACGGCGCGGGTGTTCGACAAGCTGGGCATCGAACTGTTTGAAGAGGCCAAGGCCGGTTGTTGTGGGGCCGTGCGCTTCCATCTGAACGACCACGAAGCAGCTAAAAACGACATGCGCCGCAACATTGACGCCTGGTGGCTGCATGCTGAAGCCGGCTTGGAAGCGATTGCCGTCACCGCCTCCGGCTGTGGTGTCCAGGTCCGGGACTACGCTCACATCCTGGCCGACGACACGGTCTACGCCGAAAAAGCGGCAAAAATCAGCGCGCTGTGCCGCGACCCCTCAGAAATTCTGGCCGCTGAGAAGGCCGCGTTGCTGCCCTTGCTGGCGCGCCATCCCGAAAAACGCGGCAAGCTGGCCTTCCACTCGCCGTGTACCCTGCAGCACGGCCTGCAGATTCGCGGCAGCATCGAGCTGCTGCTGCAAGCCGCCGGCTACGAACTGACGCCGGTCGCCGACAGCCATCTATGCTGCGGCTCGGCCGGTACCTATTCCGTCCTGCAGCCTGAACTGGCGAACAAACTGCGCACCAACAAGCTGGCTGCCCTCAATGCCGGCGGCCCGGCGCTGGCGGCGACGGCCAATATCGGCTGCCTGACCCACTTGCAGGCCGGCAGTACGCTGCCCGTGCGGCACTGGATTGAATTGATCGACGAGGCATTGGCATGAGCTGTGCAGCAGCAAAAGCTGGGCACGACACAGTGTTAATGGCCGCTCAGACCTTCCGTGATAAGCTTCTTTCCCTCAAAAAGGGGGATGGATGTCCATAGCAGTCGACGCCTGCGCAGCGCAGCATCAAGGGGATCGCAAGGAACAACAGGATCGCGTGGCGATCCTCCCGCACGCCCGCAAACGCGGCGTGGCGCTGGCCGTTGTGGCCGACGGCATGGGTGGCCACACCGGCGGGGCGCTGGCCGCCGAGCAGGTCGTGCATACGGCGAAGACCAATCTCGACCAGTTTTCGGCAAGCGACGAGAGTCCCCAGCGCATGCTCGAAAACAGCATGCGTGAAGCGCACACGATGATCAAGGCATCGCGCTTCATGAACGAAATGGACCCCCATAGCACGGCCGTCATGCTGCTCCTGCAACCGGGGAAAATCACCTGGGGGCACTGCGGGGATAGTCGTCTTTACCATTTTCGCAGCAACACGCTGGTCGAGCGCTCCGTCGATCATTCCTACGTCGAGCACCTTGTCGCTCTCGGAAAAATAACGGCCGAGCAGGCGCTGACCCACCCCAATCGCAACGTGCTGCTGGCTTCACTGGGCGGGCAGGACGACCCGAAAATAAGCTTGTCCGAAACGGTCAGTCTCGTTTCCGGCGATGCCTTCGTGCTCTGTTCGGATGGCCTCTGGGCTTATTTTGATGACGAAGAGCTCGGCATGCTGGTCGCCCAGAATTCAGCCCGGCAGGCCTGCGAAATTTTGATCGACAAGGCGCGGCGGCGCGCCAACGGCGGTGGTGACAATCTTTCGCTGGCGATTGTCAAGCTGGTCCAGGCTCTGCCGGCGAAGGGTGCCGTGCGGGGCTGAGCCTTTGTGAAAAGCGGTGCCTTCCTGGTGCTGGGTTTTTTCCGTTAACCAGAAAAAACCTGGCGCCAGGAAGGCGCCGATTTGTCCTTTCTACTTCCGGCCGAGCCCACCGAGCAGTGCAGCAACAACCCGCTTCGGCTTGTGCGGATCGACCCTGGCCGGCGCTGTCGGCGAGTCCGGCACATCGCCGCGTGGCGAGTTGTCTTCGTAGGGCTTGCTGAAGTCGAAACCGTCGGCCGCGATCATCGGATTGCGACGTGGCGGACGGCGGTCCGAACGCTCGCTGCGTTCAGGCCGGCTGGTGCGTTCACTGCGTTCGTTGCGCGCCGGGCGCTCGCCACGTTCTGGTCGCTGGGTGACTGGAGCGACGACCGGCGCGCTGCGTTTTTTCTTGTTGCCCGGGGGGTATTCGTATTCTGCCTCCGGCTCGAAACCGGCGACTTCGATCTGTTCGATCGGCCGCTTGATGAGCTTTTCGATATCGACCAGATAGACCACTTCGCGGGCGCTGACCAGCGAAATGGCATTGCCCAGCTTGCCGGCGCGGCCGGTACGGCCGATGCGGTGCACGTAGTCTTCCGGCGTGTGCGGCAACTCGTAGTTGATGACATAGGGCAGGTCGTCAACATCCAGGCCGCGGGCGGCGACGTCGGTAGCGATGAGGGCGTCGGTTTCGCCGTTCTTGAAGGACTCGAGGGCCTTGATGCGTTCGAGCTGGCTCTTGTCGCCGTGGATGGCGTCAGCCTTGATGCCGGCGCGCTGCAGTTCGCGGGTCAGGCGCGAGCAGCCCTGCTTGGTCCGCATGAAAACGAGACACTGGCGGATTTCGCTGGATTTGAGCAGCTTGATCAACAGGCCACGTTTGCCGAATTCGGAAACGGGATGGACGCGATGGGTGATGTTTTCCGAGACCTGGTTGCGGCGGGCGACCTCGATCAGGATCGGCGACTTGAGCATGCTGTCGGCCAGCTTCTTGATCTCTTCCGAGAAGGTGGCCGAGAAGAGCAGGCTTTGGCGCTGGGCCGGCAGCATGTTGAGGATGCGCGTGACATCCGGGACAAAGCCCATGTCGAGCATGCGGTCGGCTTCGTCGAGGACCAGGGCCTGGACGGAATTGAAGCTGACACTCTTGTTTTCGACGTGATCGAGCAGACGGCCGGGGGTGGCGACGAGGATTTCGACGCCCTTCTTGAGTTCGGCGATTTGCGGCTTGATATCGACGCCGCCGAAGGCGCACATGGCGCGGATCGGCGTGTGCTTGCTGTAGGTTTTGACCGACTCGTAGACCTGCATGGCCAGTTCGCGGGTCGGCGCGAGGATCAGGGCGCGTACCGGGTGCTTGGCCGGCGACGGGCTGCTGCTGGCAAAGGGCAGGATGCGCTGCAGGATGGGCAGCGTGAAGGCGGCCGTCTTGCCAGTGCCGGTCTGGGCGCCGCCCATGATGTCCTTGCCGCTGATGATGAGCGGGATGGCCTGGGCCTGGATCGGCGTTGGCTTGGTATAGCCCTCGTCGAGTACGGCGCGCAGGAGCTCTGGTGCCAGGCCAAGGTCGGCAAAGGTGATTTCGGGCACTGCATCGGCAGCGATGATGATGGCGTTGTCGCCAGCTAAGGTATTGATTTCAGACATGGGGCTGGATTATACGCTTACCAGCCCTTTAGTACCCGGCTGCTTGAGGCCCGGCCTGAAAACGGATAGCGATTGGTTGCCAGGCGGGGCGGCGTTCAAAGATTCGCGGTGAGTTCTTCGAGGCGCTGACGGCTGATCGGTTTGACCAGCACATCGTCGAAACCTTCGGCGAGCAGGTGTTCCCGATCCTCCGGGAAAGCGTGGGCGGTATAGGCGACGATGTGCGGGGGCGGATTTGCCTCGGCGGCCCGCAACTGGATGCAGGTGTCTTCGCCGGAAAGGCCGGGCATGCTGATGTCGAGCAAGACGAGGCGGAATGCGTGTTTGGCAGCCAGCGTCAATGCCGCACTACCGCTCTCCGCCTCCATGACCATCCAGCCGAGCTTTTTGAGTATGGCTGAGGCGAGCAGGCGGTTGGTGGGGTGGTCGTCGACGACCAGGGCGTTACGTTGTGCGGTCAATACTGATATCCAATGGCAGGTAAACCGTGAAAGTTGATCCGGCGCCGACTTCAGATTCGAGCGTGACTTTCCCGCCCATATGTTCTGCCAGTTGGCGGACGAGTGCCAGGCCCAGGCCGGTGCCGCCGTGTTCGCGAGTCAGGAAGTTTTCCAGTTGTTTGAATTTCTCGAAAATGGTTTCGCGGTTTTCCGGTGCGATGCCGGGGCCGGTATCGCGAACGGCGAAGACGACTGCATCATCGATCCGGCTGACGCTGAAGATGACGCTGCCGCTGTCGGTAAATTTGATGGCGTTGCTCAGCAAATTGTTCAATATCTGGCGCAGGCGGGTTGGATCGGTGGTGATTTCGGCGGGCAGGTCTGCGCCGATATGGAGTTCGAGCTGCAGGCCCTTCGTCGCGGCGCTTATCCGGTGCGCCGCGGCGCATTCGGTGACGACGTCAGCGAGCGGAATGGAGATCGGGTTGAGGCGCATCTCGCCGGATTCGATCTTGGCCAGGTCGAGAATTTCATTGACCAGGTTGAGCAGGTGGTCGCCGCTCTGCTTGATGATCTCGACGTAGCTCCGGTGCTCGGGGTTTTTCAGTTCGGATTTGAGCAGTTCGGAAAAACCGAGGATGCCGTTGAGCGGGGTGCGCAGTTCGTGCGACATGGTGGCCAGGAAAGCCGATTTTTGCCGGCTGGCTTCCTCGGCTTTCTCTTTGGCTTCTTCGAGGCGATTGAAGGAGTCTTCGACCGAATCGGCCATGCGGTTGAAGGAGCGGGAAAGTTCGCCCATTTCGTCTGCCGAACTGACGTCGAGACGGCGTTTCAGGTCGCCTTCCTGAAAGGCGTGGATGCCGGTGATCATGGCCGTGATGCGCCGGGTCAGCAAACCCGCCATCCAGACGGCAATGCCGATGACGATGACGACCATGAGCAGCGTCGAGGTCCACAGGCCGGTGCCCGTCGAGGTCAGGCTTTGGGCAATGTGGTCGAGCAGTTCGCCGCGCTGGAGGCTCAGGCTGGCATCCTTTTCTTCAACGAGCCGGTTGATCCGGCTGGCGGTATCGGTCGCCGCCTTGTGGAAGTCGTCAACATTGGCACCGATGGTGACGAAGCCGAAACCCTGTGGCGACTTGCCGTACTGGCCGGTGTAATAAGGGATGGCGGCGGCGGTGGTCAGCTTCCACAGGCCGGAGAAAAAGATGACGAAGGAGCCGGAGCCGCCATGCTCGGTCAGTGCATTCCAGCCGTCGCATTGCGGCGAGAAGTTCAGATAGCGGCAATCGAGGCCGACCGTGCCGGCCTGGACCAGTTCCCTGGCTGGCTTGAGTTTGAGGTTCTGGTTGCGAAAGGCTGGAATGCCGGCGAGAAATTCATGGGAAGGCAGGCCGCTGGCCTGCCATTCGGCGTAAAGCCCGGTATCCATCCAGGGCGTTGCCGGCAGGCCGCTCTGCGTGTCGTAGCCGACGATGAAGTAATCGCGCGGATGGGAAATCGAGCGGCTCTTGTAATCCCAGATGAAGGCGTAGTTTCCATTGATGGGGTCGGCGATCGGCGTGTAGCGTTCGTCGGTCGGCATCAGGCGGTCGGAGAACTGGCGGATGTGGTCGTGATCGAGGGCGAGCGTGACGTAGCCAACGGTCTGGCCACCTCTGACTACCGGCATGGCCCAGCGGACTATGCCGCGGAAGCGTTTGCCGACCGGGTTTTCGGTGCCGGCATAGGCCGACTCGTCGGGCGTGAAGGGTTTGCCGGCTTTTTCCAGGGCGGCGGGCAGGTAGGGACCGATGAGCTGGGTCGGGACGTAGGCGCCGATGACGTCGGAGACATAGATTTCGCCTGCCTTCAGCTTTTTCAATTCGGCGAAATAGCTTTCTGCCTTGACGAAAGTATTGCTACGGTCAACGACGTTTTTAAGGCTTTTTTCGGTTAGCTGGCCGGTCGTGACCTTGATCTTTTCGTTGCCGTTGAGATCGACGAAGGTCATTTCGACGAATAGCGGCCGTTGCTCGCTTTCCCCGAAATGTTCCGGCGGGCGGGCGTGGAAATCCCTGGCGTTGTCGGGCAGAACCGGACGGGTGACCTTGGCCTCGCGCCCGACTGTTTGCTCGGCGACCCACGACAGGCCATTTTCGGCCAGCTTCCACGGGCCATGGTGATGGATCGGCCGGCTTCGTTCGTTCAGGAAGCGGCGGAAAGCAGCCTCGGATGGGTCTAGCGCGGCGGCTTGCCGGATGTCGGCATCGCGATCATGCAGAAAGTCGGCGATTTCCTTGGCGGCGTCCGTGGTCAGCGCTTCGATGGCTTCGCGCGAGCGTTGGTCGAGGGCGCGAATGGAGTCGTCGGTAACGGTCTTGCCGACCGTTTTGATCGTCGAGAGCATGGCGTCGGCCATGCTGCCTGCCTTGGTGGAAACGTCTTCGCCAAGCTGAGATGTGGCGTACCAGGCAAATCCGGCCAGCAAAAGGAGCGGAACCACCTTGATCAGCACGAAAATGCCGATCAGTTTGCCGCGAATGCCGCCCAGAAATGCTGGAGATTTCATGTCGCCTGCCTTCCGGACGGATTCGACGAGGATGTTCCGGCTGCTTAGTGTTTCTCGGCCTTTGGCTCTGCCTTGGCTTCGCTCTTCGACTCTGTCTTGGCTTCGGCCTTGGTTTCGCTTTCGCTGGCCGCCTCCGCGGCTTTCTTCCTTTTCTTGCTGCCCGGTCCTTCTGGTGGGGGAAGTTGCGGCACGATGGTTTCCAGCTTGTTCTCGCGCATGTATTCGTCCATCTCGCGCCAGCCGGTGTAGATGCCCGCCTTGGGCAGCCAGCTGTAGATTGCATAGCAGTCCTCGATGGCGCGGCCGGACTGGCGACAGGCGCTGCCGACTGCCTTGGCTTCCTGTTCTGCCTTGGCTTCCTTTTTTACCGTATCTTCAAGGCCGAGCTTCTGGTTTACCTGCTCACAGGCGCTCAATCCGAGGATGGCGAGAATAAGAAAAATTCGCTTGATCATGTGCTGGATTTTCGCATATTTGCGAAAAGTGTGGGGCCTGTGTCGTGGCGCCCGGCTTTATAATTTAGGTCTTTAAGAATAGCTGGAGTATCCATGTCGGATTGCCTTCGTCCCCTGACTGTCGCCGTTACGCTGGCCCTGGCCTGTTCTGCCGTCCAGGCCAAACCGGCCAAGCCCGCTGCCAAACAGGCGGTGCCGACGGTTTCCGCCGAATTCGAGCTGGCCCACAATCTTGGCGCGGCGGGTGAGGAGCGTTTGCAGACGATTGTCGATCGCTTCAACAAGGAGTCGGGCAGCACGCTGAAGCTGGTGCGTCTGGAAAAGGGCGACAAGCCGGCGGTGCTCAATCTCATGCGCCGCTATGACATGAGTGACGTCCTGAGCCAGCCAAAGGCCTTTGTGCCCCTGCATGACATGATGACCAAGGCTGGCCAGCTACTGAAGTTCGGCGAGTTGTCCGGCGACCTCAAGGCTGGCGTGGTCGATGCCAAGGGCAAGCTGGTTGCCCTGCCGGTGCTCTATTCCACCCCGGTGCTGTTCTACAACAAGAATGCTTTCCGCAAGGCCAAGCTCGACCCCGAGCAGCCGCCGAAGACCTGGTTCGAGATGCAGGGCATGCTCGACAAATTGCAGGATGCCGGCTACGCCTGTCCCTACACCTCGTCGTGGCCGGTCTGGGTGCACGTTGACAACGTCAGCGCCATTTCCGGTGTGCCGGCAGCGACCGACAAGGGGCTGCTGACTTTCAACGGTCTGCCGCAGGTCAAGCATCTGGCCATGATGGCGACGTGGAGCAAGGCCAATTATTTCAAGTTGTTTGGTCGTCGCAACGAAGCCAGCGCCAGGTTCCACGAAGGCGAGTGCGCGATGATCACCACCGATTCGCGCGAACATGTTGATTTCCGCGATGCCAAGGGTGTCGAACTGGGCGTCGCGGCGCTGCCGTATCACGACGATGTCTATGGTGGCCGCCAGTCGTCGCTGGCCGATGGTGCGTCTCTGTGGGTCGGGGCCGGCCGGGCGCCGGCGCAGTACAAGCAGGCGGCCAAGTTTGTCAATTTCATGCTGTCGCCGGAAATGCAGCTTGAAATGGTCCGTGTCTACGGTGGTTTGCCGATGACATCGACAGCCCGCGCCGCGGCGCGCAGCAAGTTGCTGCAGGATGGCGACAAGACGCTGGAAATCGCTTACGCCTCGCTCAATGGCAACGGTAGCAAGCCAGCCGTGCGCGTTGCCAATATCGACTCGGTGCGCATCATCACCGACGAAGAAATGGAAGCCGTCTGGGAAGACAAGAAGCCGGCCAAGGCGGCGCTCGATACCTCGGTCACTCGCGGCAACGCGTTACTCGGCGCCAAGCCGCTGTTGAAGAAGGCGCAGCCCTTCTGATGGATTTCCCGCTGCCGCGCTGGTTTGGTCATCGCGGTGGCGGGGCGCTGGCCCCGGAAAATACGCTGGCCGGACTCCGGCTGGCGGGTCGGCTGGGGTTTGCTGCGGTCGAGTTCGATGTCATGTTGTCCGGCGATGGCACGCCCGTACTCATTCACGACGAAACGCTCGAGCGGAGGACGAACGGCCAGGGCCTGGTCAGCGAGACGCCCGATGCGCGGCTCTTGGCGCTGGATGCCGGCGATGGCGAGCGCATTCCGCGTTACGTCGATGCGGTCGCCGTGTGCCGCGAATATGGCCTGCTGGCCAATGTCGAGATCAAGCCAGCGGCAGGTTTCGAGCGTCAGACGGCGGAAACGGTGGCTCGTCTGAGCACCAGCCTGTGGCAAGGCGCCAGGGTGCAGCCGCTGATCTCGTCGTTTTCGCTGGAGGCGCTGGAAATTGCCCGCGATCTGGCACCGCAGATTCCGCGCGGTGTCCTGTTTGAGCGGGTACCGGCCGATTGGTTGGCCGTGGTCCGCCGACTGCAGGCAGTCACCCTGCATTGCAATGCCAGGCATTTGAGCGACGATGTGCTGGCTGAAGCGCAGGCCAATGGCATTCCCGTGCTGTGTTACACGGTTAACACGAAAAAAGCCGCAAAATCAATGTTCGAACGTGGGGTCAGCGCCATTTTCACCGATCGCCTCGATCTCTTTGCGGCCGAAACAAGTGCTTACAAAGGCTTGCATTTGCGCGGCTGATTTTTACCTCGTTTTACCTTCTAATGTGGCTCAGGGAGTTCGCCCTAACCATCAGGAGAAAAAACATGAAAATCGTCAAGACCATCGCTGTTCTTTCCCTCGTTCTGCCGGCCCTGGCCTTTGCCCAGGCCAACACGCCGCGTGTCGATCAGCGCCAGGCCAATCAGGAGCAGCGCATCGATCAGGGTGTCGCTTCCGGCAGCCTGACCCAGCGCGAAGCCAACCGTCTGGATCGCGGCCAGCAGCATGTGGATAACATGGAAGCCCGCGCCAAGGCCGACGGCGTCGTGACCCGCGGTGAGCGCGCCCGCCTGCATCACGCGCAGGACCGGCAAAGCGCCCGAATTTACCGCCAGAAGCATGATCGCCAGCACGATTACAACCACAACGGTCGGGTTGACCGTCCGCGCCACCGTTGATCGTCTGCCTCTTGCCCATGAGACCCGCTAGCTGGCGGGTTTTTTGACTCCCACGGTCAACCGGAAAAAACGGCCAAAATTGAAACCCGTTTTGAAACCTTTTCCGGGGGCTCAAGTTCCAGCCGCACCTGCGTTAAAATCACGGATTCCGAATTCAACGCCATGAAGGCAGCCAGCTTATGAAAAGCGCCGAAATCCGCCAGCAGTTCCTCGACTTCTTTGCCGCCAAGGGTCACCAGATTGTTTCCTCCAGTTCGCTCGTGCCGCATGAAGATCCGACCCTGCTGTTCACCAACGCCGGGATGAACCAGTTCAAGGACGTCTTCCTCGGTTTCGACAAGCGACCCTATTCCCGCGCCACCACCTCGCAGAAATGCGTGCGCGCCGGCGGCAAGCACAACGACCTCGAGAATGTCGGTTACACGGCACGTCACCACACCTTCTTCGAAATGCTCGGCAACTTCAGCTTCGGCGACTACTTCAAGCGCGACGCCATCAAGTACGCCTGGGAACTACTGACCGAAGTCTACAAGCTGCCCAAGGACAAGCTGACCGTCACGGTGTACGCCGAGGACGACGAAGCCTACGACATCTGGACCAGGGAAATCGGCGTCCCGGTCGAACGCGTCATCCGCATCGGCGACAACAAGGGCGCCCGCTATGCCTCCGACAATTTCTGGATGATGGGCGATACCGGCCCCTGTGGCCCGTGCACCGAGATTTTCTACGACCACGGCGAACAGCACTGGGGCGGTCCCCCGGGATCGCCGGAGGAAGACGGCGACCGTTTCATCGAAATCTGGAACAACGTCTTCATGCAGTTCAACCGCGACGAAGCCGGGGTCATGCATCCGCTGCCCAAGCCCTCGGTCGATACCGGCATGGGCCTTGAGCGCGTCTCGGCGGTGCTGCAGCACGTGCATGCCAACTACGAGATCGACCTGTTCCAGGCGCTGATCAAGGCGGCGGCGCGCGAGACCTCGGATGCCGACATGGACAGCCCCTCGCTCAAGGTGCTCGCCGACCACATCCGCGCGTGTTCCTTCCTGCTCG
>JAUYEI010000035.1 GCA_030691385.1 Azonexus sp.
CGTGGCCGCTGGCACGCCTGGTCGGGCGCCCGGCTTTGTCGCTCCTTCTTGCCGGCATGAGCCTGCTGCGTCGTCGTTTTGCGCCGGCCATCCCGCCCAGGCGCACCATCAGCCACGTCCAACTGAGGTTTCAAGGTTTAAAACAGAGGCTTGCGGCGTTTTTGGTGTTCACCCGGAAGGTGAGCCCAATTATCTACCCAAAAGTCTTTGCTTTTCCTCCGTGTCTCTGCGTCTCTGCGGTTCAACTGAGTTTTTCAGGTTTATTTGGTGAAGTAAAAGAAAGCACCACCCTCACGGCGGAAAGAAGCGCTCAATTACTGACCAGGCAAACAGTCAATCTATGGCAGGCAGCGCTTCCAGCGCCTCATGCACTTCCAGCCAGCGCATTTCCGCCTCATCAATCTGGTCCCCGAGCAGACCCGCCTGCCGATGCATTTCCTCACTCTTAACCCGGTCGACCGTGGCATAAAAGTCAGGATCGGCGAACAAAACTTCCAAAGCCGCCTTTTCCTCATTCCACTTGGCCAGCTTGCGCTCCAGCTGCTCGATTTCCTTGACCAGCGGCCGGCGCTGGGCGAGTAAAGCCTGCCGATTGACCTTGGCATCGGCGCGTAGCGCCAGGCGTTCCGACTTCTCGGCGGCAACATCCGGTTCGGCCGCCTTCTCGGCATTGCGCTGGGCGGCGAGCCAGGCGGCGTAGTCGTCGAGGTCGCCATCGAATTCGGTGACTTTCCCGTCAGCCACCAGCAGCAGTTCGTCGGCGCAGGTGCGCAGCAGATGGCGGTCGTGCGAGACGAAGACGACGCCGCCTTCGAAGTCCTGCATGGCGAAGGTCAGGGCTTCGCGCATGTCGAGGTCGAGGTGATTGGTCGGTTCGTCGAGCAGCAGCAGGTTGGGCCGCAGGCGGATCATTAGCGCCAGCGCCAGGCGTGATTTTTCGCCGCCGGAGAAGGGTTCGATGGGGCGTGTCGCCATGTCGCCGCGGAAATCGAAGCCGCCGATGTAGTCGCGCAGTTCCTGCTCGGTGGCCGTCGGGTCGAGGCGGACGAGGTGTTGCAGCGGCGATTCGTCGGGGCGTAGCTGTTCGAGCTGGTGCTGGGCGAAGTAGCCGATGTTGAGGGCCTTGGCTTCCTTGCGCTCGCCGCCTTGCTGGGGAATGCCGCCGGCGAGCAGTTTGATCAGCGTCGATTTACCGGCGCCGTTGCGGCCGAGCAGGCCGATGCGGCAGCCCGGGCGCAGGGTCAGCGTGACGTGGTCGATGATCTTGTGATCGGCGTAGCCGGCCGCGGCTTTTTCGATGCTCAGCAGCGGGTCGGGCAGGGCGGTCGGCTGGCGGAAGGCGAAATGGAAAGGCGAATCGACGTGGGCGGCGGCGACCATTTCCATGCGTTCGAGCGTCTTGATCCGGCTTTGCGCCTGGCGGGCCTTGGTGGCCTTGGCCTTGAAGCGTTCGATGAAGCTCGACAGGTGGGCGATTTCGCGCTGCTGGGCTTCGTAGGACGATTGCTGGGTGGCCAGGCGGGCGGCGCGGGCGCGTTCGTAGTCGCTGTAGCCGCCGCTGGTCAGCGTCAGGCGCTGGAGGT
Source organism: Azonexus sp. (assembly GCA_030691385.1). Taxonomy (GTDB): domain Bacteria; phylum Pseudomonadota; class Gammaproteobacteria; order Burkholderiales; family Rhodocyclaceae; genus Azonexus. Next base: position 1,584 of record JAUYEI010000035.1, read on the forward strand.
CGATGGCGATGATCTGGCCGACCACGGCGTCGAGGAAGTCGCGGTCGTGGGAGATCAAAAGCAGCGTTGCCGGCGTGTTTTTCAGCCAGTTTTCGAGCCAGAAGACGGCGTCGAGGTCGAGGTGGTTGGTCGGCTCGTCGAGCAACAGCAGATCGGCGCGGCAGGACAGGGCGCGGGCGAGGTTGAGACGGACGCGCCAGCCGCCGGAGAACTCCGACACCGAACGCTGAAAGTCGGCGTCGGTGAAGCCCAAACCGTGCAGCACTTCGGCGACTCTCGCCTTGGCCGAATAGCCGTCAATGTCGGCGTAGCGGGCGTGCAGGTGGCCGATGGCGACGCCGTCGCCGCTGGCTTCGGCGTCGACCAGCTCGCGTTCGATGCGGCGCAGTTCGACGTCGCCGTCGAGGACGAAGTCGATGGCGGCATCGGGCAGGGCCGGCGTTTCCTGGGCGACGCGGGCGATGTGCCAGCTAGCCGGGATTTCGACGTTGCCGGATTCGGCGTGCAGCTCGTTGGCGAGCAGCGCGAAGAGGCTGGATTTGCCGCAGCCGTTGGCGCCGACGACGCCGACTTTCCAGCCGGGGTGGAGCTGAACGGAGGCGTCGATGACGAGCGGGCGGCCGGCGCGGGCGAAGGTGACTTGGCGGAGGGCGATCATGAGGGGGAGGATTATAACGAGGTGGCGACGCCAGCCGATTGTCAGCCATTTTTTCCGATTCCCACGGTCAACCGGAAAAATGGCCAAAATTCGAAACATTACAAAGGCTTGCTGCGTCTTTCAGCCATGTTGGCTACGCTTTGCGGCAGCCTGCTAGAATCACCGCATGATCAAGCAGATCCGCACCGACCAGCTCAAGCCGGGCATGTTCATTCATGACCTCAATTGTAGCTGGCTCGATCATCCCTTCATGTCCAGCACCTTCCACGTGCGCGACCAGGCGACCGTGGACAAGATCGTCGAGATCGGTATCCGCGAGCTCTACATCGACACGATCAAGGGTGCCGATGTCTGGGAGGCGCGTACGCAAAGCGAGGTCAATGCCGATCTCGACCGCCGTCTGCAGGAGATTGCCGAAAAGCGCGTCGACAAGCCGGTGGTCGCCGACCTCAAGGACGAAGCGGCGCGCGCCCGGCGTCTGCATGGCGAGGCCAACAAGCTTGTCCGGCTGCTCCTCGACGACATCCGTTTCGGCCAGAAGATTCAGGTGGCGCGCGTCGAACCGCTCATCGACAGCATGGTCGATTCGGTTTTCCGCAATCAGGACGCCCTGTTGCCGCTGGCCCGCCTCAAAAATCTTGACGACTACACCTTCGAGCATTCGGTCGGCGTCAGCGCCCTGCTCGTCGCTTTCGGGCGCAGCATGAAGCTGCCCAGGGAAACGATCAGGGAAATCGCCCTCGGCGGCCTGCTCCACGACATCGGCAAGGCGCAGATTCCCGATGCCATCCTCAACAAGCCGGCCAAGCTGAGCGATGACGAATTCGCCCGCATGCAGTCGCACGTTGCCGAGAGCCTGCGCCTGCTCGACGACGTGCCGGGGATCAGCCTCGCCACGCGGCAAGTGGTCGGCGAGCACCACGAACGCTTCGACGGCACCGGTTATCCGCACAAGCGGGTCGGCGAGGGCATTTCCCTCTACGGCCAGATGGCTGCCATTGTCGATGTCTACGACGCCATCACCTCGGAGAAAGTCTATAACCGCGGCATGCCGCCGACGCAGGCGCTCAAGAAGCTGCTCGAATGGAGCAATCACCACTTCGATCCACAACTGGTGCAGGCTTTCATCCGCGCCATCGGCATCTATCCGACCGGCTCGCTGGTTCGTCTCGAAAGCAACCGCATGGGCGTCGTCATCGAGCAGAATGAAGGCAAACTGCTCGAACCCGTCGTCCGCGTTTTTTACCATGCCGGCCAGCAACACTATGTTCCGCCCGAGATTGTCGATCTCGCCAGGGTGCCGGACCGCATCGCCAGTTTTGAGAGTTACGACAAATGGAAAATCGATCCTTACCAGTGGTTGCCGGCCTGATCGTCCTGCTCGCCCTGCCGTTTGCCGCGCTGGCGGCCGATGGCGAGGTGAGTACCGATCAGCAGGCGGCCTGGCAGGCGCGCCTCGACAAGGCTGCGGCACTGCAGGCCGAGAGCAGGGCGCGCCAGGATGAAGCCGACGCCTTGCTGGTGCAGAAGAACGAGGTGTGTGCGACCAGATTCCTGATCAACGACTGCCGCAATGCCGCTGCCAGGGAGCACCTGAAAACGAAGCGCGAGGCCCGCCGGCTTGAAATTGACGGCAAGGCGATGGAGCGCGAAGTGAAGCGCGAGCAGTTGAGTAACCGGAACAGGGTGCAGGTCGAAGATGCGCCACGGCGCGCCGCTGATCTCGAATTGCGTCAGGCCGAATCGATGAACGCCCGCCACGTGGCCGAGGACAAGATGGCCGCTACCCGTGCCGCCAAAGCAGCCAAGGCGGCCGAAGGCGAAAAGCGCAAGATCGCCGAAGCGGAAAAGCAGCGCAAGAAACAGGCCGATCACGATACCCGCGTCGCCAAAAAGGTGCGCGAAGCCGAGCAGCGCGCCGCCGAGAAAAAATAAGCGAAACTGCCGGCATGATCCGCAAGCTAAACATCGACCAGTTGCTGCCCGGCATGTATGTCGTGGACCTGCACAAGCGCTGGTTCGACCATTCCCTGTGGCAGTCGAAATTCAAGGTGCGCGACGAGGCGCATGTCTCGAAGATCAGGGAAGAAGGCATCAGCGAGATCAGCATCGATACCGCCCGGGGCATCGACCTGCCGCCGTCGCCGATCGCACGCATCAACCAGATCGAGCAAAAGCTCAAATCGCTGGCCGAAATACGGGTCGCCATGCCGCGCACCGTGTCGCTCGGCGAGGAGCGGCGCCGCGCCGGCCGGTTGCTGCACGAAGCCAGCAATACGGTGAGCGGCCTCATGCTCGCCGCCAAGGCCGGCAGCAACGTCGATGCCGCCTATCTTGAACCGATCGTCAGCAAGATGATCGCCTCGGTCATCCGCAATCCCGATGCCCTCGTGCCGCTGGCCCGCCTCAAGCGCCTGGACGCCTACGCCACCGAACACGCCGTGGCGACGGCCGCGCTGATCATCGCCTTCGGCCGCCATCAGGGCATGCCCGAGCCGGAAATCGAAAAGCTCGCGCTCGGCACCATGGTCAAGGACATCGGCCACGCCGCCCTCGATGCGAAGCTGACGGCCAAGCCGGGCACGCTTTCCCAGTCCGAATACGCCATCGTGCAGAGCCACGTCGAGGAAGGGCTGGCCGTGCTCGACGCCACCTCGCGGCTGTCGGAAACGTCGGTGGCGGTGGTGCTCGAACATCACGAACGCTACAACGGCTGCGGCTACCCGTACCGCATGGTCGGCGACGAAATCTCCGTGGCGGGCCGCATGGCCGCCATCGTCGATACCTACGACGCGATGACTTCGGACCGCCCCTACCGGGCCGCCATGTCGCCGTCGCACACGCTCCGCCAGCTCTACGACGAGGCCGGTTTCCAATACGATCCGGCGCTCGTTGCCGCCTTCGTCAAGACGGTCGGCATCTACCCGGTCGGCACGCTCGTTTTGCTCGAAAGCGGGCATCTCGCCGTCGTCGAACAGTTGAACGCCGAGAACATGCTGACCCCCACGGTGCGCGTCATCTACCACACCGGCCGGCAGCAATACGTCACGACGCCGGTCGATGTCGACCTGTCACGCAAGATCGGCAACCACTACGGCCAGATCGTCAGCGCCGAAAGCTTCGAGCGCTGGGGCATCAGCCCCTTGCGCTGGCAACCTGCCTGATCAGTTTCTTGATCGGCGTCGGCACGCCGGCATCGGCCGCGCGCCCAATTTCCACCCATTCCAGCCCCGGTTCGGCTGCCTGAAATGTGGTCTCAATCCGGCATAGCACCGGCTCCAGCGTCAGCCGGAAATGCGTGAAGACATGCTTGAAGGGCGGCAACTTCGTCATTTCGCCGAGCGTCAGCCCGAAGCGCGCCGCGACCGTATCCGGCTCGCCCTCCGGCGGCACCAGCAGGCCGCCCCACAAGCCGGAGGGCGGGCGTCGTTCGAGCAGCAGGCGCTGGCCGTCGGTGAGCAGAACGAAAGTCGAGCTGCGTTCCGGCACGGCGGCCCGCGGCCTGGTTTCCGGCAATTCGCCCTGGCGGCCATCACGTTTGGCAACGCACCCAACCGCTACCGGGCAATCGCCACAGCGCGGCCGGCTGCGCGTGCACAGCGTGGCGCCAAGGTCCATCAGCCCCTGCGTGTAAACCTCGATGTCGTTTTCCGGCAGCAGGCTCTCAGCCAGATCCCACAGCCGGTCGTGCACGGCCTTGGCGCCGGGAAATTCTTCGACGCCGAATTGCCGGCACAGCACGCGCTTGACGTTGCCGTCGAGAATCGCCGCCCGCCGCCCGAAGGCAAAGGCGGCAATGGCTGCCGCGGTCGACCGGCCGATACCCGGCAATTCCGCCAGTTGCGCTTCGGTTTCCGGGAATTCCCCGGCGCGTACCGCAGCAATCTGCTGCGCGCAGCGGTGCAGGTTGCGCGCCCGGGCGTAATAGCCGAGGCCGGCCCAGTGCGCGATGACCGCCTCGATCGGCGCCGCGGCTAGCGCCAGCACGTCGGGAAAACTGGCCAGGAAGCGCGCGTAATAGGGGATCACCGTGCTGACCTGGGTCTGCTGCAGCATGATCTCGGACAGCCAGATACGGTAAGGGTCTTGCGTCTTCTGCCAGGGCAGGTCGTGGCGGCCGGCGGTCTTCTGCCAGGCGATCAGGTCTTCGGTAAAACGGTTCTGGGCGGCCAAATTCTGCCTCGACGCGGGCTGCGGGAGCACGGATAATACGGCCTCTTTTTTCTCCAGCCTACTGGCTTGCCCGATGACCCAACCGCAACACGACAGCCGCGCCCTGCGCAACGCCCTGGGGCGCTATGCCACCGGCGTCACCATCGTCACGGCCATCGACCCGGATGGTCATCCCATCGGCCTGACCGTCAATTCCTTTGCCGCCGTCTCGCTCGAGCCGGCGCTCGTGCTCTGGTGCCTCGACAACAAGTCGCACAACCTCGAAGCCTTCCGCAAGGCCACGCACCACGCCGTCAATGTGCTGGCCGCCGACCAGCAGGATTTGTCCACTCGTTTCGCCACCTGGCCGGCTGACCGCTTTGCCGGCCTGCCGTGGCACGCCGGTGTCGGTGGCGCCCCGGTCTTTCCGGCTTGCTGCGCGACCTTTGAAATGGCCAAGGTGACCGAACATGCCGCCGGCGATCACACCATTTTCGTCGGCAGCGTCGAACGCTTCAGCGAAACGCCGGACCTCGCGCCGCTACTGTTCCACGCCGGCCGCTACCGGGAATTGTCCGACCTCGCCTGAGTTACGGCCTTAGTCGGCCGCCGGCAAGACGATCTCGATGAGCAGGCCGGCACTGCCATCCGATTTCATTTTTGCGGCAATTTTCCCGTTGACCGTAGCAATCACCTGCCGGGCAATCGCCAGCCCCAAACCATAGCCGTCGCCCGTCGCCAGATTCCGCCCGCGATAAAACGGGGTGAAAATCGCCTCCAGTTCCGCTTCCGGAACGCCCACACCCTGGTCGGCGATGTGCAGGCGGATCATGCCGTCAGCTTGCGGTTTTGCCGCTATCTGCAGGCTCGTTCCGGTCGGCGAAAAGCGCAGTCCGTTGCGCACCACGTTCTCGATGGCCCGATGCAGCAACTCCGGGTTGGCCCGCACGACAAGCCCCGGCGCCGCCGCGTAGTCGATGCCGACCTGCCGCGCGACGCCCTCGAAGCGGGCATCCTCGACGATCTCGGCCAGCAGCTCACCCAAATCGACTTTTTCCAGCGGACCGGAAACGCCCGCCTCGAGCCGTGACAGGGTGAGCAGCTCGCCGATCAGCCCGTTCATGCGTTCGCCCTCGCGCTCGATGCGCGCCAGCGAATCCTCAAGCCGCCCGGGCTGTTGCCGGGCCAGGCCAATCGCCGCCTGGAGGCGGGCCAGCGGCGAGCGCATTTCGTGCGAAACATCGTGCAGCAGGCGTTTCTGAGCCGCCATCAGGGCTTGCAGGCGCACGGTCATGCGGTCGAAATCCTGGCCCAGATCGGCCAGTTCGTCGCGCCGGCCGTCCATGGCGCTGCCCACCCGGGTATCGAGATTGCCCTCGGCCGCCGTGGCAAAGGCGTTGCGCAGATGGCGAATCGGCTTGGCGAAGTACCACGCCACGCCGGCCGCGCAGAGCAGGCTGGCGATCAGGCCGGCGATCAAAGGAAAAATCGGCAGCGGGCCACCCGGTCGATTGCCGTCGGGCGGCGGCAGGGGGCGGGGCGGTCCGCTTCGCGCGAACTCCGGTGGCGGTGGTCGGTGCTCGCCAAGCTGCGGCGGTGGTGGGGGCGGCCAATCAGCCCGCCTGGGCGACTGTTGGTGCTCAAACCAGAAAAAGGCGCCGGTGCCGACGATGGCCGCCACCTGGCCGAGCCAGATGAAGAGAAAGAACTTCCAGAACAGGCGTCCCATGTCAGGACCGGATCAACTGGTAACCCTGCCGGTAAACCGTCTGGATGCACGAGCGCCCATCGGCCAGCGTGCCCAGTTTGTGGCGAATGCTCGACAGATGGACGTCGATGCTCCGGTCAAAACGGATCAGCGCCCGGCCCAGCGCCTGTTCCGACAGATCGCTCTTGCTCACCGGCCGCCCGGCATTGCGGGCCAGCACTTCGAGCAAATTGAATTCCGTGCTGGTCAGGTCGACAGCGATGCCAGCCCATTCAGCCAGACGTTGTTCCGGCCGAATGCACAGCTCGCCGACCACCAGCGGGGCGTTGCTCGGCTCGGCCGACGGTGCCGAGCGACGCAGGATGGCGCGCAGGCGGGCGGCCAGTTCGCGCGGCTGGCAGGGCTTGGGGACGTAATCGTCAGCGCCCAGCTCAAGGCCGACGATGCGGTCCATGTCGTCCCCCTTGGCCGTCAGCATGAGCACCGGCATCGCGCTGACCGCCCGAATCCGGCGCAAGACCTCGACGCCGGAAAGACCCGGCATCATCACGTCGAGCACGGCAATGGCGTATTGCCCCGAGAGCGCCGCCTCGGCGCCGCTCAGGCCATCGTGCAGCGTGGTCACCACAAAGCCGTCCTGGGCCAGATAGTCGCCCAGCATCTCGGCCAGTTCCACGTCGTCGTCCACCAGCAAAACTGCCGCCATTGGTTTTTCACCCACAAAATTATCCAGTTCAATCATAGCCAAGGGTGGCCACAGCGAGCGGCTGATTTACAGAGATTTACCTCATTCCCGATTCCTCTGGTCGGGTAACGATCGGCAAATATTGCCGGCGAGCGATTTTTGCCGCTAATTACCAAAAAATTTCGATTAATGCCGGTTGTTTTCCAATAAAAATCCCATAAAACGGTTTTTCTTAACATTGTTTTACCCGGATTAACCCAAAGCGCCGTCAAAACACCCCGGTTTTGGCCGATAAATTGCACCAGGAAAGCTACTTGGCCAAGGGCCAGGCATCCCGTCAATTTCATCCAAGGAGCGAATCATGTTGAGCGGAATCAACCAAGCATCTCAAATGGCAAGCATGCTGTTCTCAAAGCTGGACACCAAGAGTCAGGGCTATCTCGAAAAAAGCGATCTGGCCGCGGCCTTCAGCCAGATCACCAGCAACGCCAGTCAAAGCGCCAGCAGCACGAGCGCCGACGACGTTTTCACCGCGCTGGATAGCAACAGCGACGGCAAGGTCACCAAAGACGAGTTCGCCAGCGTTCTCGCCAAGTTGCAGGAATCAGTCAGCAGCCAGTTCGGCGGCCAGATGCACGGCGCCGGCGGCATGCCGCCCCCGCCGCCGCCCAACGACGCCGGCTTCACCAAGGAAGAACTGACTAGCCAGCTCGAATCGGCCGACAGCAGTGATACGCAGCGGTCCGAACTGATTAACAAGATCGTCAACAATTTCGAAGCAGCGGACACCGATGGCGACGGCAAGGTCAGCTTCCAGGAAGCCATGGCCTACGACAAATCAACCGAGTCGACCTCAGCCTCCGATACCGGCACATCCACTGCGACGACCACGGCAAACAACAGCGATGCCCAACTGATGATGAAAATCATGCAACTGATGCACGCCTACGGCACCGGCCAGGATCAGGAAAACAGCGGGATAGCTTCGCTACTTTCAGTGACTGCATAAGCAACCGGGGCGACCCCGCACACCCGAGTTCGACAGTTAAACGCGTAAGTGATTGTTTTATATGAACCGCGGTTCAAAAACGTGTACTACAAGAGAGAAAGTTGCTGTGGTTGCGTCGGTTTTTTTAATTTCAATGCGGCAAAAACACGATCCTGTGTTTCGGAGAGACGAGAGATGCCAGTGACTGGCCGGTCGGCCTGATTGATACGAATCTGATGATGTTGAAGCTTTTGCAACTCCTCCAGCGCCCGCTCCGGCGACAGATGCGCATCGGCACTGCTCAGTCGC
>JAUYEI010000039.1 GCA_030691385.1 Azonexus sp.
GCCGAGGGTGCCACGGTTATCCCGCGTGCTACGTTATGACTTTGGGCTGTCCAGATTCCGTCGGAATCAGTGTCCAGTTCGCCTCGGAATCAGTGTCCAGGTTCCGTCGGAATGGCTGTCCAGTTTGGGTCGGAATTCGCATATCAATCTGGCCAAGCTGATTCTCGAAGACCTTTCCGGTCATGAAGTGAAGGGCTATCGTGCGCCGAGCTTTTCAATCGGCGAGAAAAATCTATGGGCCTTCGAGTGTCTGGAACGAGCCGGCTACCGCTACAGTTCAAGCATCTACCCGATTCGTCATGACCACTATGGCATGCCGAATGCACCGCGCCACGCCCACACCATTGGCAATCTGGTCGAGATACCGTGCACGACCCTGCGCTTTCTCAACCGGAACTGGCCTGCCAGCGGCGGTGGTTACTTCCGGTTGATGCCCTACAGCCTGTCGCGCTGGATGATCGAACGGATCAACCGGGTCGACCAACTCCCGGCCGTATTCTATTTTCACCCGTGGGAAGTCGACACCGGACAACCCAGAATCCCCGGGATCAGTGCCAAGACCCGCTTCCGTCATTACGTCAATATTCACCGGATGGAGCAACGCCTGAACCGGCTGCTTGCCGATTTTGAATGGGGCCGGATGGACGAGCTGTTTCTCGAGCCGCTTGGTAACCCCAATGGAGATTAAGCAGCTCTCCCCGCCCGATACTGCAAACTCGGCGCGCTGGGAGGCATTCGTTCTTGCCTGCCCGGAAGCCACGTTTTTTCATCGCGCCGCCTGGCAAGGCATTCTCCGCGATGTTTTCCGCCACCCAACCTACTTTCTCTATGCCGAACAGGATGGAGAGATTCTCGGGGTATTGCCGCTGGCCCACATCAAGAGTCGGCTCTTTGGCAATTCGCTGATTGCCCTGCCCTTCGCTGTCTACGGTGGCGTTGCAGCATCCAGCCCGGAAGCAGCTACGGCACTCGAACTGGAAGCACAGACATTAGCGCGCAAACTGGATGTCGATCATCTCGAATTTCGCAACACCCGCCCCCGCCATGCCGACTGGCCGGCACAGGACCTCTACGTCACTTTCCGCAAGGCAATCCTGCCCGAGGTCGAAGCCAACATGCTGGCCATTCCGCGCAAACAGCGGGCCATGGTCCGAAAAGGCATCAACAATGGCCTGACTTCCACGGTCGACCGGAAATCTGACCGATTTTTCAAATTATTTGCTGACAACGTACACCGGCACGGCACCCCTGCCCTACCCAAGCGCTATTTCGACACCCTGCTCCAGGTCTTTGGCGACGACTGCGAAATCCTGACCATCACCTCACCAGAAGGCAAGCCGCTCAGCAGCGTCCTGTCCTTCTATTTCCGCGACGAAGTGCTGCCCTACTATGCCGGCGACGACGAAGCGGCCCGCAACTTTGCCGCCAACGACTTCAAGTACTGGGAACTGATGCGCCGCAGTTGCGAACGCGGCCTCAAGATTTTCGACTATGGCCGCAGCAAGGTCGGCACCGGCCCCTATTCGTTCAAGAAAAACTGGGGCTTCGAGCCGCAAGCGCTGCATTACGAATACTGTCTCTACAAGCGCGACAGCATTCCGCAGAACAATCCGAACAATGCCAAGTACAAGCTGCTGATCGAAACCTGGCGGCGCATGCCAATTGGTCTGGCCAATCTGATCGGCCCGCACATCGTGCGCAATCTGGGCTGAACATGGCGAACATTCTTTTCCTCGTCCATCGTCTGCCTTACCCGCCCAACAAAGGTGACAAGGTTCGCTCCTTCCACCTGTTGAAACACCTTGCGGCGAAACATCGAGTATTCCTCGGCACCTTCGTCGATGACCCAGACGACATGCAGTACATCGACACGGTTCGCGGTTTCTGCAGCGGCCTGCACGTTGCGCGTCTGGAACCGAAATTTGCCAAGCTACGCAGCCTCAACGCCCTCCTCGCCGACGATCCGCTGACCCTGCGCTACTACCGCGATGCCGGGCTGCAGGACTGGGTCGAAAACACCTGCCGGAACAAGAAAATGAACGCTGCAGTCATTTTCAGCTCGGCAATGGCCCAGTACGTCGAATCCATTCCCCGCTTGCCGACCCTGGTCGATTTTGTCGATGTCGATTCGGCCAAATGGACCCAATACGCCCCCAATCATCGCTGGCCGATGTCCTGGCTGTACCGGCGTGAAGGCCGGAGACTCCTGGCTTACGAGCGCGAAGTCGCCGCCCGTTCTACCCGTTCCTTCTTCGTCACCGAAGCCGAAGTGAAGCTTTTCACCCGGCTGGCCCCCGAATGTGCCGTGCGCGTCGAGCCGGTTTGCAACGGGGTCGATGCCGATTACTTCGCCCCGGATGAAACCCGCACCTCCCCCTACGCAGCCGATGAAACTCCGGTTGTTTTTACCGGCGCCATGGATTACATGCCGAATGTCGACGCAGTCCGCTGGTTTGTTGCCGATATGTTGCCGGCACTGAGCAAACGCTGGCCACAGCTACGCTTCTGCATCGTCGGCCGCAGCCCGACACCGGAAGTTCTGGCGCTGGCCGGTGAAACCGTCACCGTCACCGGCACGGTTCCCGATGTTCGCCCCTACCTGCAACATGCGGCGGTCGTCGTCGCGCCCTTGCGCATTGCCCGCGGCATCCAGAACAAGATCCTCGAAGCGATGGCCATGGCCAGGCCCGTCGTGGCCTCCAGCGAATGCGCTGCTGCGGTCGACGCCATTTTTGGGCAGGAATTAAAAACGGCAACGACCCCGGCCGACTTCATCGCCGAAATCGACGCACTACTGCGAAACCCGGAGTCGTGCCACAGAATCGGCAAGGCCGCTCGCGAGCGAGTCGTTACGAGATATAGCTGGGAAGCCCATCTCGCCAGTATCGATCAATATCTGCCCACCTCACAGGAAGTCAATCAGTGACGCCCCCCATGCAAAGCCAATTGCCCAACTGGAAACCGACGCTGACGGCAATCATGGCAATCCTGCTCTGGATCGGCTATTGGTACTGGGGCACGCTGGAAGCCATGGCGCAAATATGGTGGCGATCAGAAACCTATACCCATGGGTTGATCGTGCCGCCGATTGCACTTTGGCTAATATGGCGGGACCGGCAGCGGCCGGCTGCCGCGCAACCCCAGGCAACAGGCTGGGCAGCCCTGCCGCTCACCGGGCTTATTTTCCTCTGGCTACTGGGCGACCTCACGGCGGTAAACGCCCTGACCCAGTTTGCCATCATCGGCATCATCGTCATGGCGATCATGGCCCTGGTGGGCTGGCAAGTCAGCAAGCTTATCGCCTTCCCCCTGCTCTTTCTATTCTTTGCCGTCCCGATCGGTGATTTCCTGTTACCACAGTTGATGGAATGGACCGCCGACTTTACTGTTCAAGCCTTGCGCCTGAGCGGAATTCCCGTCTATCGCGAAGGCCAGAATTTCGTCATCCCGAGTGGTCACTGGTCCGTCGTCGAAGCCTGCAGTGGCGTTCGCTACCTGATCGCCTCATTGACGGTCGGCACGCTGTACGCCTATCTGACATACACCTCGCTCAAACGCCGGCTGATTTTCATCCTCGCTTCACTGCTCGTCCCGATCCTCGCCAACTGGCTACGCGCCTACATCATCGTGATGCTCGGCCACCTTTCCGACAACAAACTGGCGGCCGGTGTAGACCACCTGATTTACGGCTGGGTATTTTTCGGTGTAGTCATCGTCATCATGTTTGCCATTGGTGCTCGCTGGGCCGAGCCAATGGAACCGGCCCAGCAGTCCGGCCCAACGACCGGCAAGGCGCCCCAGAAACCACCGTATTTCTGGGCGATCACGCTCCTTCTCGCAGTCCTCATCGCCGCCGGCCCACTCTACGAAAAACAACTGCGGCAGTCCCATATCGACGCAAGCGTCAGTCTTTCATTGCCCGCAACTGCCGGCTCCTGGCAGGTCGATGCCCCTGCCATTGACTGGCAACCGAGATTTGCCAACCCCTCGGCAGAACAGCACTCGGTGTATCGCAACCCGGACGGCTGGGTCGGTCTCTACATTGCCTACTACCGAAACCAGAATTACGAGCGCAAATTGGTGACATCAACCAACGTGCTTGTTACGTCGAGCGACCCACTCTGGCAAATCGTGGCAAATCGTCAGGCAAATGCGAGCTTCGGCGGCAGCCAAGTGGCCATTCGCGAGGCCGAACTGCTAAAGAAGCATAGCTTGGCCAATGAACGCTACATCGTCTGGCAGGCGTACTGGGTCAACGGACATCTGACCACCAGCGACATCAAGGCCAAATGGCTGACTGCATGGGCCATGCTCACCGGGCACGGCGATGACAGCGCCGCCGTTATCATCTACACCCCTAAAGACGCGGCCGCCAAGGATTTGCCCACCTTCGTCAACGAGGCTGGCGGCGAAATCCTGCGCAGCCTGAACGAGGCGCGGCCGAAATGAGCGATGGCCGCCCGCTGGTTGTCCACGTCATGCACCGCTTCGACACTGGTGGACTTGAAAATGGCGTTGTCAACCTGATCAACCATATGCCGGTCGGTGCCTATCGCCACGCCGTCATCGCACTCACTGAAATCACTGATTTCAAGAAACGCATCCAGCGTCCCGATGTCCAATTCTTTGCCCTGAACAAGAAACCCGGGCACGTCATCTGGATCTATCCACAGCTATACCGCCTGTTCCGCCAACTCCGGCCCGCGATCGTGCACACCCGCAACCTGGCAGCGCTGGAGGCCGCCGTGCCAGCCTGGGCCGCCCGAGTACCGGCACGTATCCATGGCGAACATGGCCGAGATGTGGGCGACTTCGACGGCGCGAACAAGAAATGCCAATGGATTCGACGGATCTACAGCCCGTTCGTGAAACATTACATAGCCCTCTCACAGGATCTCGCACACTATCTAACCAATCCTGTCGGCATTGGTGCAAAGCGCGTGACGCAAATCTATAACGGGGTGGACGCCGTTCGCTTCCATCCCGCCTCTGAGCGAAAAGACATTCCCGACTCCCCGTTCAACGAAGCCCGGCTCTGGCTCGTCGGTACCGCTGGCCGCATGCAGACCGTCAAGGATCAAACCAACCTGGCCCATGCCTTCGTCCTGGCCATCAATACCGAGCCATCCCTGCGCGAACACCTGCGTCTGGTCATGGTCGGCGACGGCCCCTTGCGCCACGAATCGCTCGCCATCCTCGAAGCCGCCGGTCTTGCCGAACTCGCGTGGCTACCCGGGGAACGCAATGACATTCCCGACATCATGCGCGGACTTGACTGCTTCGTGCTGCCCTCGCTCGGCGAAGGCATCTCCAACACCATTCTCGAAGCCATGGCCAGCGGGCTGCCAGTGATCGCCACAAAAGTTGGCGGCAACCCGGAACTGGTCCAGGAAGGGCGCACCGGCCATCTGGTCCCGGCAGCTGATCCCGGCGCCCTCGCCCAAGCCATCATCAACCTCGCCCAATCTCCGGACAAATCCCGTGCCATGGGTTATGCCGGGCGCAAGCGCATTGAGGCACAATTCAGCATGACGGCCATGATCGACAGCTACCAGCAGATATATGACCGCCTGCTGGGCAGAATGCTACGGTCAACCGGAAATTAACCCCAAAAATCAAATCACGAGAAACCCATGTGCGGCATCACCGGCATCTTTGACACACGAGGCAAACGCGACATCGATCGTGCGGTACTCCATCGCATGAACGAATCGCAGTTCCATCGCGGCCCGGACGAAGGCGGCATGCATCTCGAACCCGGGATCGGGCTCGGCCATCGCCGGCTGTCAATCATTGATCTCTCCACCGGCCAGCAGCCGCTCTACAACGAAGACCAGAGCGTCTGCGTCGTCTTCAACGGTGAAATTTACAACTACCAGGCGCTGATCCCGGAGTTGCAGGCGCTCGGCCATATCTTTCACACCCGCAGCGACACCGAAGTCATCGTGCATGCCTGGGAAGCCTGGGGCGAAAGCTGCGTCGACCGCTTTCGTGGCATGTTTGCCTTCGCCCTCTGGGATCGTAACTACGAAACCCTCTTCCTGGCCCGCGACCGCCTTGGCGTCAAACCCTTGTACTACGCGCTGCTCGATGACGGGACCTTCCTCTTTGGCTCCGAACTCAAATCGTTGCTCGCCCATGGTGGCCTGAAACGCGAAATCGACCCCTGCGCCGTTGAAGAATACTTCGCACTGGGCTATGTCGCCGAACCACGATCCATCTTCAAGCAGGCCAAAAAACTGCCGCCCGCTCACACCCTGCTGCTGCGTCGTGGCCAGCCGGTCGGCCAGCCGCGCGAATACTGGGATGTCCGCTTCACCCTCGACAACCCGATCAGCGATGCCGATGCCTGTGCCGAACTCACCCATCGCCTCGAAGAATCCATCCGCCTCCGGATGATTTCCGAAGTCCCGCTCGGTGCCTTCCTCTCCGGCGGCGTAGACTCCAGCGCCGTGGTCGCCATCATGGCCGGCCTGTCGAATGCTGCGGTCAACACCTGTTCCATCGGCTTTTCCGACCCGGCCTTCAACGAATCGGAATTCGCCAAGATGGTGGCTGATCGCTACAAGACCAACCACTACCTCGACATCGTCGAAAGCGACGATTTCGACCTCATCGACACCCTGGCCAAACTCTACGACGAGCCCTACGCCGACAGTTCCGCCATCCCCACCTATCGTGTCTGCCAACTGGCCCGCAAGCATGTCACCGTCGCCCTTTCCGGTGATGGCGGCGACGAGAGCTTCGGCGGTTACCGCCGCTACCGGCTGCATCTGATGGAAGAAAAGATGCGCTCGGCACTCCCCCTCGGCCTGCGCCGCCCGCTCTTCGGCACCCTCGGCAAAATTTATCCGAAGGCAGACTGGGCGCCCCGCGTTTTCCGCGCCAAGACCACCTTTGAAGGCATGGCCCGCAGTTCGGTCGAAGCCTATTTCCACTCTGTCTCGATTCTGCGCACCCCCATGCGCAACCAGCTATTCAGCCCACAATTCAAGGCAGCACTGGGTGGCTACAACGCCAAGGAGGTCTTCAGCCATCACGCAGCAAAAGCAGAAACCGACGACCCGCTGGCCCTCATTCAATACCTTGATCTCAAAACTTATTTAGTCGGTGACATCAACACCAAGGTTGACCGCGCCAGCATGGCCCACTCGCTGGAAGTCCGCGAACCCTTGATGGATCATGAACTGATCGAATGGCTGGCAACACTAAATTCTTCACAGAAAATTCGCGGCCAGGAAGGCAAGTACCTGCTCAAAAAATCGATGGAACCCCTCCTGCCCGATGACGTCCTCTACCGGCCCAAAATGGGCTTCTCGGTTCCCCTCGCCCGCTGGTTCCGCGGCCCGCTCAAACAGCGCGTCCAGGAATCCATCCTCGGCGCACGCCTGGCCGACACCGGCTGGTTCAATCGCGACTACCTGCAGCACCTCGTCAGCGCTCACAATAACGGCAGCCGGGACTACAGCGCCTCGATCTGGACCCTGCTCATGTTCGAGGCCTTTCTGCGCAACGTCATGGAACAAGGCGAACCGGCATAATGCGCACGCTCCACGTTCTCGATCATTCGATCCCGCTACACAGCGGTTACACCTTCCGCACCGCAGCGCTGCTACGCGAACAACGCGCCCTTGGTTGGGAAACCTTTCACCTCACCTCGCCCAAACAAGGCGAAACCTCGGCATCCTTTGAAGACGTAGACGGCTTGCGTTTTTACCGCACCCCGCTGGCGACCGGCACACTCGCCAAGCTGCCCATCGGTAAAGAGCTTGCCCTGATGAAGCAACTCGAAACACGCCTTGAAGAAGTCGCCCGCGAACTCCGCCCCGACATCATTCACGCCCATTCCCCGGTACTTAACGTACTTCCTGCCATCAAGGTAGCCCGCAAGCTCGGCATCCCCGTTGTCTACGAAATCCGTGCTTTTTGGGAAGATGCGGCCGTCGACCACGGAACAACCACCGAAGGCAGCCTGCGTTACCGCGCCACGCGCAAACTTGAAACCCGCGCCATCCAGCAAGTGGACCACGTCTTCACCATCTGCGAAGGCTTGCGGGCCGATATCGTCGGGCGCGGCATTGCCGCCGACAAAGTTACCGTCATCCCCAACGCCGTCGACATCGACACCTTCAACCTGGCCAGCCCTCCCGACCGTGAACTCCTGAACAAATGGGGATTGACCGGCAAAACCGTCATCGGCTTCATCGGCTCCTTCTACGCCTACGAAGGCCTCGACCTGCTGCTGGATGCCCTCCCCGCCCTCATCGCGTCTCAGCCAGATATCCGCGTGTTGCTCGTCGGTGGTGGCCCGCAGGAAGCCAATCTTCGCCAGCAAGCCGACAAACTCGGCCTCAATGATGTCGTGATCTTTACCGGCCGCGTGCCGCACAAAGAAGTCAGCCGCTATTACGACCTGATCAACGTCCTCGCCTACCCGCGCCATCCGATGCGCCTGACCGAACTCGTCACCCCGCTTAAGCCCCTCGAAGCCATGGCCCAGGGCCAGCTATTCGTCGCCTCCGATGTCGGCGGTCACAAGGAACTCGTCAAACACAACAAGACCGGTATCCTCTTCAAGGCAGGAGATCGCGATTCGCTGACCCAGGCGCTGCTGAATCTGCTCAACGACCGTCATCGCTGGCCTGAACTCAAAGCCAATGGCCGAATATTTGTTGAAACAGTGCGCAATTGGCGCAACAGCGTTGCCAACTATCGCGCCCCCTACCACCAGCTAACCGGCAAGCGGCTTGCATGAGCGGTGCCATCTGGATAAGACTGGGTTAGCAAATAAATGTCTCGCCCCATCAAGACACTCCTCTTCTCGACACTCTTTCCCAGCACGGTCCGGCCTGTGCACGGGATTTTCGTTGAAACCCGGTTACGCGAACTGCTCAAAAGTGGAGAGGTCGAAACGAAGGTTGTTGCACCCATCCCCTGGTTTCCATTCCCAAACAAGGTTTTTGGGGAATACGGACAATTTGCAGCAACGCCCCGCTTTGAGACGAGAAACAGCATCGATGTCCATCACCCACGATATTTCCTCCCGCCAAAAATCGGAATGAATATCGCACCGCACACATTGGCGCGTGCAGCCCTTCCCGTTATCAAAAAAATGATCAATGGCGGCTTCGACTTTGATCTGATCGACGCCCACTATTACTATCCCGATGGGATTGCCGCCAGCTTCATTGCCAAGCAGTTGAACAAACCCTTCGTCGTAACCGCTCGCGGTACCGACCTGAACCTGATTCCCGAGTTCGCTTATCCAAAGCAGTTGATTCTGCAGACCGCCGCAGCCGCCACGGCATCAATCGGCGTCTGCAAGGCCCTGATGGATACCCTAGCCGAACTTGGTGCCGATTCCGGCAAACTGAAAGTGTTCCGGAACGGCGTCGACCTCGATAAATTCCGTCCCGAGGATCACGCCCAAGCGAGAACCAGACTGAAACTCACGGCAAAAACCATACTGTTGTCGGTTGGACATCTGGTAGAACGCAAGGGTCACCACATTGCGATAGAAGCCATGCCATCGCTGCCGGAAGACGTTCTGCTGGTGATCGCTGGATCCGGGCCGGAAAGGCAGGCGCTGGAAAACTTGGCGCAAAACATTGGCGTTCAGCCGCGTGTTCTGTTTACCGGCCAGTTGCCCAACCAGGACCTGAAATGGTGGTACAGCGCTGCCGATGCACTGGTCCTGTGCTCTAGCCGCGAGGGTTGGGCCAATGTACTGCTCGAATCAATGGCCTGCGGAACACCAGTCATCGCCACGAATATTTGGGGTACGCCGGAAGTCGTCTCATGCCCGGACGCGGGGGTCCTGATGCAGGACCGAACTGCCGACGCCCTGACAGCATCTTTCTCGACACTGTTCCACAACTATCCATCGAGATCAGCCGTACGCCAGCACGCCGAAAAGTTCAGTTGGCAGGAAACCACCGAGGCCCAACTCGCGCTTTTCCGCCACGTCGCAGCAGAACACACATGAGAGCACGATGCGCGACCTACTGATCATGGCCATCATCCTCGGCGGCTCAGCGGTTGCGCTGCGCAAGCCATGGATCGGCATCATCCTGTGGACTTGGGTCAGCCTGATGAACCCGCACCAACAGTGGGGCTACGCCTCCGCTTCGATGCCCATCGCGATGATCGTCGGCGTATCGACGCTGACCGGTTTCTTGTTCACCCGGGAGAAACAGAATCCGTTCTTTTCCCCGGCCACATGGATGCTGGCCGCTTTCGTTCTCTGGATTTCGATCACGCTGCCGTTTTCCCTGTATTTTGAGAATAGCCTGCCCCTGTGGAATAGATCGATAAAGATCTATCTGATGCTCTTCATCACCTTGGCTTTGCTGGATTCGGTCAAGAAAATGGACATTTACATCTGGACGCTGGTGGCATCTATCGGCTTCTATGGCGTAAAGGGTGGTGCCTTTACCCTCGCTACCGGTGGGAACCACCGGGTCTGGGGGCCCGGCGGATTCATTGGTGGAAATAACGAAATAGCCCTGGCCGTCATCATGGTTATTCCATTGATGCGCTATCTGCAACTCCAGATGACCAAGAAATGGCATCGCCACATGATGTCGGTGTCCATGATTCTCTCTGCTGTCATGGCACTTGGCACCCATTCGCGAGGAGCGCTGCTGGCCCTAGCGGCCATGACTCTCCTGATCTGGCTGCGGGGCCGGCAAAAAATAATATTTGGTGCGATGGTCATCGGCATCGCTCTGCTTGCCCTCCCCTTCATGCCGGAACATTGGTGGTCGCGTATGGCAACCATTCAGACCTATGAAGAAGACCGCTCGGCGATGGGACGCATAAATGCCTGGTGGATGGCCTGGAACCTGGCCAAGGATCGCATCATCGGCGGCGGGTTTGAAATCTACAACCAAACCGTTTTTGGAATGTACGCACCGGACCCCTATGCCGTCCATGCAGCGCACAGTATCTATTTCCAGATCCTCGGAGAACATGGATTTATTGGACTAGCCCTGTTCCTGACGCTTGGGATGATTACCTGGCAGACATCCCGCCAACTCATGGCTATTGGAAAAGAGAACCCCACCTTAAGCTGGACACGCGATCTTGGAGCGATGGCTCAGGCTAGTATGGTTGGTTATGCAGTCGGCGGTGCATTTTTGAGCCTCGCGTATTTTGACTTGCCCTATAACATCATGATTATTGTCATGCTGGCTAAATATTTTGCCACACAACAATTATCAAAATACAAATCACCAAATATCGGCGAACATCGAACAATCAGGGAACACGCAAAGAGCTTGACTTAATGGAGAATGGCCTTGTCAATATATACAAACGCAGTGCTCTGTTCATTATTTCTTGTAGCCTTTTCTGTGCAAGCACAGGAAACTGCTGAACAATATGATGCCGACTGCCTGCCACTCCATCGTGCAGGAAAACACGGCCCCTTTGATTACAACAAGGCCAGTGGTGCCGAGCGCCATCTTGTCGAGAGTGCCCACTTCAACGAGCATTACCAGAAGTATCGTCTCGGCAGTGCGAAATTTCGAAAGTCCGATCACATTATTGAAACGCCTGCTGCCGGCTTCAGTTATACCCTCTGGGCGTTTCCCAACCATCCCCAGGCCCTGGCAGCCATGGAAGACATTGCCTTCAAAAGCAAAACAGACACCCCTGCCGGCAGTCAGCTACGCATTCATTGCTACTTCCAGAGGGCGGTTAAATTTACCCCGGAAGACCCTATCGTCAGGGCGATGTATGGCTACTATTACGCTCGTCGCGGCCAGAAAAATGCAGCCATGCAACAACTTGATAGAGCTGAATCGCTGAATGACGGAATATCAAGTGTTGCCGTTTATGCTGCATTTGCATATTTCGAACTAAAAGAATTCGAAAAATCACTCAATGCAGCCAAACAAGCATACCAAATGGGTTACCAGCTACCAGGTCTGCGTAACAAGCTCGAGCGTGCCGGGAAATGGCACGACTGACTCAATTCAAACAACTCGGAAACTGGACTTCATTTAATTTCTTATGGTTACCATCAAGTCATTCCTCGACAAAACCCGTATAGCGCTGAATCGCCACCGTTTCGACAAGGCACTTGAAAAAATCGTCCGCTCGACCCCAATTGCCACTGGCACCGACCCATTTACCGTGTTATCCATGGTCCATCACCGGGATGTCGAATCTTATTTACTAGCCATTAAATCGTTTTGTCGCTTTTTTTCTCCCCGGCGAATCGTCATGGTTTGCGACCCCAGTATTACCGATCAAGACCGCATTCAAATTGCGCATCATGTCCGCGGTATCGAGTTTGTTCGCGCCGAGGATTACCGGGTTGTCGGCATACCCCAGGGCGGCTGCTGGGAGCGCTTGATTGCCATCTCCGAATTTGCCCAAAGCGACTACGTGATTCAGCTCGATGCCGATACCGTTGCCCTGTCTGACATGCCTGAGGTTCGAAACGCAGTAAGCGGAGCGGCATCTTTCGTTCTTGCCACAGAAGATGACCAGGATTTTGTATCCTGCTCCGAGGCGGCGAAGTGGGCCAAACCGCGCGCTGAATCCAGTGAGCATATCCAGATTCTCGGTGAAGCAAATATGGATCGCCTGCCGAATTTTGAAACGGCTCGCTACGTTCGGGGGTGTGCAGGGTTCTCTGGATTTGCCCAAGGGAGTTTCAATCGCAGCAAGCTGAAATCTTTCAGCGACACGATGTCTCAGATTCTCAATGACAAATGGAGCGCCTGGGGAACAGAACAATTTGCTTCGAATTTCATGGTCGCCAACTCCCCCATAGCAACCGTCTTGCCCCATCCCAAATATTGCCACCCCGGGAGAGAGAAATCTGGAACCGTATTTCTCCATTTCATTGGCTATGTCCGCTTCAATACGGACCGCTATGCACGAGCAGCCAGGGAGACCTGTTCAGCCCTCGGCACCACTTGAATAGAGCGAGGGCAACCAGTGTTCCGGCCGCTGTTCAAAATTCTCTCCCCGGCGGGATCGTCGGCCAAGCTTAGTATTTTCATTTTCCATCGGGTGCTACCCGCAGCCGATCCCTTGATGCCGTTCGAGCCCTCTGCCAGACAGTTTGAATGGATGGCACGTCTGCTGGCACGGAATTTCACCGTATTGCCTCTTCGGGAAGCCGCGCAACGCCTGATGGATGGTACCCTCCCCGCAGCAGCAGCCGCTATAACGTTCGATGATGGCTACGTCGACAACCTGGAAGTCGCATGGCCGATTCTTCAGCGCCATGGACTCCCGGGAACCTTCTTCATCGCGACTGCCTTTCTCGATGGTGGGCGTATGTGGAATGACGAAATAATCGAAGCGGTCAGGCTAGCCCCATCAGTTCCCCTCGACCTGAAGGCATTTGGACTCGGCCAATACCAAGTAGACGGGGTTGAATCACGCATCGCGTGCTACAGCGCCATCCTTGGCCAGCTAAAGTACTTCGAGCATGATCGCCGCGCACAGGTCGCCCAGGAAATTGGCCGGCAATCCGGTGTCCCAGAGCACTGCAATTTGATGATGACTAGTAGTGAATTGCGGACATTGCGGGCGGCCGGAGCAGACATTGGCGCTCATACCCACACACACCCCATCCTGGAGTGCATGGACGACCTACGGGCGTTCAAGGAAATCGAGGAAGGAAAGCTTGAGCTGGAAGCTATTCTGGGTGACTCTGTCCAACTGTTTGCTTACCCCAACGGAGTTCCGGGTCGTGATTGCTCCGAACGCCACGGCGAAATGGTCCGCCACTTAGGGTTCGAGGCTGCTGTGACGACAGAACCCAGATGTTCAAACCGCTCAGCGAATCCATATCATTTGTCACGCTTCACCCCTTGGGACCGAACCCCCGTACGATTCGCTGTCCGCTGCTTAATGCAACTCAGGAAGAACTGACAACGGAGAAAGTCTGTCTGGCCACCAAACAGGGGCGGTTGTAGCGAACATTAGGCGATACCCGCCATACATCTGATTACATACGTCTTCAGAAACCTGAGGTTTGTGGGATCGAGTTTGACGGCCTCCCTGATGAATGGCGCTGCAGTCCTGCCATCTCGATCTTGCTCGATATGCTGATACCCCTTGCCGAACAACTCGGCTGCCAGGCGCTTGCGAATTCCCGGAAGACTCCGCCACTGCTCCAGTTCCATGCATCCCTGCTGGATCGACAGCGCTTCCAGATTCACTTTGGATCTATTGTTGGAACCCGATATGGTCTCTGGCGAATCAAAAAATACACCTAACGTTTCGGGCCAATGCAGCAACTTCGATCTGCTGGCAAATCGCAGCCACATGTCGTAGTCCGCAGCAATCTTGTAGTGCGTATTGAAGTAACCGAGTTCTTCATGCAAAGATTTTCGCCACATCGGTTGCGAGCCTGTAATGCAGCGCAAAAGCAAGTCTTCCGGGGTGTAGTCCGGCCAGCGCCGTTGCTTGGCAGATCGAACCTGACACTGTTCGAACGTCTCATTCTCCGCATGACTAACAAACTGATCCGCATAAACCAAACCTACATCCGGATGGCGATCCAATGCGCCCGCCATTACCTCCATGAAGCGGGGGCTGTGGCGATCATCGGTATTTGCATTGGTAACATACTGCCCCCGGGCGAGTGGAAGGGCTCTATTCCAGGCGGCATAAAGCGGTTCACGCTCAGTACGTATTAGCTTGATCTGCGGATACTGACGCATGAATTCACGGCAAATCGCACTCTCACCCTGAGGTGACCCACTATCGATTACCAATACCTCGACTTCATCGAACAAGGTCTGGTTGATCAAATCTTCCAGACAGCCCCGCATGAAACGCTCGGCGCCGTATGTTGAAACGATTGCAGTCACGAGTGGACAACTCATGGGATTTCTCTCTATGGGAAAACGTCAATTCAGGTAATGCCGCAGAAAGCCATTGGGCCCAACCCTGAACGTGCTGATTCTCCGGGATCAATCAAAGGAACATCAATACCGGGAAACCGATACTGGCACCGGATCGATGTTGGTTATCGGGCATAGTCACATGAACATTTCGCTCAACAGCCCCGCCGCCCTCCTCAATGAAGCCTGGTCAGGCTGTTTTCATAAAGTTGCCATAGGCCAGATCCAGCCCTTCGGACAGAGGGATCGAAGCCCTCCACCCCAACGAATCCAGCAAGCGAACATCCAGCAATTTTCGCGGCGTACCGTCGGGCTTTTTGCTGTCAAAGGTGATCTCTCCCGCGAACCCGACAACCTTTTTGATTGTCTCCGCCAGTTCCCGAATGGTCAGGTCATGCCCGACCCCTATGTTGACCAATGGCGGCTCAAATACACCTTTTTTCGATTCGTCGCTGCCGAGCAAACGCCCGTAACTGGATTCCGGGAGATTAATCAAAAAGATGCAGGCATCCGCCATGTCCTCGCAATACAGGAATTCCCGCCTGGGCGTTCCCGTCCCCCAGATGACGACCTCTTCCGCTCCAGCCTGTTTGGCCTCGTGGAATCGTCTGATCATCCCTGGAATGACATGGCTGTTCTCGGGATGGTAGTTATCCCCCGGTCCATATAGATTGGTCGGCATTACTGCCAGATAGTTGGTCCCAAATTGTCGGTTGTAGCTCCAGCACATTTCTATTCCGGCAATCTTGGCTAGCGCATACGGTCGATTTGTCGGCTCCAGGGGGCCGCTCAGCAAGCAGGACTCCTGCATTGGCTGTGGTGCCATCTTTGGGTAAATGCAACTGGACCCAAGAAACACCAGGCGCTTGACTCCATTTGCATAGGCGGCATGAATGATGTTGCACTCGATCATGAGATTTTCACGAATGAACTGCGCCGGGTAACTGTTGTTGGCATGGATACCCCCAACCTTCGCTGCTGCGAGAAACACGTAGTCCGGCTTTTCGGTTGCAAAAAATTGCTCAACCGCCGTCTGGTTGATAAGGTCAAGATCCTTGTGGGCTCGGGTCACAATATTTGTATATCCCTTGCTCACCAGGTTGCGCACGATGGCTGAGCCGACCATTCCCCGATGTCCGGCCACATAGATTTTTGCGTTTTTGTCCATGGCTATTCGTGATGATCAAAGGCCTGAAAGCCTGCCAGTTTGACCATGGCATCACGCTTGGCTGCTGCGTAATCCGCCAGGACCATCTCCCGGACGAGTTCTGCGAGTGTCGTCTTTGGCACCCAAGCCAGTTTTTCCTTCGCTTTGCTCGGATCGCCAAGCAGGGTTTCGACCTCCGTAGGCCTGAAATAACGAGGATCGACCTTGATGATGACACCCCCCGCTTTGACCTTGAGTTCCTTATTGTTAATATCGGTAACAACTCCGATTTCTTTCTCTCCTGCCCCCTCCCATCGCAACTGAATACCGAGTTCGGCAGCGGCAAACTCTACGAACTGCCGGACACTGTATTGAACCCCTGTGGCAATGACAAAATCCTCCGGCTTCTCCTGCTGCAGCATCAACCACTGCATCTCCACATAATCCCGGGCATGACCCCAGTCGCGCAGAGCCGAGAGATTGCCAAGGTACAGGCAGTCCTGCAGCCCAAGCGCCATGCGCGCAATGGCGCGGGTGATTTTCCGGGTGACGAAGGTTTCACCGCGCAGTGGCGACTCGTGGTTGAAAAGTATGCCGTTACAGGCATACAAGCCGTAGGCCTCCCGGTAGTTAACGGTGATCCAGTAGCCATAGAGCTTGGCTACGGCGTAGGGACTACGCGGATAAAACGGAGTGCTTTCCCGTTGCGGCGTTTCCTGGACCAGGCCATAGAGTTCGCTGGTCGAGGCCTGATAGAAGCGCGTCTTCTTTTCCAGGCCGAGAATACGGATGGCCTCAAGAATTCTAAGCGTTCCGATTCCATCGGCATTGGCGGTGTATTCGGGGGTTTCGAACGAGACGGCCACATGGCTCATCGCTGCCAGATTATAAATTTCATCTGGCTGGACTTGCTGAATGATGCGAATCAGATTTGTCGAGTCAGTCAGATCCCCGTAATGCAGTACGAAGTTCTTGTTCTCGACATACGGATCCTGATAGAGATGATCGATACGGTCGGTATTGAACAAAGAGCTTCGCCGCTTGACGCCGTGAACCGTATACCCCTTCTTGAGCAGGAACTCCGCAAGGTAGGACCCGTCTTGTCCGGTAACACCGGTGATCAATGCCACTTTGTTCGCCATATTCGACATCCCTTCGTAATAGCTTGAAGATCGAAACACCAACCGCGGATAAACCGATCAGGAAATACCGGTCACTTCGCCAAAATCCTGAAAACAGAAAATGCTCTCCCCCCCAAGCAAATAGTCGAATGGGTAGCTAGCGAGACATGAGAAAAAATTTCTGCTTGTTCCCCGCCAGGGGAACAACCAGTCGTCGAGTTCCAAGGTAATCAATGCAGTGCGTCCGACCCACTCGGTATTGCTGGCAAAAAGATGTGCTTGCGCTCCCTCGATATCGAGTTTGACAATCAACGGATTGGCGACTCCGGCGATCTCGCATAAATCGTCGATCGTGTACGCGGAAATTGAGTTCAGAACGTGTGTCTTGCTAAACGCCACCTGGAATGCTGCTGAACCTGAATCAGGATTGACAATGCACAGCGCTCCGGGGCGATCCCAGATACCTCCTTGGACAAGGGTGATCCTATCACCCAGAACTGCCGTGTTGGAACGAAGAAGTTCAAAGTTGTGTTCGTCTGGTTCAATTGAAACGATTTTTGCCTTGGGGAACAGTCTGCCAAACCAGAGGCTGCCCAGGCCGATATTGCCGCCGCAATCGATAATGAGCGGAGTTTCACCTCTCTGCAGTGTGTTGCGGTAATGCTTAAGCAACCGCTCGTACTGGGGGAAACGGGCCAAGTCGTATTGGCGCTGCACCAAGCACTGCCAGAAGGTGGCGCGGTCCGCCTGGGTGTTACGTAGCTGGATTGTTCCCTGGTAGCCCGGCAGGCTTAGCCGAATGCGCCAGGACGGATCCGGTTTTCCGGCCATTTCGACGGCGAGGAACGCCCGCATGCCTGATACAAGACCAAATTCCCGCACATAAATTGGGAACTTTTTCAAATAATTAACAGTTGAATAAGCAAGGCCGCGCAATGCGGAAGGCAATTTACTAGTCATCGCACAATCCATAATTTCTTGGTTTTCAGCATCTTGAGCAGTTCCATCCATACTTGATGTTTGACCAGCCATGCAGCTATCAAGAACCCGAGAATGCCTCCGGGAACGGAAATAACCACGGTAAGAAATATGTCGTGAGAACGCCAACCCGTGGCAAGTACCACCAGCAAAGGCACCAGCCCGGCCCCCACGGCCAACATCAGACTCTTGAACCAAACCCTACCCAATGCCACGCCAGTGAATGGAATGAAGCTCCTCGTCAGCCTCAGCCAGAGTAATGCACTGACAAAACTGGTCACCGCGAGAAACTGGCTAAGAGTGACCAAGTTGGCGGTAGCTCCGAACACAGTCACCACGAGTACAAGCACTGTGCATTTGCAGGTGACCTTGAGAATCTCTGTGGCAGCCCCGCGGGCTATCAATGGCGAATAACAAACCCCCGCCGGGATCGAAATCGCGTAAGACAGCGCGAGCCAGCGAGCCGGCTCCACGGCTTCACCCCATTGGTCGCCATAGAGTATCCAGATCGCCTGATAGGCCAGAATCCCGACCCCGGTGAAAAACGCCCAGCCCAGGCCGGTTACCAGTTCCATCGCCAGCAGGAACGACGCTCCCAGATCCTTAGACTCCCGCGATTGCTTGGAAAAATAGGGCAACGCCACAGCATTGACGGCATCGAGCACCAAGCGGTGGAACATCGTGACCAAACCAATGGCTCTACTGTAGAGCCCCGCTTCGACCATCGATTGAACCTTGCCGAGGATCAATTCCGGGGCACCACCTGCGAACGTGTTCAACAGGGAGGTAAGAGTCAGCTTGCCGCCAAACGACACGACTTCGGAGATACCCTTCAGGGTGGGCCGCCACGGCCATCGTGGAGGAGCCAGAAGCCAGATGGCCAGGATGCCAGCCACGGTCGTCAGCAGATTTGCCCAGGCAAGGCTGATTGGCCCCTGGCCAGCCCAAGCCAACCCGATAGCACAACCCGCATGCGCCAAGGAACCAATGAAGCGAACTGTTGCAATGGTCCCAAAGCGCATGTCACGCGATAGCCAGGCATAGGGGAATGCCAGAAATGGCGTAACGGCGAAATTCAATGCCAGTACCGCCATGATTTCGCGCATCCGCGGTTCATTGTAGAAAGCAGCAATCGGTAACGCTGCAATCAGCACAACAAGTCCGAGTGCCAACCCCAGCCCCAACTGGACGGACCAGGTTGCACGAATTCGCTCTTCAGTCAGCTCCTTCTGCTGGACCAGATACTGGCCAGCCCCCATGTCGCGAAAGGTGGCGACGAATCCCAACAAAACCATCGTGATGGAATACACACCGATTTCTGCCGGGGAAAGCAGTCGCGCAACAACCATCGACGAAGCTGTGTGCAGAATGAGACCAGAGTACCGGTCGAGGAAGGATAGAGCTAATGCTTTTCTTGTGGACAAGGTGATTTTTTCATTCTGTTGACAGGCAACGGGGTACGAGCGATTTTCCGGATAACGGCTGCTTAGCGCTTCCCGAGCAGCTTCGTTGCGACGATTGGAAGAACCCTGGAGATGACCCAAGGCTCTTGCCTGAGTGCCGAAAAAATCAATCGCCAATCAATGTTTTTGCGCTCACTCAATCGATGGAAAAAATCTCGTACTAACGCGTCACGCAAACTGCTGATCCCGGCAACAACGTTACTTTTCTGATGATCGAGCAATGGATATTCGGCCAGCAAAAGACGGCGAAAGGCCAGTTCATCGACAATCCGGCGAGCATGATTTTCGGTTCCCCAGCCTGAGCCGGCAAAAACATTAACTCCTTTACCACACACAACTTCGGTCGCAGACCCAAAAGCAAACCGAGCTCCTCGTAATGCTAGGCCAAGCCAAAACAAGTAGTCCTCTCCAGCCATTTTGAGATCGTTGCGAAAACGCACATCGGGATACTTGCGTTTGTTGAATACGACGGTAGGCGTCCCAATGACGTTTCCCGAAATAATCTGATCGAACATGTCCCCACCATAAGCATACAAATTGTCTTGTCCCGCAATAGGTGTGTGATCTGCGGGAACGATCCGGTTGGCGCGGCGAAATGCACTGGTTTCAGCGCCGAGCTGAAGATGGTCAGCGAAATACACGTCATACCCCACCCGTAGCGCAGTCAAAGCATTTTTGAGATGCAACGGTGACCATTCATCATCTGAATCGAGAAAGGCGACATACTCAGTATCTCGGGAAACCTTATCCAGTCCAGTATTCCTCGCTCCACCAGGTCCGCGATTGGCTTGCTCGATGATCGTTACAGGGAAGCATGTTGAACCAATTGCCTCGACCTCTTCTCGCGCAGGAATCGGGGAAGCATCGTCGACAACAATGACGTCTAGCTGATCGATGTCCTGCGATGCGAACACCGATTGCAACGCCCTGGCGAGAATTCCCCGCTCTCGCTGAAAATAAGGGATGACAACACTGATCATGTCGCCTAACCAATGGAGCGAGGTGTCAGGTGGGGGAATTCGTGCCTCCCCATCCATTGGGCTAGCATCATCAAAATCCAAACCAGTTCCCCGTAGTAGCCGGGATGCTGCGGCAAATACTCCTTGATCAGACGGTCGATGAAATCGCTGCGGACAATGCCGTGGCCACGCAACGAATCCAAAGATTCCAGCGCCAGTCCCCGCAGCCCCGCATGCTCCGTCGCCCAGACCCCGAACGGCAGACCAAAGCCGTGCTTCTTCTTGGTGATGATCTCCGGCGGTAGGAAATCCTTCAGCGCTTCCTTGAAGAACCAGCGCAGGGTCAGCCCCTTGAGCTTGAGTTCCGGATCGAGACGCAGCGAGAAATCGACCAGGCGGTCGTCGAGCAGCGGGAAGCCAACTTCCAGTCCGGCCAGGCTGGTGGCCCCCAGCACTTTCGGCAGATCGTTATCGGCCAGGGTGTATTTCCAGTCGTACCAGAGCATGCGATTGACCAGCGCCTGGCCGTCGCCGGCGCGATAGGTCTCGCGCTGCTGGCGCAGTGTGTCCTGCGGGTCGACCTGGGCGAGGAACTCCGGCGTCAGCACTTCCCCTAGGCCGAGGCGGGTCAGCAAGTTATACATCTGCATGCGGTCCGGCATCGGAACGCTGGCCTGCTCGACATAACTGACCACCTTCTTGATGCCGGGAATCTTTCCCGGCAGCGTGCTACCAGTCAATAGCGGTTCGAGCAGGCCGCGGCGCAGCATGCTGGGAATCTGCTCGTAGGCGCCGAAGACCCGCTGCTTGGCGTAGCGGGTATTGCCGCCGAACAGTTCGTCGCCGCCATCGCCGGCGAGGATCCGGGTCATGCCGGCTTCACGCGCCGCCTGGGCGCAGTAGAAGGCCGGCACGACGGAGGAGTTGCCGAACGGTTGATCGTAGGAGGCGGCGACTTCGGGAATGCTACGTACCAGGTCGTCCGGGGTCACGTAGTACTCATGGTGCTCGGCGCCGAAGTGACGTGCGGCGATGCGGGCGTACTCCATTTCGTCATAGCCGGCCGCCTCGAAACCGATGGAAAAAGCCCGTGCCGGTTGCCCGGTGACTTCCCGCAGCAGCCCGGCCACCGTCGAACTGTCGGTGCCGCCGCTGAGGAAGCAAGCAGTAGTGTCGCCATCGAGCCGGTCGCGAACAGCATCGAGCAGGATCTGGCGGAATTCGGCTTTCAGTTCACCGAGCGGTGCGCGCCGCTTTTCGCTGAAATGCGGCTTCCACCACGGCGCGACTGTAAGGTGGCCGTTTTCGAACAAGGCGTAGTGGCCGGCCGGCAGGCGAAAAACATCCTTGAACACCGTCCGCGGCGCCGGAATCATATGGAAGTAGAGGTAATCGTAGAGCGCCTGGGAATCGAGTTCGCCATCCGGATCGGCCAGTTCGTCAGCCCGTTCGGCAACCAGCAGTTGCCCATCCGTGATCCGGTAGCACAGGGAGCGGATAGCAAAACGGTCGGTGGCAAGAAAGACACCACCGTCCGGCGTGGGAATGGCCACGGCGAAATCGCCTGAGACCTCCAAGGGAGCTGCTATCCCGGCCCGGCTGAAAGCCTCGCTCCATCCCGTCAGATAGCCCCTGTCGCCGGCTATCTGCTGCAGTTC
This sequence comes from Azonexus sp., assembly GCA_030691385.1. Lineage (GTDB taxonomy): Bacteria > Pseudomonadota > Gammaproteobacteria > Burkholderiales > Rhodocyclaceae > Azonexus. Next base: position 22,200 of record JAUYEI010000039.1, read on the forward strand.
AGGATGCTTGAAGCGGAAAGCGCCGCTACTAAAGGATGATCTGAAATCAGCGGGTTCGAGTTCGCGCAGGATTGTGTTCATTGTAATCACGCAATTGAGCCAGCCATGGCTGACGGTTTCGAGAAAAGGACGTGGATCCAGTTACCGCGCGGCTCGACAAAACGCGCTTGCAGACTGTTGAGCACGAAGGCCAGGCGGGTGGCGATGCGTTGCACAGGCGTACGGGCTGCAGGGGAACCGATCGCACTACCGCAGTGCACGCAAGCCTCGTCCTGCCGCCAAGTGCCGAACGGGTTGCCTGCATAGTCGAGCAGCGCCGCCGAGAGCCAGTTGGTGCTTTCGACGGTCGTGCCGACGAAACTGGATTTCTCCCAGATCAGCGCACCGAACAGTGAGCGCAGATGGGCTTCATCAAAGCTGCTGACATGCCCCCAAGGCGGATTGCTCTTGCCACAGTGCTGGCAGGTGGTGCGCCCGCTGCGCAGATCCTGACGATATGGGACGCCGATCACCACCTGGCCCCTGGCTACCCGGGAGATTTCGCTGCAGGCCGTGGCCAGCAGATGCTCGGGAATATGCTCGAGGACTTCGGCACATAGGACGGCATCGAACTGGTTGTCTTCGAACGGCAGACAGGTGACGCTGCCGGCCACAGGATCGATGGCCGGATGCTCGACCTGGGGACGTTCGAGATCCAGCGCAACGACCCGCTCGAACCGCTCGACCAGTATCTTGGCCAGATAACAGTCACGAGCACCGATATCGAGAGCGCGAACTCCCGTCGCGGGCAGGAGCGTGAAAAGGTCGGCAACGCGCTTTTGCTCAGCGGGACTGGCGCGATATTCGGTTAGATTGGAAGACACATTCATTCCCCCTTTGCATAGTTAATCAAGAACACCGGTATCCGGCCCAACGATCTTATAGAGCTAATGCCCATTTCCCACTCCCTTCATTTCATGCTTGTCGGCCGCCAGCGAGGACAGGGCCAACATCAGCAACAGATAGTAGACCAGCGCCAGCCTCGGTACATCTATCAGGCTGTCAAACATGCCGACCACCAGAAAACCGATGATCGCAGCCGACAGGTAGGGCGCGAGTTCGTGCTGTCGGGCCTTGCCCAGGTTTAGGCGCCACAGGGCGCCGGCAGTCAGCAGCAGGAACAGCGCCAGACCGACGTAGCCTTGATCGAACAGCACATTGACCAGGATGTTTTTCGCATGCCACGGCATGTGGTCGCGGTCGCTGCTGAAGAACCAATGCTGCATGTCGTTGCTGAAATCGCCGTTGGCCAGCAGCGGCTCGCCGCCCGGGCCGGCCAGCGCCACGTCGTCGATTTCTGCTACCCCGCTCTGGTTGCCGATGGCCAGCGAGAACATCTTGATCCGCGTGGCATACCACGGGCCACCGCTCAGCACCGGGCCGGCCAGCTTGATGCTGGCGGATTGCCAGCCGCCCTCGCCGGCTTTGGCGCTCGCCCTGCCAATGGCGCAGCCGGCCACGTAGAGCAGGTGTTTTTCGCAGACCTCGACATGGATGCTGACATCCGTCTTGGCACGGATTTTCAGCGTCACCTCAAACGGCCCGGCTGCGGCAAAATCCAGACGCTGCGAAACCCGAAGGACATCGCCGAAGCTCATCGGATGCCGGGCACCGACCAGCGACAGCCAGGCTCCATCGCCTTCCCTGATGATCTGGTAGGTACCGGGGAACTTGCTGTCCGGGATGGCGAAAAAGTAATTGGCCGGGTAACGCCCGAGACCCTTGCCGAAGGCGTGATCGAGTGGCGTCTGCAGCATCGACAGACTCAGGTTCCAGTGATCGAAACGGCCGTCGAGATCCTTGGACGAGGTCGAGAAACGGTCGCCCATGTAGCCGCCGCCGATGAATACCGCGATCACCGCGCTGACTGCAACCGCCGCACTCATGAAGGTGCCCTGCCAGGGCAGCTCGTTGGGCCACGCCGGCCGGGCCGAGAAAACGCTGCCCAGCGCGACGGCGAGCACGACAACGAGGGCGCCGAGCATGCCCCACAGCGCATCGCTGCCGCCCCAGTGATCTGCAACATTGGCGGCGCTGACCAGCAGCACGAAGAAACCGGCGGCACAGTAGAGGCGCCGGTTGCCCTGCCGCCCTTGCAGCCGCCCGCCGCGCGGCCAGAGGAGGAACAGTAACAGCGCCGCGAAGACGGCGAAATGTAGTATGTAAGACCCCTTGGGCAGAAAGCCGGCGAGCAGCACGAGCAGGCCGCCGAGCATCATGCCGAGCACGCCGCCGGCCACTAGCTGGATGGCAGCGATGCCGCGCAGCGCCTGCGGCAGCACCAGGGCCACCGCGACGACGCCGAGCAGCGCCATCAGCCCGCGATAGCCGCCGCTGAAAAAAACCAGGCCGGCCATGGTGGCCAGCAGTAGCAACGCAATGCCCCAGCGCAGCGGACTCCAGGCCTGCCGCTCCAAACCTTGCCCAGCAGCACCGGCATGCGTTCGCGTCTGCCAGGCCAGCAGCGGCAAGGCCACGATCAGCGCGAGGTAGACGCCGCGCGAGAAGGTGGTCAGCGCGGCATAGGCGGCGATTACGATCAACGCGAGGGACAACGCGTGCTGCGCCGGCGTCCGGGCATGGCGCAGAGCCCAGATGGCGAACGGCATGGTCAGTAGCAGCCAACCGTCGAGGGCAGCGCCGCCGACATGCATTTCCCAAAAAAGCGCCGTCGAGCGGTAGTCACTGGAAAAGTTGAGCAGATCGGTAAAGGCCAGGCGCTCCCAGAGCGCGGCCAGCGAAGCTGTGCCTAAACCTATAACCAGACCCAAGGCGAGCTTGTTGCTAGCCTGGTTGGCCGGGTGGCCCTGCAGGCGATTGAGCAGCGGCACCAGCAGCAGTGCCAGAAAGAAGCTTTTGCCAATTCGGATGCTATTCATCGGCCCGTCGTAGCCCTGATACCAGCCGAAGACGAATCCTCCGGCATCGGCAAAGCCGCGCGCCATCGAGACCAGCAGCGACAGCGCCATCAGCGCCGCCAGGCCAGTCAGCAGCCAGGCGCGACGCGGCGAAGAGGCTGGCGGGCCGTCGACCAACATCCGGGCATAGCCGCCGCCGGCCGTTGCCAACACCAGCATGTCGACTTCCTCGAAGCTCAGCCAGCCGGTCCACGGGGCCAGGCCGATGACCGGCAGCAGCGCCGGAATGATGACCAGAAGCCAGGCCGGCCGATGGAAGGCCAGCGCACTGGCGGCAAGAAAAAGGACGGGCGCGGCGAACGACCCGAGCGGGTAGTGCCATGCCAGGATGCCGCCGGCAGCAAGAGCGGCCACGGCTATCAGCAGGTCGCGCGCACGGCTCAGCATTTCGTCGCCTCGGCGACGATTGCGGCAAGCGGCGCGACGACCGGTGTCATGGCTTCAGTGCCCGGTCGCTGCATTGAGCAGCCCGGCCAACTGGGCCGTCCGCCCTTCACGCGAGGCGTTGGCGACGGCCTGCCTGTACGGCAGTGCCGCCCTACCCTGCTCAATCGCTCCAAGGAAGGCAGGTAGGACTTTGCAGATTTCAGCGACCGAGTCGAGCCGTACAATATCGGTGGCGCCTGCCTGGCGCAGCGTCGTCGCGGTATCGCCTAGCGGGTCGGTCAGCGACAGGATTGGGCGATTGGCGCGCAGATACTCATATATTTTGGCCGGAATCTGTTCATTACAGTTGGCCGCCTGCATGACTAGCAAGCCATCGGCGTTGAGCATTTCGGCCAACGCCTCGCGGTATGGGGCCGGCGGCTGGCAGTCGATGAATTCGGTGACGTCGAAGCGTGCGGCCAGCGACTGAAGCAAATCGTCATGTACCGAGGCACGAAAGCGGATGAACAACGCACCTGTTTTTATGATCCCCTTTGCCTTGAGTTGACCCAGCGCTTCAAAAAACTGGGTCGGGTCCCGCTCTGCCGGATAGACGATGCCACTGTGCAACAGCGTTATGGCTCCGGGATGAATGCTCTGGCAAAGCGTGCCAACGTTTGCCGCCGTGGCAAAGCTTTCTTCGTCATAACCATTTTCTAGCACCACCACTTTATCCTCTGCGGCCGGATATCTAGACTGGTAAGTTTTTGCTGCGCTGGGAGTAGTAAAGGTACTGTAACTGGCAGTCAATAAAGCCTTCTCTTCTATCGATTTGTAGCTCTGCCAAACGAGCGGGTCAGCAGGATAGCCTTCCTGTGCCATCGGGTCACGAAAGTCGGCTATCCATGGAAGGCCACTCCGCCGTTGGAGTTCAGCGCCAATCAAATGTGCTGTTGCAATCGGGTAGGTTGACCAGATTGCTTGCGGTTTGAACTCCTTGATCATCCGCATTCCATCTCGAACAGCGCCAATTTTCCAGCTTACCCAGCGATCAGGACGTGCCATTGCCCCGACATAGCGTCCAGCAATGGAAAGATGGCGTGCAGTATCGAGGGCAAAGGCTCTGCGAACGACAACCCCCTCCGGTATATCTGCCATCAAGTCTTCACTGGTACGCTCGTAGGCGCGCGGATCAGCCGTGAGGACCATTGGTTCCCAGCCAAATTTTTGCAAATGCTGCACAAAGCGCAATGTGCGCTGAATCCCGCTGCTGCCTGCCAAGGGTGGAAAGTGGTAGGCAATCATTAATAGACGTTTCATCGTTTTTCTATTGAGTAGCTGACAGCGATAGTCGGTTATCCATCCCGGAATCAGGTTTTCACTGGAGATGGCAGTTCCTGAGATGGCTGTTCGACCGGGGCAGACATGCGTGCATGCAGTTTTTTTAACCACGCCCAGCGATATTCGGTAGCGTGATAAAGAGTGCGGCTCTGCGTGGTCCAGCGCGTGTGCCATTCCATGACTTTGCCATAGAACTCGATCCGGGAAAATTTTTGTTCGTCAAAAAGCTGCTGAAACTCATCCTGACGCATTAGCGTTGACGGCGAGACGGCCTTATAAGATTCATCGTAAGCCGTTTTTAGAATAACAATGGCTGTGTGATCATGGATACAGAGATCCATCGCCACAACTTTATCGTCGAACCAGTAGCGGTAGATTCGCCCTCGCCCCATGCTGCAAAAATTCTCGAGCATTTTTCGATAGAAGTGGCCTTGGGCGTTGTCGGGAAGAATTGCCGTTCCATCAGCAGCCTTCCAGCCTGCACTTTCGAGTGATCCATAGTCTTCAATAGCTTTTTTAACGCCTTCTGGCGTGGTTATGCACTCAATTCTGGTTTCGATGCCTTCCGCCTGCAGCTTGTTTCGCTGCTTGCGCGTGTTCTGTTTTAGATTTTTGCCTCGCGCCTCCCAGTAAGTTTCAAAACTGCCGCCAATATCGATCCAGGCAGTCTGGATATAGTCCTGGGTTCGTACCTTGGCGCTGTCTTCGGGACGAATCTGAATTCGCGGGTCGAGTTGGCTGGCGCCGATGCCCAGCGTCAAGCCGGGAAGACGACGAAGCAGTTCATTGCACGCCGATACCAGATCGACATTGCCATTTGTCACCCAGGCACCAAGCGGAAGCTGTGAGGGTTGAAAGGTTTGCCAAATGCTTTTCTGGCGTCGTTGCATGATGGCGGCAGCGCAAAGTTGACTGTCCGAATGGAGCAGACACAATTGCTCCTCCCCTGTGCCAAAAACATCCAGCAGAGGTAGCAGGAATGCAGATTCCAGAAATGGAGTACCCGGTCGGGACTGTACGAGAGCATCCCATTCCTTTCTAAATTCGGAGAATTGCGCGATGGGGCGTATGGTCCAGGACATTTTTTGATCTCGTTGGTGCTGAGTTGTGGCGGCAAATATTTTCAATCGTGATATCCAGTTGGTACTGCCACCAAGCTGCTGTGATCTCAAAAAGATTTCTTTGATCTTTTTTCTAAGTATTTTGGCAACTCGCCCGGCAACTTCTTTAATCAATAGTGCGAACCCAATAATGGTGCGCGGGTTGTAAGCTACGATGCCCCAGCGCTCTCGACGATCACTCATCCAGATCTTCTTGTATTCGTCGTCGCCAATCAGGAAGTCGACTTCCTTGACCTGATCCTGCTCAATCACGTACTTCAGGAGGTGACTGGTCAGCACCGTGCCGGGAGAGAGGGATGCAAATGCCTTGTTGTAGGCCACTTTATAAATACTGGCCTTGCCTTGACCGACAATCCATAGTTGCGCAGCGATTGGTTTCCCCTGCAATCGGGCAATACCGAGCCGAAGCATGCCGATGGTAGAAAGTCGGCGGATCAATGAAGGAACGAAGTCGGGGTAAGGCTCAGGTATTTTCCAGCTAGCTGTATAGACTTCCTGAAAATCAGCGATCGCTTGTTCAACTTTATCGGCATTGCTTACTACTTCGAGCGTTCCGCCTTCCGCGGCAAAATCCTTGTTCCTTCGCTTGACACTGCTCCGCAGGTTGGCGCTTCTTTTTTTGAGATACCCCTCCCAAGTGAAGTCGACCGTAAGAAACCAGTTGCCGAAACAGAAAAACTTGAAGGGTATCCAGCCAATTGTCCTTAACTCGCTCAAGAGTCCTTTGTAGACATCTGATTCTGGATCCATCGGGGCGAAACGCATGACGTGCGCACTGTCATGGTCACGCGAAGCTGAAGCGAGCATGTACCTGAGAACATGCAGATTGCTATCGTTGGTCAGTAAAGGGGCGTAAAGCGAGGTGTAGTAGTTGCCAAGCGATTCAACGGTTCTGACCCCCCCATTATTGGTCAGCCTGAGTGGCAGTATTGTCGAGGGAATATTTTTTTCAGCAACGAAGTAATAACGGACCCCTCGATCATCCGGGTAAACCTGTTTTTGTAGGAGTTCAAACCAGTCAATTGAGACTTCGATATTATCTTTGGCGGCAAATTGATGAAGATCGCATTCTGCTGAGGCTAAAGCATTCGTTGCCTCACAGGTTTTCACGTTAATTTCGTTCGGCATCACTGAACGCCTGGAGTAGGAATAGCAAGCGTTTTTCGTACCGCAGCCAGCATCCATTCCATTTCTTCATTACTCAATGATTGGTGACACGGCAAATGAAGTAAATGAAGACGGTAGTCGGCTGCAACCGGGCAATTCGAGACCGCCATTTCATCCCAACGCCACACCGGAACCCCCATCTGCTTCAACCAGTAAAAGTGAGGCATCGGGATATCCAGATAGAGCGGGAACATGTAGGGAATCACATCCGGTGGAATTTCAGGATAAAGCGCTCGGCAATTGGGTATATGCGAAAGTGCCTGAACCCAACGGCGATAGTTTTCTTGCCGGCGAGTAACGTTGTTTTTTACCGATGAATGGCTTGTCACCCACCGGGAACTACGGAGGGATGCCACCTTGGCTGAAGCAAGCAAATACTGTGTCGATTGTGCTGAGCGCCCCATGCGTTGATCACTCCCAGGTACCGGGACCGCAGTAGTGATGGATTCAAGCTGCTGATCAATCAGGTCAATGCCATTGGTCGAAATTTTTGGCAACCTGGATTTCTCGATGGCGCTTTTAATGCCACGCAACTCGGCAAGAAAACCGGCTGATTCAGTCTGCACGCCATCAAGACAATGGGCATCAGGGGCATAGAGCAAACCGCCATCCGTGCAGGGAAAAAACTTGTACGGACTTGAGGCAATGAATTTTCCATAAAGACCGGCACCTCTCGCCTGATATTGTTCGAAAAACAGAACGTGCGAGCAATCTTCGATCAAGGCTATCCCTCTTTCATCACACCATTGTTTCAACCAGGAAAAATCCTGGACGAATCCAAAAAAATGGGTCGCCAGCAACGCTTTTACTGGTAGGGAAGATTGAGAGTACATCTGTTCCAAGCTATCCGAATCAGGCATTAGGTTAGGCTTGAGCGAATAAAGCTGGACTTGAGCCCCGAGCGCCAAAGCGGGATCAAGCATGGTTACGCAATGATAAGCGGGTGCCAGTAGCGCACTCTGCTTGTCCAAGCCGGCAAGACGGTAAGCTTCGCCAAGCGCGTAGCGGCCACGACTAAAGTGGCGGAGCCCAATATCCGATAACGCCCGGCTTCCATGTGGCAACGCCGAGTAGTCGAATACCGACGGCAGAATCGACACTCTGGGCTTGGTAAACTGGCAGGTTGACGGATCAAAGACCCAGTAGTCGAGCGACACGATTCATTCCATTGAAATCAAGTGAACTTTAAAAAGTCCACTTGGAAGCACGGCAAACTATCATTTTGCATACTCCATCTTACCTACAGAAGTCTCAATCCAGCCAATCGTGGCAACTTCAACGGCTTGACGCCACTCAGCAGAAGAAAACGTATGATCTGCCCCTGCAACATCAACTCTTCTTAAGCCACTGCTTTCAAGCGCTGCAGCCCCTACCGGATCGTTCCGGATCGCTTCAAGGAACTCCTTGGCGGTGAAATCATCACCACTCAATATCAGCAGGATCTGCCCCTGAAATCCCTTCAACGCCCGGATCATTCGCTTCTGAAAAGGAAGTGCCACATCAGAGTTTGTTGAACCAGTGGCCTGCAGCGCACGCACAAAGCTCGTTATAAAACCGCCCAAAGCCCTGCCAACACCGAGTTTTCCGGTTAACACCTTGCGCCAGAATTCGACCTGCAATAAACGTTGACCGTAGTAATGCTTGATGTGTGTCCTGGCGAGGGTCGCTTCAGAGCGTACCCAAGGGTTGAGCAGGACAATCCCGGCGATCCGCGAATCATGTGTTGCATCCCAATAGAGAAGGCTCGTCGATGCGGCATCGCACAACCCCCAAAGGACCACGTTGCTTACCTTCGGGCATTTTTGCTGAAAAGCGCCAATGGCAGCCGATATGTTGTCATGCGTCGTTTCAAAACTTTTCAACTGACCAGTGCTATCCCCCATGCCCGAATAGTCGAATCGCATCACAGGATAACCAGCAGTCGCCAGGGCGCGGGAAAGCAGCAGGAATTGCCGATGGCTGCCAGCCCGATATTGCGGCCCGCCGACGGCGATGAGAACCCCAGTTTTACATGGCTGTTCAGGCGTAGCGACGATGCCGAGCAGTTGATCGCCGGCACATGGAAAAGTGACAGCCTGTTCGGTGAAATTCATGTCAATGACACCAGTGCAGCCCGCGTAGTGACAAGGAGTTCCGGGGCATCTTCGATTTCACTGGTCTGCCAGAAGGCTGGGCCGCGAACTACCTTGGCATGAACTGCATACCCGGCCACCAGCCAGTATTCGATCCGCTTCAGTGAAACAGGGGCAAGCGTTGCCTCGTCGCGCAACGAGGTCTCAAGCCAGATGATCTGCCCATTTCCGTTGGCTGGCGGATCAAGTTCAGTTGCTTCCAGGCCCTCGGCCAAGGCGGGAGAAACCGTGTAACCAGCGATTTCAACAGGTTCGCCAGCGGAGAGTTGTCTGCGCAATTGTTCGGTGATGCCCTTTGCCTGACCGGAGGCCAGTTCCCCGGCCATTTTCAAGCGCATGAACTGTTGCCAGTGCTGCTTGCCGGAAATAGCCGGTTGCCAGAAGATGAAATTCGTCTTTTCGGGCAGGTTGACCGCAGCACTGACCGCCACCAGGCATCCGGCTCGCAGCCCCCAGAGCGTCAGCGGTGCCGGGGTTTGACTGCGCAGCCAACGATAGGCCAAATGGACATCGTCTCGCCAGGCAGACCAAGTTGCGTCAGAAAAATCTCCGGCGCTATCGCCACAGCCGAGCAAATCGATCTGCAATACGGCGAATCCAGCCTCGGCCATGGCGCGCGATTGAAGTGCGGCCATGCGGCGCGCCTTGTTCATTTCCTCGGCAAACGGGTGCAAATAAATGATTGCACCACGTGCCACATCCTTGGGAGGGTGATAGAGGCAAAAACGTTGCCCCCTTTCGCCAGGAAGAAAGAAGGGCTGCACGACTGAGTTGCCGGCTTAGCTGGCCAGCTTGCCTTCGACGAATTCGATCAGAGAGCCGACCGTCGCAAAGGTGCTGCCTTCAATTTCGTCGTCGTCAACGATGAAGCCGAAACGCTCCTCAAAGCCGGTGATCAAGGCAACAACGGCCATCGAATCGAGTTCTGGAATTGCCCCGAGAAGCGGCGTATTTGCAGAAAATTCCGCAGAGCGACCGTTCAAACTGAGGATTTCATCCAGAAGGGACAGTACTTCCTTTGCAGTATTCAAGCCTTGCTCCTACGACAACAGAATGGTGAGGTCGCATTATAGGGTGAGAATGCCGATTCGGCTGTGAGATACTCCACGCTGTCACACCTTGTCATATGCCAGACTCCCTACCCATGCGAAATTCCACTCTTTTACCCGAATTGATTTCCTTGGCTGCCGAGCGCAACGTAGCTGCGCCAGCATTGACTTATAGCAAAGCAACACTGAGCTATGGCGAATTACATGAGGCAATAACCCGTTTTGCCAGTGGCTTGCTCGGCCTTGGCCTACAGCGTGGCGAGCGCGTCGCCATCTATCTCGAGAAACGCTTCGAGACGGTGATTGCCAGTTTCGGCGCACCAGCAGCCGGCGGTGTTTTTGTGCCGTTGAATCCGTTGCTGAAAGCCGAACAGGTTGGTTACATTCTGCGCGACTGTAATGTTCGTATGCTCGTCACGTCACCTGAACGCCTGGCTTTGTTGCAAGAAACGCTGCCGTCCTGCCATGATCTACGCCACGTGGTTGTGCTTGATTCAACCGACTCCCCTCCTGTGATCAGCAGATTAAATACTGTCCAATGGAGCGATCTTTTTAATACGCCGCCTGCAACTGGTCATCGGGTGATCGATACCGACATGCTAGGCATCCTGTACACCTCCGGCAGTACTGGTAAACCGAAGGGCGTCGTGCTTTCGCACCGCAACATGGTGGCCGGCGCCAAGAGCGTGGCGAGTTATTTGGAAAACCGAGCAGACGACACACTGTTGGCAGCCCTGCCCTTATCATTCGATGCCGGCTTCAGCCAACTAACAACTGCCTTCCATGTAGGTGCGCGGGTTGTCCTGCTCAATTACTTGCTGCCCCGTGACGTGATCAAAACCATTGAGCGTGAAAAGGTCACCGGACTTACCGCTGTCCCGCCACTTTATATCCAGCTAACCCAATTGAAATGGCCCGAGGACACTACTGAACACCTCCGCTATTTCGCCAATACGGGGGGGCGAATGCCACGCGAGACGCTGAATGCCTTGCGTCAACACCTGCCGAAGAGTAAGCCCTTCCTCATGTACGGGTTGACAGAAGCCTTCCGTTCAACCTACCTCTCCCCGACTGAAGTCGACAAGCGACCGGATTCGATCGGGAAAGCCATTCCGAATGCAGAAATTCTTGTCCTTCGTGAAGATGGCACACCTTGCGCCCCTAACGAACCGGGCGAACTTGTGCATCGTGGCGCATTGGTTGGTCTGGGCTACTGGAACGATCAGGAAAAAACTGCCGAACGTTACAAACCCTTACCGTCGCACGCTCCAGGTCGCGAAGCCGGCCTGGTCTTACCGGAAATCGCCGTGTTCTCAGGCGATACTGTTCGCATGGACGAAGACGGCTTCCTGTACTTCATAGGCCGCCGCGACGAGATGATGAAAACATCAGGCTATCGTGTCAGCCCGACAGAGGTTGAGGAAATCCTCTACGCCACGAAACTGGTTGGTGAATGTATCGCCTTTGGTATTGACGACGATCGCATTGGACAATCCATCCAGGTAATCGCGACCCACCCCTCTAACGGAACCTTGAATATTGATCAATTGCTCGCCGAATGCCGTGCCCGAATGCCTGCCTACATGGTACCCAGCGGCATCGAGGTTCGCGAGGGCCCGCTACCCCGCAACCCGAATGGAAAAATTGATCGAAAAACGCTGTCGACCGTATGGGTCGAGCAAAAGAATCTCTAATTCAAATTCGCTTTCAAAATGAGATTAATGATGGTAGCATCCATGGTTATATTCCTTGCAGGAGGTTGTCATGGCGCGCCCACGTCGTATCGAACCAGAGTTGGTCGGCAGAGCCCAAGAAATGCTTGCAGGGGCGA
>JAUYEI010000043.1 GCA_030691385.1 Azonexus sp.
CACATGCCGGTGATTCCCGCCTCTACCTGATGCGCGGCGGCAAGACCCTCGCCCAGACCAAGGATCATTCGCGCATCCGCCTGCTCATCGAGGAAGGCATGTTGAGCGAGGCCCAGGCCGCCATTCACCCCGACCGCAACAAGATCTACAGTTGCCTGGGCAGCCCGACGCCGCCGGAAATCGAGTTCTCGCGCAAGATGCCGCTCGAACACGGCGACATCCTGCTGCTGTGCACCGACGGCATGTGGGGCGTGCTGCCCGGCGAGATGATGGCGACCGCCCTGAAGGGAGCCAACCTGCTGCAGGCGGTGCCGACGCTGCTCAATCAGGCGGAAACGCGCGGTGGTGAGCACGGTGACAATCTGTCAGTTGTCGCCGTTCGCTGGGAGGATAGCTACGTCGAGGAAGCGAGCAGCGTGATCTCGACGCAGACCATGACCCAGGACGAAGTCACCACCCGCCTCGACGAATTCGGCCGCAACCCCACCTACAAGAGCGATCTTTCCGAAGACGAAATCGAGAAGGCGATTGAGGAAATCCGCGCCACCATCGACAAATACAACCCGAAAAAATAAGGAAAACCCCATGCGCCCCAGCCAACGCCAGCCGGACCAGCTCCGCACCGTCAGGATCACCCGCAATTTCACCCGCCACGCCGAAGGTTCGGTGCTGATCGAAATGGGCGACACCCGCGTGTTGTGCACCGCCTCGGTCGAGGAAAACCTGCCACCCTTCCTGCGCGGCAAGGGCCAGGGCTGGGTCACTGCCGAATACGGCATGCTGCCGCGCTCGACGCATACCCGTTCAGCGCGTGAAGCGGCCAAGGGCAAGCAGACCGGCCGCACCCAGGAAATCCAGCGCCTGATCGGCCGCAGCCTGCGCGCCGTGACCGACCTCAAGGCGCTCGGCGAACGCCAGATCACCCTCGACTGCGACGTCCTGCAAGCCGACGGCGGCACCCGCTGCGCCTCGATCACCGGCGCCTGGATCGCCCTCTATGAAGCCTGCGAGAAGCTGGTACAGGCCGGCAAGCTGCCGGCCAACCCGATCCGTGACCACGTCGCCGCCATTTCGGTTGGCATCTACCAGGGCAGCCCGGTGCTCGATCTTGATTACCCGGAAGACTCGAACTGCGACACCGACATGAACGTCATCATGACCGGCAAGGGCGGCATCGTCGAAGTCCAGGGCACGGCCGAAGGCGAACCCTTCACCCGCGAGCAAATGAACATGCTGATGGACCTCGCCCAGATGGGCATCGGCAAACTGGTTGCCGCCCAGGAAAGCGCCCTCGCCGCATGACAAAACTTGTTCTCGCCTCGAACAACGCCAAGAAAATGAAGGAGCTCAATGAGCTCCTCGCCCCGCTCGGCTTCGAAATCATCCCGCAGGGGCAGCTCGGCATTGCCGAAGCCGAGGAGCCTTTTGGCACCTTCATCGAAAACGCCCTGGCCAAGGCCCGTCATGCCGCCCTGCACAGCGGCCTGCCGGCACTGGCG
>JAUYEI010000047.1 GCA_030691385.1 Azonexus sp.
TCGATCTGGTTCGGCATCCTGGCGCTGATGGTGGTCGAGATCGGCCTGGTCACGCCGCCCATGGGCATGAATCTCTACGTCATCAACAAGCAGGCGAAGGAGGTGCCAATGCGCGAGACAATTGCCGGCGTGCTGCCCTTCCTGGCATCAGACATCATTCGCATCATCGCCCTCGTCTTTTTCCCCGTCATGTGCCTCGGCCTGGTGCACTGGCTTGGCTGATTGGAGTTCGTCACAATGATCAAACAACACGTCAGCGGCACGGTTTACGGTGTCGTCCTCAATGACCACGCCTCGCTGCGCAAGATCGGCAGCGAGACGCTGGAGGCAGCTCCCTACAAGGGCGCCCCGAAGGCCCCGGCGATGTATATCAAGCCGGCCAACACCCGCGTCGCCTGCGGCGGGACCATCAGTCTGCCAGCCGGCGCGACGAACGTCGAAGTCGGCGCCACCATCGGTCTGGTCATCGGTCGCGCCGCCGCTCGCCTGAACCGCGACAATGCGCTGGATGCCGTGGCCGGCATCGTCCTCGCCGGTGATCTGAGCCTGCCGCACGACAGCTACTACCGCCCGGCCATCCGCGAGAAATGTTTCGACGGCGCGCTGCCGCTGTCCTCGGTCAAGCCGCTGGTCGATCTGGCCAATCTGCAATTGCGCACCGAATTCGACGGCCTGGTCGTCGAACAGCGTTCGCTGGCTGATCTGGTCCGTGATCCGGCGCAACTGCTGGTCGATGTCTCCGAGTTCATGACCCTGGCCGAGGGCGATGTGCTGCTCGTCGGCGTCAGCTACCAGGCGCCGCAGGCCGCCGCCGGCAGTCAGGTCAGGATCAGTGCCGAAGGCGTCGGCAGTCTCAACTTCTCCATCGCGGGAGCACAAAAATGAAGCGCGGTCGCATTGCCTTCCAGGGCGCCATCCACCAAGTGACCCAGGCCGAAGATGGCCGCGTCCGCCTGGCCGATGGCCGACTGTTGAACGAAGCCGATGTCGAGTGGCTGCCGCCGGTCGTTCCCGGCGCCGTCTTCGCGCTCGGCCTCAACTACGCCGACCATGCCAAGGAACTGGCCTTCAAGGCACCGGAAGTGCCGCTCGCTTTCCTGAAAGGCCCGAACACCATCGTCGGCCACCGCGCCAAGACGCGCCGCCCGGCCGACGCCACCTACATGCACTACGAGTGCGAGCTGGCGGTGGTCATCGGCAAGACCGGCTATCAGGTTTCAAAGGCGGAGGCGATGGAGATGGTTGCCGGCTACACGGTGGCCAACGACTACGCCATTCGCGACTATCTCGAGAACTACTATCGCCCGAACCTGCGCGTCAAGAACCGCGACGGCTGCACACCGCTCGGCCCGTGGCTGGTCGACCGCGACGACGTGCCGAATCCGATGGCACTGAAGCTGACCACGCGGGTCAACGGCAAGACGACGCAGACCGGCACGACGGCTGACATGATTTTCGACATCGCGACGCTGATCGAATATCTGACTTCATTCATGACGCTCAACCCCGGCGACATCATCCTGACCGGCACGCCGGAAGGCCTGGCTGACGTGAAGCCGGGCGATGTCATCGAAACCGAAGTCGAGGGCGTGTGTTGCCTGATCAACACCATCGTCGATGACGCCACTTATTTCGCCAACTGAAGACCATAAAAGCGAGGACAGCATGATCCACCACATCATCAACGGCCAGAAGGTCGGCAGCAAGGAAAGCTTCGAAACCATCAACCCGGCCACTGGCGAGGTGATCGACACCGTCGCCAGCGGTGGCCAGGAAGAAATCAACGCCGCCGTTGCCGCCGCCAAGGCCGCCTTCCCGGGCTGGGCGGCGACGCCGGTCAAGGAACGCGCCCGTCTGGTCCGCAAGCTGGGCGAACTGATCGCCGCCAATGTCGAGCCGATTGCCGACATGGAAACGGCCGACTGCGGCCAGGTCACCAACCAGACCAAGCGCGTGCTGATTCCGCGTGCCTCGGACAACTTCAACTACTTCGCCGAGCTGATCCAGCACATGCACGGCGAAACCTACGATTCCGACACCGGCCACCTCAACTACACGCTGTGGCAGCCGGTCGGCGTCTGCGCGCTGATTTCGCCGTGGAACGTGCCGTTCATGACCGCCACCTGGAAGACCGCGCCCTGTCTGGCTTTCGGCAACACGGCCGTGATGAAGATGTCCGAACTGTCGCCGCTCACCGCCAACCGCCTCGGCGAACTGGCGCTCGAAGCCGGCATTCCGGCTGGCGTCTTCAACGTCGTGCATGGTTTCGGCGACAAGGCCGGCGAGCCGCTCGTTTCGCACCCGGATGTCCGCTCGATCTCCTTCACCGGCTCGACCGCCACCGGCAACCGCATCGTCAAGGCCGCCGGCCTGAAGAAGTTCTCGATGGAACTCGGCGGCAAGTCGCCGTTCATCATCTTCGACGACGCCGACTACGAGCGGGCGCTGGACGCCGCCATCTTCATGATCTTCTCGAACAACGGCGAACGCTGCACCGCCGGCTCGCGGATCATTGTCCAGGAAGGTATCTACGACAAGTTCGTCGCCGATTTCGCGCTGCGTGCCTCGCGCCTGACCGTCGGCGACCCGATGGACCCGAACACCGTGATCGGCCCGATGATTTCCAAGGGCCACATGGACAAGGTCAATTACTACATCGAGCTCGGCAAGCAGGAAGGCGCCGAAGTTGTCTTCGGTGGCGGCACGCCGGTCGTCGCCGACAAGTTCTGGAACGGTTTCTGGGTACAGCCGACCGTCTTCGCCAATGTCGACAACAAGATGCGCATCGCCCAGGAAGAAATCTTCGGGCCGGTGCCCTGCATCATCCGCTTCAAGACTGAAGAGGACGCCGTGCGCATTGCCAACGACACCATCTACGGCCTGTCGTCCTACTTGTGGACCAATAACACCGGCCGCGCCATCCGCCTGGCCAAGTCCATCGAGTCCGGCATGACCTTCGTCAACAGCCAGAACGTGCGCGACCTGCGTCAGCCGTTCGGCGGTTCCAAGGCTTCCGGTACCGGTCGTGAAGGCAACCACTACAGCTACGACGTGTTCTGCGAAGCCAAGAACATCGCCGTTTCGTACGGCAGCCACCACATCCCGCGCTGGGGCGTTTAACAAGACCCGAAGGAGAACAGCACCATGGGCAAACTCGCACTCGCTGCAAAAATCACCCACGTTCCGTCGATGTACCTGTCCGAACAGGACGGCCCGCACAAGGGTTGCCGCCAGGCAGCCATCGACGGCCACAAGGAAATCGCCCGCCGCATGCGTGAACTGAAAGTCGACACCGTCGTCGTCTTCGACACGCACTGGCTGGTCAATTCCGGCTATCACATCAACTGCGCGCCAGCCTGGGAGGGCATCTACACCTCCAACGAACTGCCGCACTTCATCAGGAACCT
>JAUYEI010000052.1 GCA_030691385.1 Azonexus sp.
CTAATTCAAATTCGCTTTCAAAATGAGATTAATGATGGTAGCATCCATGGTTATATTCCTTGCAGGAGGTTGTCATGGCGCGCCCACGTCGTATCGAACCAGAGTTGGTCGGCAGAGCCCAAGAAATGCTTGCAGGGGCGAAGGACTTGGAGACGCTGCGCAGCGCGCAAGCCGTGTTGTTGCCGGCACTGCTGAACGCCACGCTGGAGCAGACAGCGGCCTTGCTTGGCGTCAGTCGGGCGACGGTGCCACGCCTGCAAAACGGTTTGCGACGCCGATGCGCCGAGCCCGACATGTTGCCCCCTGCGCGTGGCGGTCGCCGCCACGAATGGATGTCCGTGGAGGCGGAGCGCGATTTTCTTGCGCCGTGGGCGCAACTGGCCAGTACGGGCAACATGCTGGTGGTTGCGCCATTGCGCGCGGCCTTGGCGCAGAAACTCGGGAAGAAAGTCGGCGCCTCGGTGGTGTATCGACTTCTGGAGCGACATGGTTGGCGCAAGGTCGCCCCCGACACGCGGCACCCCAAAAGCGATATGCAGGCGCAGGAAGACTGGAAAAAAAACTGCCCGAAAATCTGGCTGCCCTCGCCACACCAGAGAACGTGAAGGGTCGCCGCGTTCGCCTGATGTTTCAGGATGAGGCGCGCTTCGGGCGTATCGAAGCCTGTCCTGAGCTTGTCGAAGGGGGTTTTGTCATCCCTTACTGAGGTTTTTAGGGCTTTTGGCGTTCGAAGCAAGACTAACTTTGGCTGGCGGTGAACCTGCTGGTTTATGCGACGCGCGGCCTGTCCTCGATATCCGGCCGGTGCTTATCCCCATTTCTGTGGATAAGCTTGGGGGCAGGTGCTGGGTTGATGTACTAAAGCGCTGTTGCAGAAACGTTTTACATCGGCTGCCCAATAAACGGGCGGTGCGCTCAGTTGCAGTAGATTTCCTGCAACATGCCGACGATGACGTTCAGCCGCTGGTCGGCGATGGCGTAGTAAACGCGGTTGGCGTCCTTGCGTGATTTGAGCAGGTGCTGGTTATGGAGTTGGAGGAGGTGCTGCGAGATATTGGGCTGCGTGGTGCCCAGTTCGGCGCAGATGTCACCGACGGTCCGCTCGCCTTGCGCCAGCAGACAGACGATCCCGAGACGGAGAGGATGAGCGACCGCCTTGAAGCGGTGGGCGGTCAACTCGATTTCCTTTTCGCTCCAGTTGTTGGCCATCTTATTTCTTCAGATAGATCTGGTCGAAGCTGCCGCCATCGGCGAAGTGCGTCTTCTGAGCTTTAGACCAGCCGCCGAAGCTGTCATCGATGGTCACCAGCTTTATTTTCGGGAAGCTGGCCGCGTATTTGGCGGCGACCTTGGCATTGCTCGGCCGATAGTAGTGCCTGGCCGCGATGTTCTGGCCTTCTTCCGAATAGAGGTAGTCCAGATAGGCCTGCGCCGTCAGTCGCGTGCCACGCTTCTCGACCACCTTGTCGACCACGGCCACCGGTGGCTCGGCGAGGATGGACAGGCTGGGGGCGACGATTTCGAACTTGTCCTTGCCCAGTTCATTGACCGCCAGAATGGCTTCGTTTTCCCAAGCGATCAGCACGTCGCCGATGTTGCGTTCGACAAAAGTGGTCGTCGAGCCACGGGCGCCGGAATCAAGCACCGGCACGTTCTTGAAGATGGCCGTGACGAGTTCCTTGGCCTTCTGCTCGTTGCCGCCCGGCTGCTTCAATGCCCAGGCCCAGGCGGCCAGATAGTTCCAGCGAGCGCCGCCGGAGGTCTTCGGATTCGGTGTGATGACAGCGATACCCGGCTTGGCCAGATCGCCCCAATCCTTGATCACCTTCGGATTGCCCTTGCGGACAAGGAAAACGATGGTCGAGGTGTAGGGCGACGAATTATTCGGAAAGCGCTTTTGCCAGTCGGCCGGAATCAGCTTGCGCTCGGCCAGGGCATCGATGTCGTAGCCAAGAGCCAGTGTCACGACATCCGCCTCGAGGCCATCGGCCACCGAGCGCGCCTGCTTGCCGGAACCACCATGCGACTGGCGGACCTGCACGGCCTGACCGGTCTTTTCCTGCCAGTGCTTGTTGAAGGCGGCGTTGAAGTCCTTGTACAACTCGCGCGTCGGGTCATAGGAGACGTTGAGCAGGGTGGTCTGGCCAAAAGCGCCGCCCAGGCCGATTGCTACGGTCAACCCGAAAAAAAGGCCAAATTTGAACATGCGGAAACTCCGGTAGAGAAGATCGATGTGGTCAGTTTAGGGAGTTCACTAACAATCAAAAAGAATGAATTCTTAAATGCTTATTATATTTTGATCTATGCTATTGCAGACATAGGCGGCGTTTGTCGGTGCCGGCAAACTATGGCCTCATTGGCCGAACCGGTTTTTTGGGAGAAATCATGATGGCAGTCAGAGCAATCCTGCGTATGGGCGAACCTCTGCTCTTCAAGCTGGCCGAGCCGGTTGCCGAATTCGGGACGGACGAACTGAAGCAATTGATAGCGGAGATGTTCGACACCATGACCGCCGCCGGCGGCGTGGGCCTGGCTGCACCGCAGATAGGCGTCGCGTTGCAGGTGGTGATTTTCGGCTTCGATAAAAGCGAACGTTATCCGGACGCCGATCCGGTGCCGCAGACCATCCTGGTCAATCCTGTGATCACGCCGCTGGGCGACGACGAGGAACTGGGCTGGGAAGGCTGCCTGTCTGTTCCCGGACTGCGCGGCGAGGTGCCGCGTTACAGCCGCATCCGCTATCAGGGCTTCGACCCGGACGGGAATCCGATCGACCGCAGGGTCGACGGTTTTCATGCCCGCGTCGTCCAGCATGAATGCGATCACCTGATCGGCCGCCTCTTCCCGTCGCGGATGCGCGATTTCGCACGCTTCGGCTTTACCGAGGTGCTCTTCCCGTCGCTTGGCTAGCCGGGCTGAGGTCGCCCCGGCTCGGGATTCGAGCCGGCGAAATGTTGTTGAAGCGGCGCGCCTTGTTCAGCCGCGGATCGAGTCAGGCAGTTTGTCCTGCACAAGCTTGAGCAGCGGGGCGAAAACCTTGGGTGTGCCGGCGATCAGATTGCCGGTTTCCAGATAGTTCGCATCGCCGCGCAGGTCACTGACGAGGCCGCCGGCTTCCGAGATCAGCAGGGCGCCCGCTGCCATATCCCACGGCGAAAGACCGAATTCCCAAAAGCCGTCGTAACGGCCACAGGCAACGTAGGCAAGGTCGAGCGAGGCAGCACCGGGGCGACGCTGACCGGCCGTCTTCTGGGCTAGTTCCTTGAAGATGGCGATGTAGGTATCGATGTGCTCGAACATCCGGTACGGGAAGCCGGTGCCGAGTAACGAGTCCTGCAGTTTGGTGCGCTTGGAGACGCGGATGCGGCGCTCGTTGAGGAAGGCACCAGCGCCTTTGCTGGCAGTGAACAACTCGTTGCGATTGGGGTCGAAAACAACGGCTTGCTCGATCACGCCACCTTTGGCCAGGGCGATTGAGACGGCATATTGCGGCATGCCGTGAATGAAGTTTGTCGTGCCATCAAGCGGGTCGATGATCCACTGATACTCTGCATCGTTGCCGCCCTTGCCGGCGGTCTCGCCGGACTCCTCTGCTAGAATGCCGTAGCTCGGATAGGCTTCCGTCAGGATTTCGATGATCGCGGCTTCGGCGGCCTTGTCGACCTCGGTGACGAAGTCATTGGGCTGCTTGGTTGTGACTTTGAGCAGGTCCAGGTCGTTCGAAGCGCGATTGATGATCTGGCCGGCACGGCGCGCTGCCTTGATGGCGATATTCAGAGTTGGATGCATGAGCTTAAAGAGCTGACGGGTGGCCGAAGCCGCCCAATCTATATTTGAAAGGTCGAATTTTACACCATGAACCCCGAAGTCCTGCTTTCACGTATCAGAGTGGTGCTGTGCCGAACGAGTCACCCTGGCAATATTGGCGCCGCAGCGCGCGCGATGAAGACGATGGGCTTGTGCAATCTCTATCTGGTTGAACCAAAGCAATTTCCGGATCCAGAGGCTGATGCGCGGGCGACGTCGGCGGTCGATATCCTGCAGCGGGCAAAAATTACGTCGTCCCTCAAAGAGGCGCTGGTCGGGGCATCATTTGTCGTGGCGCTGTCGGCGCGCCAACGCGATATCGGGCCGGTGATCGGCGCGCCGCGCGAATCTGTGGCGCGTCTGATCGCCGAGGCAGGGCAGGGCGAGGTGGCGCTGGTCTTTGGCAATGAAACGGTCGGTCTGAGCAACGAGGAAATCCTGCATTGCCATGCGGCGGTAACGATTCCGACCAATCCGGAATTCAGCTCACTCAACCTCGGTTCGGCTGTTCAGGTGCTGAGCTACGAATGCAGGATGGCGGCCTATGCCGAGCGGCCACCGGTTATCGAACAGGGGGTAACCCCGTTTGCCTCGCCGGCCGCAACCCATGATGAGGTGGAAGGGCTATATGCTCATCTGGAAGCGGTGATGACCGATACCGGCTTTTTCAATCCGGAGCAGCCGGGGCGCTTGCTGCCGAAGCTGCGCCGCCTGTTTGGCCGGGTTCGTCTGGAGAAGGACGAAATCAATATCCTGCGCGGTATTCTGGCGTCTACCCAGGTCAAGACCGGGCACGGCCGCAAGAGCTGACCAAGGTCAGGCGAAGCTGCTACGCATCTCCGTCGCCAGTGCTTCGATTTCCGGTCGCAAGTGGCCGTATTTTTCTTCGAGAAGACTCATTTCGGCGGGGATCTCCGGTTTGTCCTGCATCAGCCATTCGAAATGTCCGCCACTGAGCATGTTGGCGACGTAAATGATGTCGGTCAGATTACGGATGCTGGTCGGTGTCGGTCGCACGTGATCGTGGTCGATCGTCGCCTCGACGATCTCTTCGGGTAAGCCCAGGGCGTTGAGCAGGGAAACACCGATACTTTCGTGCCACTGGATGATCAGGTATCTGACGCTATCCGGCCGATGGCGCAGTTCTTCGTATTGGGTAGCGCGATAGAGCATGTAGAAGGCACCCAGATCATGGATCAGCCCGGCCAGCATGGCTTCATCCGCATTCTGGCGAGTCATCCGGCGAGCCACAATATTGGCCGCGGCAGCGCAATTGATCGAATGCTCCCACAGCGAGTGGGTGATCTCGGAAAATTCGGCCATGCCCTTGGCGCGCATCAGCTGGGTCATGACAATTGACAGTGCTGCCGTTCGCACCGCATTGAGCCCGAGTCGGGTGATGGCCGATTTCAGATCGACGAGTACTCGTCCGTCAGGATTGAATGCGACAGAATTTGCCAGGTGAAGGAGCTTGGCGGAAATCAGTGGCTCTACGGCGACCGCGCGAGCGATGTTGGCAATACTTTGCTCAGGGTCGTGCAGTACTTTGCGCAGACGCAGAACCGCGTCGAAATAGGTGGGGAAAACAACTTCGCCGGAAAGCTCCTGAGCAATATCGGCAAGCATCTGAAAGCGCTGCAACTTTAGCGCCTCGCCTTTCTTGTCCTGATCGTATTCTGAGCTGGCAATTGTCATGGCCGTATTATCCTTGAAACCTCAGTTGACCGTTCATCCATCCTCAGCCAGTCGCATGAATACTGGCCTTTGTGCATTCGATACCATTCACCCGTTGGCTGACAGCGCTACGTGGCCGCTGGCACGTCTGGCCGGGCGTCCGGCTTCGTCACTCCTTCTTGCAGGCATGAGCCAGCCGCGTCGTCGCTTCGCGCCGGCCATCCCGCCCAGACGCACCATCAGCCACGTCCAACTGAGGTTTCAAGGATTATTCAACAAAAACCCCGCCTTGTGGGCGGGGTTCTGGCGGGCGTAGCAGGGTTCGATGAACCGTCGGCATTCGCCTGGTCAAGCGCCCTGTTTATCGGCGCAGCACTTCGTGCCTTGTGCCGATAAGGCAAATTAGTTGCAGGCGTCTTTCAGACCCTTGCCAGCACGGAATTTCGGCGACTTGGCGGCCTTGATTTCCAGTGTCTTGCCGGTGCGCGGATTGCGGCCGGTGCGGGCAGCGCGCTCGCCGACGTAGAAAGTACCGAAGCCGATCAGGTTGACGGTATCGCCGGCCTTGAGGGCTCCCTTGATGGTTTCAACAGCGGCATCCAGCGCGCGACCGGCGGCTGCCTTGGAAATATCGGCTTGAGTGGCGATGGCGTCGATCAGTTCAGTCTTGTTCATTTAGGTCCCCTAATGGATGGATTTGGAGTGGTGAAAACTTTGCGAGGACGGATTTATATATCCGGCGAAATCCTTGTGTCAAGCGGATTTTCGGAGAATTTCCGGGGCGCCGGGCAAGTGAAAGGATGCTGGCGATAAGACGATGGCATCATTTCACTTGCAAATCAATGAGTAAGCACTGTCGCTGCTGCGGCAGCGTCGGCTGTTGCCTGAACTGCAGAATCTGCGACCGCAGGCTCGGGAAGGGCTTCCGGCATGCGTTCCAGTGCGCGCTCGAGCACCTGGTCAATCCACTTGACCGGAACAATTTCGATCTTGTTCTTGATGTTGTCAGGGATCTCGGTGAGGTCCTTGACGTTCTCTTCAGGGATCAGAGCGATCTTCAAACCACCGCGCACGGCAGCCAGTAGTTTTTCCTTGAGGCCGCCAATGGCCAGTACTTCGCCGCGCAGGGTGATCTCACCGGTCATGCAGACATCGCAACGAACCGGGATGCCGGTGTAGGAAGATACCAGGGCAGTGGTCATGGCACTGCCGGCTGACGGACCGTCCTTGGGGGTGGCGCCTTCCGGAACGTGAATATGGATGTCGGTCTTTTCGAAGGTCTCATCCTTGATGCCCAGGCGGCGTGCG
The DNA here is from genome assembly GCA_030691385.1 of Azonexus sp. Classification (GTDB taxonomy): domain Bacteria; phylum Pseudomonadota; class Gammaproteobacteria; order Burkholderiales; family Rhodocyclaceae; genus Azonexus. The sequence goes on from JAUYEI010000052.1 coordinate 6,790, forward strand.
CGGGCACGCACGACGGAGCGGGCGGCTTCAACCGATTCCTTCATGACGTCGCCCAGCGAACCGGTGCGCAGGATGTTTCCCTTGCCCGGCATGTTGGCGCATTCGATGGTCAGCAATTCGCCGCCGACTTCCGTCCAGGCCAGACCAGTGACCTGGCCAACCTGATTTTCCTTCTCGGCCATGCCGAAACTGTAGCGACGGACGCCCAGGAATTTGTCGAGATTTCGAGCGTTGACCGCAAGCTTCGTGTCGCGTTTCTTCAGAACGAGCGTTTTGACGACCTTGCGACAGATCTTCGAAATTTCACGTTCGAGGGCACGGACGCCGGCTTCGCGGGTGTAATAGCGGACGATGTCGCGAATGGCGCTGTCGGCCACGGCAATTTCGGTCTTCTTGAGGCCGTTGTTCTTGATCTGCTTGGGCAGCAGATAGCGCATGGCGATATTGACCTTTTCGTCTTCCGTATAGCCAGCCAGACGGATGACTTCCATCCGGTCAAGTAGTGCAGCCGGGATGTTCAGCGTATTGGCGGTCGCTACGAACATGACGTCGGAGAGGTCGAAATCGACCTCGACGTAGTGATCCTGGAAGGTGTAGTTCTGTTCCGGGTCGAGCACTTCAAGCAGGGCGGACGAGGGGTCGCCACGGAAATCTTGGCCAAGCTTGTCCACTTCATCGAGCAGGAACAGCGGATTACGCACACCGACCTTGGTCAGGCTGCTCAGAATCTTGCCTGGCATCGAACCAATGTAGGTGCGGCGATGGCCGCGAATTTCTGCTTCGTCACGTACCCCGCCGAGCGCCATGCGCACGAATTTGCGGTTGGTGGCCTTGGCGATGGACTGGCCAAGCGAGGTCTTGCCGACACCGGGAGGGCCGACCAGGCAGAGAATCGGTGCCTTGACCTTGTCGACACGTTGCTGCACGGCGAGATACTCGACGATGCGTTCCTTGACCTTTTCCAGTCCGTAATGATCGCTGTCCAGAATCTTTTCAGCTTCACGCAGATCCTTGCTGATCCGTGTTTTCTTGCGCCATGGCAGGCCGATCAGCGTTTCGATGAAATTGCGCACCACAGTGGCTTCGGCCGACATCGGCGACATCAGGCGCAGCTTCTTGAGCTCGCCCTGCGCCTTGGCCAGACCTTCCTTGCTCATGCCGGCGGCCTGGATCTTCTTGTCCAGTTCCTCGAGGTCGGCACCTTCTTCGCCTTCGCCGAGTTCCTTCTGGATGGCCTTGACCTGTTCGTTGAGGTAGTACTCGCGCTGGCTCTTTTCCATCTGGCGCTTGACGCGGCCACGGATGCGCTTTTCAACCTGCAGGATGTCGATTTCGGCTTCGAGTTGGGAAAGCAAACGGTCGATACGATCGCGGATGCTTTCCATTTCAAGCACCTCCTGCTTTTGCTCAAGCTTGAGCGGCAGGTGGGCGGCGATGGTGTCGGCCAGACGACCGGCATCTTCGATGCCAGCGATGGAGGAAAGGACCTCCGGCGGAATTTTCTTGTTCAGCTTGACGAACTGGTCGAACTGGGCGACCACGGCGCGGCGCATGGCCTCGATTTCGTGGTCTTCGACGCCGGGCTGGGTTATCGGCATAGCGGTAGCCATGAAGACCGAGGACTGGACCTCGATGGCTTCAACGCGGGCGCGCTGCGTCCCTTCGACCAACACCTTGACGGTGCCGTCGGGCAGCTTGAGCATCTGCAGAATGTTGGCCATGCAGCCGATGCGATAGAGATCTTCCGGTTCCGGTTCGTCCTTGGCAGCCGATTTCTGGGCGACCAGCAGGATGTTCTTGCCGGCTTCCATGGCCATTTCGAGCGCCTTGATGGATTTCGGGCGGCCGACGAAGAGCGGAATGACCATGTGCGGAAAGACGACGACGTCGCGCAGCGGCAGCAGCGGCAGTTCTACGGTTTCCGGGAGCGTGTTGGGGTTCGACATTACGATGCCTTTGAAATAGGTATGTGCCCCCTACCTGGGGGCGGGGAACCGCAATTCAAGACCCGGCTCAGTTGGAGCCGGAAACCTTTGGCTGATCGGCGTAAATGAGCAGGGGCGGAGTGTCGCCGGTGATCATGTTTTCATCGATCACCACCTTTTCGACATTTTCCATGCCCGGGAGTTCGTACATCGTATCAAGGAGAGCGTGCTCCATGATCGAACGCAGGCCACGTGCCCCGGTTTTACGTTCCAGCGCCTTTTTGGCGATGGCGGCAAGTGCGCCCGGACGAATATCCAGTTCCACATTTTCCATGCCGAACAGCTTCTGGTATTGCTTGACCAGTGCATTCTTCGGTTCGGTCAGAATCTGGACGAGGGCATCCTCTTCCAGTTCCTGCAGCGTGGCGACCACCGGCAGGCGGCCGATCAGTTCGGGGATGAGGCCGAACTTGATGAGATCCTCGGGTTCGGTTTCGAGCAGGATCTTGCCGACGGCCTTGCCATCGTCCTTGCTCTTGACCTCGGCACCGAAGCCGATACCACCTTTTTCAGAGCGTTTCTGGATGACCTTTTCCAGGCCAGCAAAGGCGCCGCCGCAGATAAAGAGGATATTGGTGGTGTCGACCTGGACGAAGTCCTGGTTCGGATGTTTGCGGCCACCTTGCGGCGGGATCGAGGCGGTGGTGCCTTCGATCAGCTTGAGGAGCGCCTGTTGCACGCCTTCACCGGAAACATCGCGGGTAATCGAGGGGTTGTCCGACTTGCGGGAAATCTTGTCGATTTCGTCAATGTAGACGATGCCCTGTTGCGCCTTCTCGACGTCGTAATCGCACTTTTGCAGCAATTTCTGAATGATGTTTTCGACGTCCTCGCCGACATAGCCGGCTTCGGTCAGCGTCGTCGCATCGGCCATGACGAAGGGAACATTGAGCAGGCGGGCCAGCGTCTGGGCGAGCAGGGTCTTGCCAGAGCCGGTCGGGCCGATAAGGAGGATGTTGCTCTTGGAGAGTTCAACCTCACCGGCGTTCTTGGCGCTATGGCGCAAACGCTTGTAATGGTTGTACACCGCCACGGCAAGAATGCGCTTGGCGACTTCCTGGCCGATCACATACTGGTCGAGGATGGAGCTGATTTCGCGCGGCGTCGGCAGATCCGAGCGACCGGCCTTGGCAGCTTCTTCGGGCAACTCGTCGCGGATGATGTCGTTGCAGAGTGCGATGCACTCGTCACAGATGAACACCGACGGGCCGGCGATAAGCTTTTTGACTTCGTGCTGGCTCTTGCCGCAGAAGGAGCAGTAGAGCAGTTTTTCCGGGGTCCCTTTGGTCATCTGTCGCTCTCCGTTCAAGCCGCGTCGCGGCGGGTCAATACCTTGTCAATCAAACCGTATTCAGCTGCTTCAGTAGCCGAAAGGAAATTATCGCGGTCGGTGTCCTTCTCGATGCGCTCGAGTGGCTGGCCACTGTGTTCGGCCATGATCCGGTTGAGGCGATCGCGAATCGACAGGATTTCCTTGGCGTGGATGGCGATATCCGAGGCTTGGCCCTGGAAGCCACCCAGCGGCTGGTGAATCATGACGCGGGAATTGGGCAGGGCGAAACGCTTGCCCTTGGCACCGGCGTTGAGCAGGAAGGCGCCCATCGAGGCAGCCTGGCCGATGCACAGCGTCGACACGTCCGGCTTGATGAACTGCATGGTGTCGTAAATCGACATGCCTGCTGTCACCGAGCCACCCGGCGAGTTGATGTAGAAGTAAATATCCTTGTCCGGATTTTCTGCTTCAAGGAACAGCAACTGGGCGACGACCAGGTTGGCCGTGACGTCGTTAACAGGGCCGACAAGAAAAATCACGCGCTCTTTGAGGAGGCGTGAATAGATGTCGTACGCGCGTTCGCCGCGGCCGCTCTGCTCTACCACCATCGGGACCATGCCGAGTGCCTGTGGATCCCAGTTGCTTGCGTTGTCGATATTCATGTCAGCCCTTGTGTGTTGCCGTTTCGTTACATTCAAGACGATTGTCGTTTTCGCGACAAGGTCCGGATTACTGCTTTTGACCCATCAGTTCATCAAAAACTGCAGCCTTGTCGGTGACCTTGGCTTTGCCCAGGACCCACGCAACCACGTTGTTCTCGATGGCGACGCCTTCAACTTCCTGCAGGCGCTGTGGTTGAGCGTAATACCAGCGGATGACTTCTTCCGGATGCTCGTAGCTCTGGGCGTTTTCCTCGACCATCGCACGAACCTGTTCCGGCGTTGCCTGAAGCTTCTCCGCTTTTACAACCTCAGCAAGGATCAGGCCAAGTGTGACGCGACGCTTTGCCTGGTCGGCAAACCACTCCGGCTGAATCGGCATGTCCTTGACCTTCATGCCGCGCTGTTCCATGTCTTGGCGGGCTGCCTGCATCAGGCGCTGGATTTCCATATCGACCAGCGAGGTTGGCACCGAGATCGGGTTGGCCTTGATCAGGGCTTCCATGACCTGATCCTTGAGCTTGCCTTCGATGCGGCGCTTTACTTCACGCTTGAGGTTGGTTTCGATCTCGGCGCGCATCTTGGCCACGTCGCCATCGGCGATGCCCATGCTGGTGGCGAATTCGGCGTTGAGTTCGGGCAGGACCGGGGCTTGCACCTGCTTGACGGTAACGTCGAACTGGACCGTCTGCCCGGCCAGATCTGTTGCGTGGTAATCGGCCGGGAAGGCCAGGTCGAAAGTCTTGGAGTCGCCAGCCTTGGCGCCTTCGACGGCGTTTTCGAAATCGGGCAGCATCATGCCCTGGCCGAGGACAAACGGGTAATCCTTGGCTTCACCACCGGCGAACGGCACCCCGTCCTTCTTGCCGAGGAAGTCGATAACGACGCGGTCTTCCTTGGCGGCGGCGCGGTCGGTATCTTCATAGGAGACGCGTTGCTTGCGCAGGATGTCGAGGGTCTTGTCGACTTCAGCGGCGCTGACTTCAAGGACCGGACGTTCGACTTCTGCGGTCGCCAGGTCGCCCGGGGTGAATTCCGGATAGACCTCGAAAATGGCCGAGAACTCGATGTGCGTGGTGCTTTCAGTGGTCTTCGGCTCAATGCGCGGGTAACCGGCAACACGCATCTTTTTCTCGGTAACGGTTTCGCCGAAAACGCGGTCGAGTTCCTCGGACAGCACTTCGTGGCGCGCCTGATCGCCATGCTGCTGCTTGACGATGCTGAACGGAACCTTGCCCGGGCGGAAGCCAGGTACCTTCATGTTCTTGCCCATGCGCTTCAGGCGCTGTTCCATGACCTTTTCGACATCGGCGATGGCGATGGCGAGGTCGATGCGGCGTTCAAGTTCGTTAGCTTGTGCAGTAGTTGCTTCCATGAGAGTTCCTTGTGACTTCGGAGCCGAAAAATAAAGCGGACAATAATATCACGGCAGGTCGAATGCCGGATGCTTCTGCCGAACAGCGAGGATAGGCGCGATTGCCTGTAGACAGACGCTTTGGAACTTCGTACAATGCGCGCCTTCTTCAGTGGCGGCTGTAGCTCAGTTGGTAGAGTCCCGGATTGTGATTCCGGTTGTCGTGGGTTCGAGCCCCATCAGTCGCCCCAAAATATTGTTTCACCAAGTATCAAGAAGCACCATAAACCCCAACAGCTATAGGCTCTTGGGGTTTTTTGTTGTCTCAATGCATCCCAAGGATTACCATTAGATACCAATAGATTGTTGGTATTTATGTTGGTAGTTCATGTGCCAACATAGCCGTGTACCAACAAAGGAGCGCGGATATGACCACAGGTACGTTATCGGCGGTTGCAGTCAAGAATGCCAAGGCCAAAGAGCAGCCCTACAAGCTCTCAGATGGGGGCGGCATGTTCCTGCTTGTTGATGCCAAGGGCGGCAAATATTGGCGCTTAGCTTATCGGTTTTTAGGTAAGCAGAAGACGTTGGCGCTTGGCGTTTATCCGGAGGTGTCGCTAGAGCTAGCCCGAAGAGCTAGGGACCAAGCCAGGGAGCAGTTGCGCGAAGGTGCCGACCCCGGAATGGTTCGCAAGGTGGGCAAGTTGCTAGCGCACCAGGCCGCCCTAAACAGCTTTGAAGCTGTTGCCAGAGAGTGGCATAAGAGGTTCTCCACAGGCTGGACTGCCCATACGATTAACAAGAATATCCGAATACTCGAACTGAATGCGTTTCCCTGGCTTGGCGAGCGCCCAATTGATGAAATCAAGGCCCCCGAGTTGCTGGCTGTATTGCGACGGGTCGAAGAGCGTGGCTTGATGGACACGGCGCACCGCCTGAGACACACATGCGGTCAGATTTTCCGGTATGGAATTGCTACTGGTAGGTGCGAACGAGACATTTCAGTTGATCTTCGGGGGGCTATTGCGCCACGTCGGCCGCAGAATATGGCGGCCATTGTTGATCCGAAGGTGTTCGGCGAATTGTTGCGCGACATCTGGGAATACCAGGGAACACTGACCACGTGCTGCGCCTTTCGGTTATCTGCACTTTTCGGTCTTCGCCCAGGTGAGGTTAGGAATCTTGAATGGTCAGAGGTAGATAAGAATGAACGCCTGATCCGCATTCCGCTTGGAAAGATGAAGGCGCGTCGGCTTCACGTAGTGCCGCTTTCAAAGCAGGCCTTGGAGATCATTGAAGATATTCGGCCGCTGACGGGAACTGGTCACTACTGTTTTCCTGGATTGCATAGCCGGGAGCGGCCGATGAGTGAGAACACCATCAACGCAGCGCTGCGTAGGATGGGGTACGACACCAAAACCGAACATACTGCGCACGGATTTCGCAGCTCATTTAGCACCATGGCACACGGCTCTGGTTTGTTCCGTCCGGAGGTTGTTGAGGTGCAACTGGCCCATAAGCATGGGGATGCGGTGCGGCTTGCCTATGATCGGGGCGACTTCCTCGAAGAGCGGCGCAAATTAATGGACTGGTGGGCCGACCAATGCGATCAGATGCGCCAAGGAGCAAAGGTGATCAAATTGAAGGTTGAGGCGGAGCATAAATGATAGCGGCCTGGCGTGAGCAATCTTCCTGTTCTGGCTGATGATCAGGTTTATTGAGTCAAATATATTTTTACTCATCAAGAAAAAAGTCGCGTATGGCGAGGATGGTATTCCACAGCTCTTTTATGAGTTCCGCGCGTACAGCCTTTGTGTGTCCGAAATAGATATACAATTTTCGGACAATACCTCTTGCCTTCTGTCCGAAAAAATTGTACAAATATCGGACAGGAGGCCGTGTGTCAGATATCAAATCCGCCATTTCGTCGCAAATCAACGCTGCAGGTCCGGGCCACGTCTGGGTACCGACTGACTTTGCACACCTCGGCAACCGGGATGCGATCGACAAGACCCTCCAGCGTATGGTGCTGGCGGGAGATTTGCGGCGTGTCGACCGAGGCTTGTACGACAAGCCCATCATCAACCGCCTCACCCAGCGCCCCACGACTCCGGACTATCGGGCGATCATCGACGCTATCGCACGGCGTGACCAACTGCGCTTGCTCGTGGATGGAATGACCGCCGCCAATGACCTTGGCTTAACGGATGCTGTCCCAGCTCGCGTTACCATCCATACCGACGCACGTCGCCGGGCGATCAAGCTCGATAAACTCGTCATCGACTTCAAGCAAACTGCTCCCAGTCGCCTTTATTGGGCAGGCCGCCCCGCCATGCGAATCGTACAGGCCCTGCATTGGCTGAAGGACACGTTGGGCGTCGACCATGACCGCATTGTCAGCCGACTGAATCGACTACTCGTCGACTCCGATCAGGGGGCTGCAATCTGCCAGGATCTGCGCAACGGGTTCAGCGTGTTGCCGGCGTGGATGCAGGATCTGATCCGTGATCTGCCCGGTTGCGATCCTCGGGATACCGTATCCGGAACCTCGCCAATACACAGTGGCGTGAAATCCTCAGCCGATTCATCGCGGCCCGAAGGCGTAAGGAGAGCCAATTGAATCCGTCCTTCCGCGAAGTCATCACCGCTGCCGACGGCGATCGACTCGATTTGTTTCTCGGTGCCGCAACCCGCATGGGTACGGCGGTTCAGAACGTCGAGAAGGATTTCTGGGTGTGCTGGACTTTGGACGCCTTGTTCAATGGCTTGGCGGCCGGCGGACCTCGTCTTTTGTTCAAGGGGGGTACCTCACTGTCCAAGGCCTTTGGCCTGATCTCGCGCTTTTCCGAAGACATCGACATCACGGTGTTCCGTGACGACTTGGGGCAGGCTGCCGAGGTGGCGGAACTGGATGCCTTGAGCGGCAAGAAACGTCGAGCACGCCTTGAAGCCATCCGGGTCGCTTGCCAAGCCTATATTGCTGGCCCGTTGGCGGATCAATTCATTCAGATTGCTGGTGCAGTCATTCCCGATGCTCGCTTCAGGTTGGAACTCGACCCGGACGACAAGGATGGTCAGACGCTGCTGTTCTGGTACCCCGCAGTTACCCCGACAACCAACGATTACATCCGATCTGCCGTGAAAATCGAATCCGGCGCGAAGTCGGCACTCGACCCTCATATCGCGGCATCGGTGAAGCCTTACGTGACGCAGGATTTGCCGCTGGATCTCACCGTCCACAACGTCACCACCGTAAAACCGGAGCGTACCTTCTGGGACAAGGTCATCATCCTGCATGGCTTGCGGCAATGGCATGACCGCCGTGGCGAATTACGGCACGGCGGTCAGCGTGTCTCGCGTCATTACTACGATGTACACCAGTTAATGCAGGCGTCCGCATCGTCCGAGTGGCAGGCCGACCTGGCACTCGCCATGGATTGTGCACACCATGCCCGACTGTTCTTCGGAAGTGCCGATCTGGGCTTGGATATCGCCCACCCAGGGGCATTTACGCTGGTCCCGAGCAGCGCGATGCACGAAGCCTTATCCAAGGACTACGAAGCCATGGCCGGCATGGTTTTTGGCGAGGTGCCGAAGCTTGAAGCGGTGCTGACCAGCGTCGAGCAATTCGAACAGACCATCAACAGCGCCATGAATGCGGACAAGTTGGCGCAAGCGGAACAGCCTACATGAACGATTACTTCAGCTACCGGGAAAACGGACCACGGGCTCGAACGGAGCAGGTCATTTCGCCTGAGGTCTGGGCTGGTTTGGTGGCGACTGTGCAGGCGCTGATCAACAGTGGAGCCTTCGGACTGCGTTTTCCGGAGCGTTGCCCGGAAGGGCAAGCCATCTGCGGCTGTGACGAGGGTGTCATTGCCGCTTCGGTCATTGCAGAAATGCCGGGATTGTCGAAGGCGCATCCTTTGCGGTAGGGATTGGTGTGACATTGACGGTCGCTTCCTGCATCCGCTCTGCTCGATCCAGCATATGCGTGGCTGGCTGGAGGCCCCAATACCCAGTTGCTAGCAGGATTACCCCACGCATTTGCGCCGGGTTCGCTTCAACGATCCGGAAACCGGCAGGTCGAGTTGTTCTTCAAATGGATCAAGCAGCATCTTCGTATCAAGCAGTTCTTCGGTACGTCGGAAAATGCGGTCAAGACGCAAATCTGGATCGCGGTATCGGTCTATGTGTTGGTCGCCATCGTTCGGAAAAAACTGAATCTCGACGTTTCCCTCTACACTTTGCTACAGGTTTTATCACTCACCCTGTTCGAGAAAATGCCCTTGCAGCAAGCGTTTCCGGACGATGACTACACTTCAGAAAACAGTGGCATCAGCAACCAATTGAATCTGTTCAATATTTAACCGGACAGTAGTGACCGATTAACTCGATTCACTTTCCAGCGTGTATTTCGCACCGGCGTCCTGGGCGAGCAGGTTAGCCAGCGCTGGCAACGTGTCGTGCAGGGTTTTTTCCAGCGTCCACGGCGGGTTGATGATGAACATCCCGCTGCCGTGCATGCCGTAGCCGTCGCGGGACGGCGCCTTGACTTCCAGCGTCGCGTGCAGCCAGTTGGCAGCGCCCAGCCGTTTCAGCTTGTCCGGCAACTGGCGGGATTCCGGTTTGCCGAGCATCGGATACCACAGTGCGTAGGTGCCGGTAGAAAAACGTTTCAGCGAATCCTGCAGCGTCTTGACGACGGCGCTGTAATCGCCCTTGGTTTCGTAGGAGGGGTCGATGAGGACCAGCGCCCGGCGCGGCGGTGGCGGCAGGATGGCCTTGAGGCCGGCAAAGCCGTCGCCATCGGTGATCGCCACCTCGCGGCCGCTGCCCTTGAAGCATTCCATGAGCAGTTTGCCGTCGGTGCTGTGCATTTCATAGAGGCGCAGACGATCGCTGTCGCGCAGCAACTGGCGGGCCAGCCACGGCGAACCGGGGTAATGGCGCAACTGGCCGTCCGGGTTCAGCATCTTGACGAAATCGAGGTAGTTGAGCGCCGCCTTGGGCAACCCTTTGGCTTCCCAGAGACGGGCGATGCCGTCGCGATATTCGCTCAACTTGGTGGCGTGGGCTGAATCCAGGGCATAACGCCCGGCCCCGGCATGGGTATCGATGATCCAGAACGGCGCCGGCTTTTCGGCCATGTATTGGGCGATCTCGATCAGGATGAGGTGTTTCAGCACATCGGCGTGGTTGCCGGCGTGGAAGGCGTGGCGGTAGCTGAGCAAAGTGGGATTAATCCGGAAGCAGGTCCAGGGCGAAGAATTCTAGCCCCTCGTTGGCTTCCATGCATGTCCCGATTAGTCGGTGCAGCGAACGTCCCGGCAATTTGATCATGATTTTCTGGCCGGTCTGGAAGGCACCGGGCGCCGTGATCAGACCGGAATACTTGCCGTAGGCCGGCAGGCTGTGCAGGAATACGGCGCGCTGATCCGGCGTTTCTTCGGCCACGATGTCGACCACGCTGACCTGCGGCGACATGAGCTGCAAGCCGACTTCGAGCCGAATCTGCGACGACGATATGCGGCGAACCAGGCAGACGTGAATCTTGCTCGATTCGCGTGGTTGCAGGGCGACGAGGTCGCCGGCGCCGAGATTGCGCTTCTCGCCCTTGATGAAACGCAGGCGGAAACCATCCGGACTTTCGTCGATCATGGCCCATTCGCTCGAGGTGTAATCGCGGCCATCGTAGCGTGAGGCCGAGTCGACCGAGCGGCGGGAAAAGGTGTTGCCGTCGAGGAAGCTGAGAACCGGACCGAAGCCGCTGACCAGGTCGCCGCGCGGGCGAAAGCGGGTCCGGCTGAAACGGCGGGCGCTCTTGCCGCTGATGGCGAGGCGCAGGGCGTGCAAAAGGGCAGGAGAGGCCTCAAGATTGGGGTCGGTGGCCTTGCCGGGGCGGCGCGTGATATTGCGGTCGATGGCGGCGATGACCTGGGTGCAGTCGATGAGCAGGCTGCCGAAAATCGAGGTGCCGGACGGCAGACGCATCATCGGATAGCCCGGATTGCCTTCATCGGGGCGAACGATGAAACAGGCGTCGATCGCCTTGCCGTTGCAGATTTCCGGGGTGACTTCGCCAACCAGCGCGTAGGCCGCCAGTTGTCGGGTGCAGGTGTTGATGATTTCGAGCTCGGCCCGGGGCAGTTTGGTCGGCCCGAGGTAGGCGAACAGCAGGGCGCCGAGGTATTCGTGCTCGATCGGCGCCGTTTCGCCGTTGAGCGGCTTGGAACGCTGGCCACGCACCATCTGGTAAAGCTCGTGCAGAGCCTGCCACGAACTCGTCGAGGGAGCGGCGTAGGCACGGTAGGCGAGCAACTGGCGCCGGCTGATCATGGCCATGGCGCGTCGCACACTGCGATGCAACAGATGACTCAGGCTGTCGTTGAAGTGGGCCTTGTTGATGCTACGGGCAATGCCGGCGTAGGCCACGGCCAGGCCCTTGAGCAGATTGTCGGCCTGCAGAGCCGAGGTCGCGGCATCGAGTGGCAACGGCAGTACGGCGTGGGCAATGAGCTTTTCGAGGACGGGGAGGGATTCTTCAGCTTCAAGCCTGACATCTTCGAGCAGCTTGAAGCGCATGTGCAGGTTCGGTTGCCCATTGATGCTGGGCAGAACGCTACCGGCCAGCTTGGCGATGGTTTCCTGCGGCGACAGACCGGTCACGGTATCGAGCAATCCGCGAACTGCGGCTGCACTTTTCTGTTCGGCACCGGTTTGGCCGAACGGAAACAGCTCGCGCAACAGTTGCAGAGGAGATTCCATGATGACCGCGGAAAATTTGACATGCGAATTATCCGGTAATTTCGCTGGAATTTCTGTGCGTTATTTCCGCTTTACGTATACTTGGGGCATGAATTTGAGCGAAGTGTTGTTTCTTGCCCTGACTGCCGTTGGCGTCTGGTTCTGGCTGGATAGCCTGAAAACGCGTGAAATCGGCGTCAATGCGGCCCGTAGTGCCTGTCTGGACGACGGTCTGCAGTTTCTCGATGAAACCGTTGTTGGCACCTCGGTGCGTCTGGCCCGTGACGACGCCGGGCGGCTCAGGCTGCGCCGTGTCTATTCCTTCGAATACAGCGATACCGGGAACGACCGGCGTTCCGGCAGCGTTACGCTGCTTGGCCACGATGTCGAATTCCTGCATGTCCGTCCCCACCTTTACGTGATTCCGAATACCCATGAAACCCTCCATTGAACCCATCGATTTCCACGGCATTGAAGCCCTGCGCTTGAACGGCCCGCGCGGTGCCACCGCCGTCATCAGCAAACTGGGGGCGCAGGTTTTGTCCTGGGTGCCGCCCGATGGCAAGGAACGCCTGTTTTTGTCCGACAAGGCCGTTTTCGATGGCAGCGTCGCCATTCGCGGCGGTGTTCCCGTTTGTTTTCCCCAGTTTGCCGAACGTGGCGATCTACCCAAGCATGGCTTCGTGCGGACCCGCGAATGGTCGGTCAGCAGCGAGCGGACGGGCGACGATTTCGCGCTGGTGACGATGGAAATCAGCAGCGACGAATCCACGCTGGCGATCTGGCCACACGCCTTCCATGCCGAACTGACGCTGATGATCGAGGCCGACCGCATCGATGTCGAGTTGGGCGTCACCAATACCGGCGGCGCGCCGCTTTCCTTTACCGGCGCGCTGCACACCTATCTGCGCGTCGCGCAGGTCGAGGAGGCCGTGCTGGAAGGGGTGAAAGGGCTGGAGTACTGCGATTCCCTCGACGGCGACCGGAGTGCCCTTGAATCCCGTCCTGAATTGACGGTCGACCGCGAAGTCGACCGCGTCTACTTCAACGCCAAGCGGCCGCAACTGCTGCATAGCGGAAAGCAGAGCCTGGCCATGCAGAATCAGGGTTTCCCCGATGTCGTCGTGTGGAACCCGTTTGTCGACCGCTGTGCCGAACTCAAGGACATGCCGGCCAATGGCTGGCGCCACATGCTCTGCGTCGAGGCGGCAGCGACCCGGCCGATCCCCTTGCCGGCCGGCGAGGAGTGGTACGGGCGGCAGACGCTGGTTGTCGTCTGATCGGCAGGGATTAGTCCCGCCCGGCAAATTTGATTTGCATTAGGGCGGGGCGAGGGGGCTTTTCGGTAGTCTCGGTCCGTAGCGCAGCCGTCCCGCCGGGATGGCTGTTTTTCGACCGGACTCGCGATGACCCTTTCCCCCCTGACCGTTGGCGGCCTGCAACGCGCCCTGGCTGATGGCTGGCGTGTTGCCAATGCGACACGCGGCATCAGCATCGGCTACGCCCTCATCTTCACGCTCGGCGGCCTGGCGATCATGGGTGGCCTGCTGGCCCAAGGCTGGACGCCGTTCATCATCGCGGCGGCGGGCGCCTTCATGCTGATCGGCCCAGCCATTCTGGCCGGATTTTTCGGCATCGCCGGGGCGCTTGAGGCCGGTGAGCCGGTCGGGCTGGCCAGTATCGTCAGCGGTTTTGCTCGTGCCTCACGGGCATTGTGGGCGCTCGCGCTGGTCTGTGCGCTGCTCTTCATGATCTTCGTCACCGACGCGGCGATTCTTTACGCCTACATGGTCGGGGCGACGCCGGTGTGGCTCGACAAGTTGCTGCCGGCCAACGCCAACGCCAACGTGCTGTCCTTCGTGCTCTGGGCAGGGGTTTCCGGTCTGGTCGTCGCGCTGCTGCTCTACTGCGTCGCGGCCTTTTCCGTACCGCTGCTCTGCGAGCGCCGGGCCGGACTGGTAGAGGCCGTGGTGCTCAGCGTGCGCATCGTTTTCGCCAATTTTCTGCCTTCCATTTTTTGGGCTTTTTTCCTGTCGACCGTGACAATCGGCAGCGTCCTGCTTTTGCCGCTCCTGCCCCTGACCCTGCCGTGGCTGGCCTATGCCAGCCGGGCGCTTTACCGGCAGGTGCTGCCTGCTGCGCAGGTGTGATTCAAACTGATGTGGTGCAATCTACGGACTTTACCCAAAGAGAAAGGCCAAGCCATGACAGAGCAGCCGATGCCGAGCGACGAAGCGATCATGCGAATGTGGCTCTTGCTTACATGTTCGATTTCAATCCCCGCAGCGGCTCGGCAAATCGCGGGTAGTCAAAAATCTTGATCTTGTGCGCGCACAAAAAACTCGTCATCCCTGCCGCATAACAGGCCCCGGGCAATGTGCCGATGATGATGAGTCGATCAAAACAGGACAGCACACCATGCAGATTCGCCGCCTGGCGCTCTTCCAATGTCGCCGTTCCCATGGTCAATCTCCCCGTCAGCAGTTACGCTCACATCGTAAGGGTTCGTAAGGAAATAACCTGGATATTTGGCCGCTGGATCGGGATGCGATGCAAGGCGCGGAGCGCGCCGTGTGGCCAGCCACACAAGCGATTCGCAATGCCGCAGCGCGCCCGAGCCCAGCGCGCCAAATGTTCAAGTTATTGATGACGAACGAGCCCTAACCCCTGTTTGGGTCCGGCTCGTCCGGCTTGGGATCGTATAAAAATGGCACTTCAAACGAAGTGCCATTTTTCATGTGCGCCCGGCACGGGCGCACTCTTGTGGGTGCAAGTCCCACCGTAAGTTGATCACAGCGAACGAAGCGAAGCGCAACTGCATGAGGGTGACCGAGTGTGGGGAGGAAGCGTGGAGCGTAAATTGCGAG
>JAUYEI010000078.1 GCA_030691385.1 Azonexus sp.
CCAAGGGGTGAATCGCCTCGAAGGCGCAAAGGCCTGTATTCAGGCGGCTGGCCAAGGCTGGATAAGCGGTCAACTGAGGCTTCAAGGTTCATGACCCCAGGGTCTCCGCACTCGGATTGAATAAACCGATTCATCATAGCCATTCCCGGAAAGGAGACAGGCTGAAAAAAGTGGAGTCCAACGTTTTGTAAAATGAAGAGAAACGGAGGGCGGAAATGGAACGGATACCGAAGGGGTTGTACACGCCGGAATTTCGGGCGGAAGCGGTGAGGTTGGTGGTGGAGCCTGGCTTATCGGTGGACGCGGCGGCGAAGCGCTTGTCGGTTCCGAAGAGCAGCCTGGCGAATTAGGTCAGGGCGTCGAGGGAGGGCAAGCTGGCGAAGGTCGGGCAAGGCCAGCGGGTACCGACGGAAACGGAGATCGAGTTGGCTCGGTTGCGCAAGGAGTTGTCGGAGGTGCAGTTGGAGCGTGACCTGCTAAAAAAATGTGCGGCGTATTTTGCGAAGGAGTCGCGGTGAAATACGCCGGATTGAAGAATTGCGACAGGATCACCCGGTAGCGACGATGTGCCGAGTTCTGGATGTGTCGGAAAGCGGTTATCACGCCTGGCGGCAACGCCCACCTTCGGCCCGTGCGCAAGAGAACGGGGCTGGAAGCCAATTTTTCCGGTTGACCGTGGAAGTTGGCTCGCCTAGCTGCTTCCTGGATGAATCATCCCGGCCGGCACGACCCAGCGGTCATAGTCTTCGAGCGAGACATGGCCCAGTGCCAGCGCCGCCTGCCTGAGCGTCGTGCCTTCCTTGTTGGCCAGCTTGGCGATTTCGGCGGCTTTGTCGTAGCCGATGTGCGGGGTCAGGGCGGTGACCAGCATGAGCGAGCGTTCCATCAACTCGGCGATGCGTTTGTGGTGGGCGGTGATGCCGCGCACGCAATGGTGTTCGAAGCCGAGCATGCCGTCGCTGAGCAGGCGCACGCTCTGCAGGAAGTTGTGGGCGATCACCGGCTTGAAAACGTTGAGTTCGAAATTGCCCGAGGCGCCGGCGATGCCGATGACCACGTCGTTGCCGATGACCTGGCAGCAGAGCATGGTGAGTGCCTCGCACTGGGTCGGGTTGACCTTGCCGGGCATGATCGAGCTGCCCGGTTCGTTTTCCGGAATGCCGATTTCGCCGAGGCCGGAGCGCGGGCCGGAGGCCAGCCAGCGGATGTCGTTGGCGATTTTCATGAGCGCCCCGGCCAGCGTCTTGAGGGCACCATGGGCGGCGACCAGGCCGTCGTGGGCGGCCAGCGCAGCGAACTTGTTGGTGGCGGACGTGAATGGAATGCCGCTGCGGTCGGCCAGTTCGGCGGCGACGCGGACACCGAATTCGGGGTGGGTGTTGAGCCCGGTACCGACTGCCGTGCCGCCGACGGCCAGCGGGGTCAGTGAGGGAAGGCTGGCGGCGATCAGGCTTTCGGCGTGTTGCAACTGGGCGACGTAGCCGGAGAATTCCTGGCCGAGCGAGAGCGGCGTCGCATCCTGCAAATGGGTGCGGCCGATCTTGATGATGTCGGCAAACTCGGCCGATTTTTCGGCCAGCGTGGTGGTCAGTTGGCGGATGGCCGGCAGCAGGTTGCGCTCGATGCCGATGGCCGCCGCGACATGCATGGCGGTCGGAAAGATGTCATTCGACGACTGGCCGAGATTGACTTCGTCATTGGGGTGAACGAGGCGGGCGTGGCCGCGTTGGCTGCCGAGCAGCTCCGAGGCGCGGTTGGCCAGCACCTCGTTCATGTTCATGTTGGTTTGCGTGCCGGAGCCGGTCTGCCAGACCGCCAGCGGGAATTCATCGGGGTGCCGGCCGCTGGTGATCTCGTTGGCGGCGACGATGATCGCCGCCGCAATGGGCGCCGGGAGCAGGCCGAACTCGCGGTTGACGTTGGCGCAGGTGGCCTTGACCATGGCCAGGGCGTGGATCAGTTCTTCCGGCATGCGTTCAGTGGAAATCGCAAAGTGCTCCAGCGAGCGCTGGGTTTGGGCGCCCCACAGGCGATCGCCGGCCACCTCGATGCTGCCGAAGGAGTCTTTTTCCTGGCGGGTGGGGATGACTGGGGGCATGGCCTACTCCTCGCGGGCCGCGCAGGGTTCTGGCCATGCGCTTGGGTCCTGCCTGTTTGAGTCGCTGGCGGCCGGGAAGTTCGGCGGCAATTGCTTTGCCCGAGCCATCCCGGGGATACAATCGAGGGTCGTGAATATTGCCGTGCGGACATGCGGAGTGCAGTTTGAAATCTATTGTCGTCGAGTATCGCAGTCGACCGAGTACAGGGCAGGTCCCGGGCTTGATCCGGCCCGGGAAGGCCTGACGTGAAGCGCCGAGCCCTGTACCTCGCCGCCGCCTTGCTGGTTTGTTGCGGCCTGGCGCTGGCCGCTTACTTTGCCGAAAAAATCAATCGCGAACAGTTTGCCTCGGCCGAACGCGCCGAGGTACTGCATGGCCTGACGGTGGTCCGCGATGCGCTCGAAAGCAACCTCAATGGCGACATCCAGCTGGTGAAAGGGATGATCGGCGTCATTGCGCTGGAGCCCAGACTCAATCAGGAACGCTTTGAAATAGCCGCCCGCTCGCTGTTTTCGGGGCGCACCCAGTTGCGCAACATTGCCGTCGCCCCGGATATGGTGATTCGTTTGATGTACCCGTTGCAGGGTAACGAACGGGCGGTCGGCCTCGATTTCCGCACGGTACCGGAGCAGCTGGCGACGGTCGAGCAGGCCCGGGAGTCGCGCCAGATTGTCCTGGCCGGGCCGCTGAATCTGGTTCAGGGTGGTGTCGGGTTGGTAGCGCGTATGCCGGTTTATTTGCCCGGCAGCAAAGGCGGCGAGTATTTCTGGGGGGTTGTCAGCGCGGTGATCGATGCTGAAAAACTGTTTGCCAGCAGCGGCCTGGGCGATGCCAGGCTTCCCGTTGAAATTGCCATTCGCGGCAAGGATGCCAAGGGCGCCGACGGCGCTGTGTTTTTTGGCCGTCCGGAATTGTTCGAGGCCAATCCGGTCCTGGCGACCATTCACGTCCCGCAGGGCTCCTGGCAGATTGCCGCGACGCCGCGGGGCGGCTGGTCGGCCGCGCCGGACAATCTGGGTTCGCTGCGTTTGGGATTCGCCCTGGTCGCCGTCATGGTGGCGGGCGCTTTCCTGACCCTGGCACGCGCCTTGATGCTGGCCTCGCGGGCGACCGGGCGGGCCGAATCGTCGCGGCGGCAGCTCTCGGCGACGCTCGAAAACACGCCGAATGTCGCCGTGCAATGGTTTGACCGCCAGGGGCGCGTGGTCTACTGGAACCGTGCTTCGGAACACCTCTATGGCTGGACTGCCGCTGAGGCGCTGGGCAAGACGCTGGATCAGCTAATTCACACGCCGGAAGAGGCGACCGAATTCGTCCGCCTGCTTGGCGAGATTGCTGTCAACGGCAAACCGGTCGGTCCCGGCGAATTCGCCACGCACAATCGCCAGGGAGAACTGCGCTGGATTGATGCGACCGTGTTTTCGATTCCCGGCACCAGCGCGGAGGCCCCGATATTTGTTTGCATGGATGTCGATATCACTGACCGCAAGCTGGCCGAGAAAAAGGTGGCCGAATTCAACCGCGATTTCGAGGCTTTCCTCAATCAGACGACCGATTTCGTCTATTTCAAGGATGCCGAGAGCCGTTTCCGCTTCTGTAGCCAGACGCTGGCGGTCATTACCGGGCATGCCCACTGGCGCGACATGATCGGCAAGCATGACCGGGAGGTCTTCCCGCCGGAAACCGCCCATATTTACGAGGAAGAGGAAGCGCCCGTGTTCAGGGAGGGGAAACCCCTGGTGGCCAGGATTGATCCCTACTACGACGCCGATGGCCGGCCGGCCTACGTGGAAACGAACAAGTGGCCGCTGTTTGACGAAAATCAGCAGGTGGTCGGCCTGTTCGGCATCAGTCGCGACATTTCGGAACGCGTGCGCAACGAAGAAGAGCTCCGGCAATACAGGCTGCATCTTGAAGAGCTGGTTGACCGGCGCACGGCGGAACTGGCTGTCGCCAAGGAAGCGGCCGAAGCGGCGAATGTGGCGAAGAGTGCTTTCCTGACCAACATGTCGCACGAGATTCGCACGCCGCTCAACGCCATTACCGGCATGACGCACCTGATCCGGCGCAGCGGGCTGGAGCCCGAACAGATGAAACGCCTCGACCGCCTGGAACTGGCCGGCGAACATCTGCTCGACATCATCAATGCCATCCTCGACCTGTCGAAAATCGAAGCCGGGAAATTCACGCTCGAAGCAGCGCCGCTCCGGGTCGACAGCATTCTCGGCAATGTCGCCGCGATGCTGCGCGATCGGGTCCAGGCCAAACATCTGACCTTGAACACCGAGCCGGCGCCACACCTGCCGCCGCTGCTCGGCGACGTGACACGCCTGCAGCAGGCCTTGCTCAACTACGTCACCAATGCCATCAAGTTCACCGACGAAGGCATCATTACCCTGCGTGCCAGCCTGGTCGACGAGGATGCCGATAGCGTCCTGCTCCGATTCGAGGTCGAGGATACCGGCATCGGCATTGCCGAGGACGATCTGCCCAGGCTCTTCGGCGCCTTCGAGCAGGCCGACAATTCGACCACCCGAAAATATGGCGGCACCGGGCTCGGCCTCGACATTACGCGCAAGCTGGCCCACCTGATGGGCGGCGATGCCGGCGCCTTCAGCCTGCCCGGGCAAGGCAGCACTTTCTGGCTGACGGTTCGTCTGAAAAAGGGGCCGGCGGACGAGGTGCCGACGGATAGCGAATCAATCGTCGGCGCCGATGAAATATTGCGGCGCGACTACCCGAATCGCCGCATCCTGCTCGTCGATGACGAGCCGATCAACCAGCTCATTGCCCAGGCCATGCTCGATGATGTCGGGCTGGTGGTCGATACCGCCGACGACGGCATGGTCGCCCTGCACATGCTGGGCGACAAGGCCTACGACCTGATCCTGATGGACATGCAGATGCCGCGCATGGACGGCCTGACGGCGACCCGGAAGATTCGCGCCATGGCCCAGGGGGGCAGCGTGCCCATCCTGGCCATGACGGCCAACGCCTTCGCCGAGGACAAGGCGCGCTGTCTCGATGTCGGTATGAACGACTTCATCGCCAAGCCGGTCGATCCCGAGCATCTGTACGCGATGCTGGTGAAATGGCTGAGGCAGGCGGCAGGGTAGCCGCCCGATTTCAATTTTGGCCGTTTTTTCGGGTTGACCGTGGGAATGTGAATTTCCCTCAGCTGGCGCTCGCGTGCGCTTTCTCGTATTCCCTGAGCAGGCGCTGGTGCAGCTCGCAGCCGGCGAGGTCGAGTCCGGGTGAAACCAGGCCGAAGAAACGGATGTCGCCGTCGAGCATGGCGACGGCCTGGTCTAGCGTTTCCTCGCCGTAGAGGCTGAACAGGGCGCTTTCGTAGTCGGCCGGGTCGTCCATGTCGATGAGGGTCTGCAGGCAGGCGTAAATGCGGCGACGGCCGGCGTCGAGTTGTTCGAACTGGCGCACCCATTCGAGGCCTTCGCACAGGGCATCGGGGTCGCCACCGGCCAGGGCGAGCATGGTTTTCAGTTCGCCGACGCGCAGGTCGGCCCACAGCGAGCCGGGATCGGCGGCGAGGCCGATCAGCGCGGCGACCGGGCGTTCATCGGCGATGTTGAGTTCATTGAGGGTATCGAGCAGTTCGCAGCATTCGTCGTCGTTGAGTTCGGCCAGACGCAGGATGTCGGCGCGGACGACGTTGCCGTTGCTGTTGTTTTCCCATTCGAGGTCGTCGATCGGGTAGATCTCCGACAGGCCGGGAACGAGGATGCGGCAGGCGTAGACGCCGAGGTGGTCGAAGTCGGCGACGTAGATGTCGTGGCCGTCGGCGTGGATGCGCCCGGCCAGCCAGGCGTAGTCGTCGGCGGTCTTGCCGTTTTCCAGGTCGTTGAAGTTCCAGTCGACGAAGTCGAAATCGGCTTCCTCACCGAAAAATTCCCAGCTCACGATGCCGCTCGAATCGACGAAGTGGATTTCGATATTCGGCGCGCTGGCGATTTCGTCGAGGTCGAAGCCGGGGGGCGGGAAACCGTCGAGCGCTTCGAGGGCGCGGCCCTGGAGCAGTTCGGTCAGGGCGCGCTCAAGGGCGATCTCGAAGCGTGGATGGGCGCCGAAACTGGCGAAGACGCCCTGGTCCTTGGGGTTGAGCATGGTCACGCACAGCACCGGATAGAGGCCGCCGAGCGAGGCGTCCTTGACCAGAATGCCGAAGCCGGCGTCGCGCAGGCCCTTGATGCCGGCGGCGATGCTCGGGTAACGGCCGATCACCTCGTCCGGCACGTCGGGCAGGCAGAGGCCTTCGGCGATGACCTTGAACTTGACGTGGCGTTCGAGGATTTCCGACAGCGCCTGGGCGCGTGCTTCGGCCTGGGTGTTGCCGGCCGCCATGCCGTTGCTGACGTAGAGATTGCTGATGACATTGACCGGGAAGAAGACCTCGGCACCGTCGCGCTGGCGGACGTAGGGAATGGCGCAGATGCCGCGGTCCTCGTTGCCGGAATTCATGTCGACGAGCACTTCAGCCGGGATGTTCCCTTCCGGGTTGTAGAAGGCCTGCAATTCAGGCGTCAGCAATTCGGCCGGCCAGTCGGTGGCGTCGGCGGTCAGCGGGAACCAGCGCTCGCGCGGGTAGTGCGTGAAGGCGCGGTTGGCGATGGTGTCGCCGAGGTAGTAGTGGTTCCAGAAATAGTTGCAGGAGAGGCGCTCGAAATACTCGCCCAGCGCGCTGGCGTGGGCGGCCAGCCGGGTGGCTCCCTTGCCGTTGGTGAACATCAGGTGGCAGGCGCTGTTGCGCACATGCACGGACCAGACGTTGTCCACCGGGTTGAGCCAGGAGCACTCCTCAATGTCGAAACCGCGGGCCGCCAGCTTGGCCTGCATCGAAGAAATGGCGTGTTCGAGCGAGGCGTCCTTGCCCGGAATGAAGTGTTCTTGTTGCATCGGGGCATCCTGCCTGAATGGTGAGGGGCGCAGTGTACGTCAGGGGGCGGCTATTGTTACGGTCAACCGGAAATTTTGGCCAATTTTGAAATCACGGGTGCGCTGCCAGGCTCTTGCTGACGCTGCTTGATCAGGGCATAGATGGCTGGAATGACGGCCAGGGTCAGGATGGTGGAAGAAATCATGCCGCCGACCATCGGCGCCGCGATGCGGCTCATGACTTCCGAGCCGGTGCCGGTCCCCCACAGGATGGGCAGCAGGCCGGCCATGATGGCGGTGACCGTCATCATCTTCGGGCGGACCCGCTCGACAGCGCCTTCCATGACTGCGGCGTAGAGATCGGATGCCTGCGGGCTACGGCCTTCCTCTGCACATTTTGCCTGCACGGCTGTCCATGCGTGGTCGAGGTAGATCAGCATGATGACGCCGGTTTCGGCCGCCACGCCGGCCAGCGCGATGAAGCCGATGGCGGCGGCGACCGACAGGTTGTAGCCGAGTATCCACATCAGCCAGATGCCGCCGACCAGCGCGAAAGGCACCGAGAGCATGACGATCAGCGTTTCGGTAATGCGCCGGAAATTCAGGTAAAGCAGCAGGAAGATGATGAGCAGGGTGACCGGGACGACGACCTTGAGCTTGGCGATGGCCCGCTCCATGTACTCGAACTGGCCGCTCCAGGTGACGTAGGTGCCAGGGGTGAATTTGACCTGATCGTTGACGGCTTTGCGCGCGTCGGCGACGTAGGAACCGATGTCGCGGTCGCGGATGTCGACGTAGATGTAGGCCGAGAGCAGGGCGTTTTCGGTGCGGATGGCCGGGGCGCCGGTGCTGATCTTGACTTCGGCGACCTGGCCGAGCGGGATCATGGTTGCCGGGGCACCCATTTCGGCTGGCACCGGGACCAGCACTTCGCGGGCGATGGCTTGCGGGTCGCTGCGCAGGTCGCGCGGGTAGCGGACCGTGACGCCGAAGCGCTCGCGGCCTTCGACGGTGGTGGTGACCATTTCGCCGCCGAGCGCGGCGGCGACGACGTCCATCACTTCGCCGACGCTCAGCCCGTAGCGGGCGAGCGCAATGCGGTTGGGCACGATGTCGAGGTAGAAGCCGCCGGTGATCCGTTCGGCGAAGGCGCTGCTGGTGCCCGGCACGGTCTTGACGACGCTTTCGATTTCCTTGGCCAGGCGTTCCATTTCGACGAGATCGGTGCCGAAAACCTTGATGCCGATGGGGGTGCGGATGCCGGTGGACAGCATGTCGATGCGCGCCTTGATCGGCATCGTCCACGAATTGGCGACGCCGGGGAATTGCAGGGCCTTGTCCAGTTCGGCAATCAGCTTGTCGGTGGTCAGGCCCGGCCGCCATTCCGACTCCGGCTTGAGGTTGATCACCGTCTCGAACATTTCCATCGGCGCCGGGTCGGTGGCGGTCTGCGCCCGGCCGGCCTTGCCGAATACCGAGGCGACTTCCGGGAAACTCTTGATGATCTTGTTCTGGGTCTGCAGCAGTTCGGCCGCCTTGGTCACCGACAGGCCGGGCAGGGTGGTCGGCATGTAGAACAGCGTGCCTTCATTGAGTGTCGGCATGAATTCGCTGCCCAGCCGGCTGGCCGGGATGATGCTGACGGCCATGGCGATCAGGGCAAGCGCGATGGTCGTTTTCTTCCAGTTCATGACGGCGGCGATGATCGGGCGATAAATCCGGATCAGGAAACGATTGACCGGATTTTCGGCTTCCGGCCGGATCTTGCCGCGGATGAAGAGCAGCATGAGCACCGGCACCAGCGTCACCGACAGGAAGGCGGCGGCCGCCATGGCGAAGGTCTTGGTCCACGCCAGCGGCGCAAACAGCCGGCCTTCCTGGGCTTCGAGCGTGAATACCGGGAGGAAGGAGACGGTGATGATGAGCAGGCTGAAGAAGAGGGCGGGGCCGACTTCCTTGCAGGCAGCGATGATGGCGTGGGCGCGTAATGTTCCCTCCCCTTCAAGGGGAGGGCTGGGGTGGGGATGGGTTTCATTGGCTGATTCCGTAGCTAAACCCATCCCCCTCCCTGCCACCCCCTTGAAGGGGGAGGAGAAGTCCGCGGTCTCCCCCTTGAAGGGGGAGGAGTTTTCCAGCCGCTCCAGATGTTTATGCGCATTCTCGATCATCACAATCGCCGCATCGATCATCGCCCCGACGGCAATCGCAATCCCGCCCAGACTCATGATGTTCGAATTGATACCCAGCGCCCGCATGCCGATGAAGGCGGCCAGGATGCCGACTGGCAGCATGATGATGGCGACCAGCGCCGAACGCAGGTGGAGCAGGAAGACGAAGCAGACCAGCGCGACGATCAGGCTTTCCTCGGCCAGCGTGCGCTTGAGTGTGGCGATGGCGCGGTGGATCAGTTCCGAGCGGTCATAAACGGTCTCGATGCTGACCCCTTCCGGCAGGCCGGCGCTGACTTCGCCGATCCTGGTCTTGACGTTGTGGATGACATCGAGCGCGTTCTGGCCGAAGCGTGACATGACGATGCCGGAAACCACTTCGCCCTCACCGTTCAACTCGGTGATGCCGCGCCGCTCGTCGGCCACCAGCTCGACGCGACCGATGTCGGCAACGCGCACCGGCGTGCCGTTCTGCACCTTCAAGACCAGATTTTCGATGTCGCCCTTGCCGCGCAGATAACCACGGCCGCGCACCATGTATTCGGTCTCGGCCATCTCCAGCGTGCGCCCGCCGACGTCGCGGTTGGAATTGCGGATGACCTCGGCGACGGCCATCAGCGGGATGCCGTAGGCGCGCAGTTTGACCGGATCGACGGTGACCTGGTACTGCTGGACGAAACCGCCGATGCTCGCCACTTCGGCGACGCCGGGCGCCTTGGCCAGTTGGTAGCGCAGGTACCAGTCCTGCAAGGTACGCAGTTCGGCCAGCGTCTTGTCCTTGGCCAGCACGGCATACTGGTAGACCCAGCCGACGCCGGTGGCGTCCGGGCCAAGCGTCGGATTTACCCCCTTGGGCAGCTTGCCGGAGACGGAATTGACATACTCGAGTACGCGGGAGCGCGCCCAGTAGATGTCGGTGCCGTCTTCGAAAATGACGTAGACGAAGGAGGCGCCGAAGAATGAGAAGCCGCGCACGACTTTTGATTTGGGGACCGAGAGCAGGGCGGTGGTCAGCGGGTAGGTGACCTGGTCCTCGACGACCTGCGGCGCCTGGCCGGGGAATTCGGTGTACAGGATGACCTGGACGTCGGAAAGGTCGGGGATGGCGTCGAGCGGGGTTTTGAGGACCGACCAGATGCCGGCGAGGGTGATGAAGAGGGTGGCCAGGAGGACGAGGAAGCGGTTTCTGGCTGACCAGTCGATGAGGGCATTAAGCATGAGGGCGGCCCTCTGTTGTCATTCCCGCGGAAGCGGGAATCCAGTTTTTTTGGCGGTGGCCTTCGTAATGGGCTTGGGGTTCCGCCTTGCTGGCGGGCGTACTTTCTTCTTGCTTCGCCAAGAAGAAAGTAGCCAAAGAAGAAGGCGACCCTGGGTCGGTGCCGGCTTCGCCGGTTCCCTGCGCTACTCGGCAGGCCGGGCGGCTGCGGAACTCGGGGCTTTGCCCCTCAGACAGTCCTCGCCGAAGGCCCCCGGCCTTCCTGCGTTGCTCGGCACCTCTCAAGGGGCCCGGTGAAACGACCCGTATTTGGGCTTGGGTGCCTGAATGGCCGATTTCATTTTTGGCCGTTTTTTCCGGTTGACCGTGGAAATCAATTTTTTGCGCTACATCGGTCGAACCCGGACGCCTTTGGGGTCCCCGTGGAAGGCGCTGAGCAACGCAGGCGGGCCGGGGGCAGTCGGCTTGCGTTGTCTGAGCCGCAGGCGAGTTTAGCAAGCCGCCCGGCCTGCCGAGTAGCGGAAGGAACCCGAAGGGCGCCGCCCCCGGGGTCGCCTTTTCTTTGGCTACTTTCTTTTGGCGAAGCAAAAGAAAGTACGCCCGCCAACAAGGCGGAAACCCATGCCCACCAAAGGAAAGCGTCATTTCCGCACCACCGAGATAACCACCCACTCGCCAGGATTCCGCTCGACAAACTCAAACTCAACAGAAGCCCCAGGCTTAAAACCAGCCACCAGCGAAGGATTCGCCAAAACAAAATCCATCTTCATCGCCGGCCATTTCAAACTCGCCACCGGCTCATGCGAAATCGTCACCGTCCCAGCCGACGCATCAACCGCATTCAAAACCCCCACCGCCTTATGCCCAACCGCCGCCGGCTTGGCAGCCTGCATCCCGCCAAGTGCCGCCTTCAGATTGCTCTCGGCATCGATCAGGAAATTGGCCGCCGTCACCACCATCTCGCCCTCGCGCACGCCGTCCAGTACCTGCACGAATTCGCCACCCCGGGCGCCGAGGCGCACAACCCGCGGCTCAAAGCGCCCTTCGGCCAGTTGCACGATGACCACCTGCTTGTTGCCGCTGTCGATCACCGCCGAATTCGGCACGGTCACCACGGAAGCCGCCCCGGCCACCGGAATGTCGACCTCGGCAAACATCGCCGGCTTCAATCGGCCTTTCGGGTTCGCCAGTTCGATGCGTACCGGCACCGTCCGCGTTTCCGCCTTGAGCGTCGGATAAACGTAGGCGATGCGCCCCTCGAATACTTCGCCGGGATAGGTATTGATCCTGATTTTCGCCTTCTGGCCGACACCCACCGCCGCGATGTCCTGCTCGAAAACATCGGCCTGGACCCAGACGCTGGAAATGTCGGCGATCTGGTAGAGCATTTCGCCGGGCATGAAGCGCATGCCCTGCACGGCCTTCTTCTCGGTGACGATCCCGGCCACCGGGGCGCGGAAGGTCAGCGTCCGTTTGGCATTGCCGGACAGGGCCAGCGCCTTGATCTGCTCGTCGGAAATGTCCCAGTTCTTGAGCCGCTGCAGGCTGGAATCGGCCAGCTGCTGCATCGCCGACTGCGCTTCGCTGCCAGCCTCATTGAGCTTGCCGACGCCCTGCGCGGCGATGGCGTATTCGCGCTGGGCCGAGACCAGTTCCGGGCTGTACACCTCGAACAGCGGCTGGCTTCGGCCGACCGGCTGGCCCGTTGTATTGACGTGCAGGCGCTCGATGTAGCCCTCGAACTTGGCGGTCACCGTGTAGCTGCGGCTTTCGTCGATCTCGACCCGGCCGCTGGCGCGCACGCTCTTGTCGAGCACCTGCAGCCTGGCCGGCTCGGCCTTGACGCCCATTTTCTGGATTTTCTCGGCGCTGATCTTGAGGCCGCTGTCCCCGGCCGCGGCGTCCTCGCCTTCATGGACTGCGATGTAGTCCATGCCCATCGGGTCTTTCTTCGGCGTTGGCGAAGTGTCGGGCAGGCCCATCGGGTTGCGGTAATAGAGCAATTTCGGTTTTTGCTCATTTTTCGGGTTGACCGTGGCAACTGCTGTCACGCCATCCGTTTTCTGCTGGCCAAACTGATAACCGCCGGCAAAACCGCCGACGGTGAGGGCGACGGCAATAAAAATGAACAGGGGGCCGGTTTTCACAGGTCTTCTCCAAGCAGGCGTTCGATCTCGGCCAGCCGCGTCTGCTGGCTGGCCTGGGCGCGCAGCAGCGCGAGGCGGGCGTTGCGGATCTGGCGCTGGGCGTCGAGCAGGGTGGCGAAGTCGACCTTGCCGTTCTCGTAGCCGGCCAGCGCCGATTTGAAAGTCAGTTCGGCCTGCGGCAGCAGGCGGTTGCGGCTGATCTGCTCGGTGCTGCGGGCACTTTCCAGGTTGTTCAGGGCCGCGTTGAGATCACCCATCAGCCGGTGGCCGAGCGCTTCCTTGCGCGCCGATGCCGCTTCCAGCATGCGTTCACTTTCACGCTCCTGGCTGCGTCGCGTTCCCTGTTGCAGCGGCAGGTTCATTTCCAGCATCAGGTTCCAGGCATCGACGCGGTTCTGCACCTGCATCGGCGCCACGCCGAGCGTGAAATCGGGGTAACGGTTGCGGTAGGCCAGTTCGCGGCTCTTCTCGGCGCCGCCGACGCGGGCGGATTCGATGGTCAGTTGCGGGTTGGCGGCGAGCAGGCGGTCGTTCAGCGCGGCGCCGTCGAGCCGGGCGGGGATAGTCCGCAGCGCCGCCGGTTCGGCCAGCGCGGCGCCGCTCGGCCGGGCCAGCATGGCGTTGAGGAAGACCATCAGGTGATGAAACTCGCTTTCCATGCCGACCAGTTCGGCGTCCATGGCGCTGCGCTCGAGTTGGGCGCGGATGGCGTCCTGCTGCGCGGCGAGGCCGCCGGCGTAGCGGGCCTGGGCAATCTGTTCGAGGCGGCGGGTCAGTTCAATGTTCTCGCGGGTCAGTTGCAGCGACTGGCCGGTCAGCCAGTATTGCGCGTAGAGGCCCTTGATGCGGCTGGCCACCTCGGCCCAGGTGTCGCTGGCGCGGCCTTCTGCCTGCCTCGCCTCGGCGCTGGCCACGTCGCGCTTGAGGTCGCGCTTGCCCCAGAAGGGCAGCGGCTGCATCAGCGTGTATTTGGTGTTGCCGGTCCGCGTCGGGTCGAGCGTCGCGCTCTGGCTGCCGTTGCGCGTGATGTTTTCCAGCTCGATGCGCAGCACCGGGTCAGGCAGGGCACCGGCCGGCTGGATGCGTTCGCGCGCCGCTTCGGCTTCGAGGCGGACCATGCGGACATCCGGGCTGTGCTCGCGGGCAGCGGCGAGCAGCGATTCAACGCTGGCGCCGGGCAGCGGTTCGGCGCCCTGGGCGGCCAGCGCAGTCAGCAACAGGGCAAGGAAGGGGGCGAGAAGCGGCGGGCGTTTCATGGGCAGCCTCAATGGCGATGGCGTTTGCCATCCTTGTGAATGTGTTCGCCGGGGGCGGCTGACGTTTCGGTTACCGCTTCAGGCGCTGTCGTTGGCGGCTCTGCCACCGTCGGCGCCGCCACTTCCGGCACAGCGAAAGCTGATGCCGAGACGCCGATGCCATGCCGATAAACCATTTCGCCACCCAGCCAGCCGGTCACCCCCAGGCTGGCCGAAAGCACCAGCATGATCGGCAGCATTGCCGCGTGCGGCGGGCGTTCAGCCCGTTGGCGCAGGCCATCCCAGACGGCCAGCACGATCAGCCCGGCGGTGCCGGCCAGCGCCCAGTTGCGATGGCTGAGCATGACCAGATGACCGGCGCCGTCATGTTCAACGGTCTGAAAAGCGTACCAGCCCAGCGCCGCGGCAAGCCCGGCACTCAGGGCGGCGCCCAGGACCAGCAGACGGCCGCTGGCCGTGAAAGTCGGATTGGCCGGGCGCAGCCGACCGAGCAGCAAGAGCAGCGCGGCGGTGACGGCAAGGGCAATCGGAAAATGAACGACCGCCGGGTGCCAGTTGGGGAGTATTTCAGGCATCGGCGAGGCGCTTACTTCGCCATCTCATAGTGGCTGACAATGGCGTTGCCGCCCTTCATCTCGGCCGCGAACCGGATCTTGTCGCCGGCCTTGAGCTTGCCCAGCCAGGCCTTGTCGGCAACGCCAAAAGCCATGGTCATCGGCGGCATGCCGATGCTGTCGAGCTGGCCGTGCTGGATGACGATCTCGCCGGCCGCCTTGTCGATTTTCTTGACCAGGCCATCGCTCAGCGGCGCAGATTGAACAGCGGCCGGCTTGTGCGCGCCATGATCGTGCTGGGCGAAAGCGGGCAGGCTGAGGGAGAGCATCAGGGCAAGCAGCAGGCGCATGGCGGTTCCTTGGAGGATGGATGCGGCGATTGTGCGCCGCGCCAACCGACGGGCGGCTGACGGCTGGATTACAAGTCTGTAATCTTGCGTTGGCGCATTCGGCAACGAAACCGCCGCTTTGCGTTACGGTCAACGCCGTTTTTCGGCCAAAATCAAAAATTTGAAATCTCGGCCCGGCCTGCCGCCTTGCCGGGCCGCTTCCGCTACTCGCCGCGAATCAGCGCCACCAGATCTTCGGTCGACGGCAGGGTCGAAGCATCGCCGTCGTCCAGGATGCTGTCGGCCAGCGCCCGTTTGTCGTGGTGCAGGTCGACGATGCGTTCCTCGATGCTGCCCTTGCTGACCAGCCGATAGACGGTCACCGGCCGTTGCTGGCCGATGCGGTGGGCGCGGCCCATGGCCTGGTCTTCGGCGGCCGGGTTCCACCAGGGGTCGGTAATCACCACGTAGTCGGCGGCGGTCAGGTTGAGGCCGAAACCGCCGGCTTTCAGGCTGATCAGGAAGAGGTCGCCGTCGCCGGCCTGGAAGGCGGCGACGCGCTTGCTGCGCTCGGCGGCGGGCGTCGCGCCATCGATGTATTGGTAGCTGATGCCGGCGGCGTCGAGCGGGACGCGCAGGATCTGCAGGAAATCGACGAACTGGCTGAAGACCAGGGTCTTGTGACCATTGGCC